>BQJT01000360.1 GCA_021604845.1 Cyclobacteriaceae bacterium
TGATATATTGACTTGTTATGATCGGAACATATTGGAACAAACCCAAGCTTCTTATATAAATTAAGAGCTGGTATTAACTTTTTATTGGACTCAAGTATAAGTTTTTTGGCGCCGAGTTCAATTGATTTATCAATTACCGCCAGGCCTAATTTTTCACCAATATGGCGTCCCTGAAATTCTTCATCTACCGCCATCTTTGCCAGCTCAAAACTATGGTTATCTAACTTAATTAAAGCACAGGTGCCTACAATTCTATTATTTATCCTGGCAAAAAGGATGGAACCTCCCGCCGCAATTATTCTTTCGGGATTGCTTAAAACCTGTTCATCAATATCTTCCAGCACGAAATATTTTTGGATCCACGCATAATTGAGTGACTTGAAATACTCCTTGTATTCAGGCTGGAACTCCACAATATCCACTTCCTGCATACAGCGCTCCTGGGTAACTTTGGCAACCCGTTGGTAGAGGCTACCCTCATCAAACGACCGCTCCACTTCGCGTAAACTATCAATAATATTAGTCTGATGCTGATTGATTACCTGGTGAATTGCCACGGCAATATCATTCCAGATTTCCTGAATCCGCGGTAAAATTGATTTTCCCCGGTCTGAAAGTGACAATAGTCGTTTTCTTCCATCCAATTCATCCTTAACTGCCACCAGATATCGCTTCTTCAATAACTCTCGTACAACCTGGCTCACCGCTGCATGGCTAATCCCCAGATCTCTGGCAATTTCAGTCACCCCCTGAGGTGCTTTTTTACTTAAAACATAAAACACCGGGAACCATCTGGGCTCGAAATCAATGGCATTGTCTTTATATATTTTAACACCATCTCGCATGATCTGATCACTAAGTCGCTTCAGCCTGCTACCTAAAGCTAATTCTCCTAAATGATTGAATACATCCATTTCCGTGATAAATATATGTAAGTACTTACGTATTTATATATATATTGGTTGAGATATGATATAAAATTTTAAAATATTTGGAGGTAGCGGAGACAGTGGCAGGTATGCCGTTACATTAATTCATGTACTTCCTGATGATATTCAGCATGGTATTCCGGGGAATTCGTTTACCAATATATCTATCCATGACCTCAATCAACTCATTAACCATCCGATAATTGAACCCAAGCCGCAGCCCAACTTCATGGCAAAGCTTTTTCTCTTTTTCACCCACGGCTCCATCAATTTTCATCAGGAACAATAAATGATAAAGCAGATTCATTCTGGCCTGTTCATCTTTTGGTAGTACGAATTCCAAATTTTCGGGATGCTTGTCTATTCTTTGCACGTCCTGTTCTGAAAGACCAATTCGAGTGGCCACATGATTAATAAAGGCTATCTCATTTTTATGATCCCGGTTGTCAGCTTCGGCCAGCATCAGCAACACAGCAATGTAAGTCTCCCGGGTTTTTCGGTCCTGTGGTATAGCTGGCATAGTTAAATATCAATTGTCAAACCGTCGTAACTACATTCAAGGTTTACGGAGTTCATGTTATCCAGCATTTCCGGACCCAAATGATTAAGTATAATTCTTTTACAATTGAGTTTATTTAAGTTTGAAACTATGGTAGGATAATTCAGGTGTGATGTGCTCACCGTTTTGAAATAATTACATTCACAAATAAAGAGGTCGGCGTTGCTGGCAATTTGGTAAAGATTGTCAGTCCACCCTGTATCTCCGCTGAAGGCCAGGCACTGATCTTTAAACAGTACTCTAATCCCATGTGGCAATGCCTCTTCAACATGAATTACCGGGTATGTTTCAATTGCAAGTGGTCCAAATTCAATGGTATTGTCACTATTGAATTGTTTAAAAATCACCTCAAATGAGAGTTCAGCTATTTTTACTGTTGGATACAGCACGCTAAGCAGGTTCTGCACCGACTTCTCAACTCCCGGAGGGCCGGCTATCAACATTGGTCTGGTTCTTTTTGCCTGGTAATTTGCATCAATTAGTAAATATGGCAATCCACCAAAGTGGTCTCCATGGAAATGGCTAATGATGATGCCGTCAATCAAGTCAGAAGCCATATCCCCAGCCTTCATTGCCAGCAACGAGGTAGCCCCGCAGTCAATTAGGAAATTGAAGTTATCTGCAATGACCTGAAAACAGGTCTGAAATCTGCCTCCACTGCAAAAGGCATCCCCTGTGCCTAAAAATTGTATTCTCATTTCCAACTAAGACTTAGTTTCACGCCTGATTGTGAGCCGTTTTCCCAGCCATGCTATAGGCCTTTAGGTAGTGAGAAATCAGGTACTTCCAGTCAAAGTTTTCGGCACAACGCTCCACTTCATTCCGCATGGTTATCCTGTTTCGCCTGCTCGAGTGTATAAATGTGACGAAGAAATCTGCCAGTTGTTCTGCAGAAACCGTATCGGTTTGTTTACTTCTTCGTACCACATTTACTCCGGAGTTTTCATGGTTGGGTATGGTGCGCATTACGAAATCTCCAAATCCGGATAGATCCGAAGTAATGGCAGGCACCCCGCTGGCAATACATTCCATTGGTGTATAACCCCAGGGCTCATAATAACTGGGAAATATACCCAGATGACAGCCTCTGACGAATTGTGAATACTCTATACCGAATAATGGGTTGGTTGGACTAATGAATTGCGGATGATAGACGATCTTAACCTTATCCTCCTGTCGGTTTTGCAGTTCTGACCCGGCCAGATATTTCAAGATATCATCATTCTGTGGGTTTACCAGATCATGAGTTACGGCAGGTGGCAAATCATCGGTTTTCCAACTCTGAATGGTCCTTCTCAAGCGAAGCTTCCAGTAGTCATCTACCATCTCGTTCAGATCAGGCATATAATATTGGGCATTTGCTGCAGTTGAATGGAAGAATTGTTCTCTTACCTGTTTTATGATTACATCACAGGTCTGGCGTATCTCCTCCATAACCCCCCGTGACTGCAAGGCGTCCGCATTGATCGAATGAACTTCCTTATTGGTAATAAAGAACACTACCACCGTCATCTCTGATTTTGATTTTTTCATCCTTTCATTCAGGAGGTTTAGTGCAGCCAGTACCAGATCAAACCCTTTGTTTACGTACTCATACCTTCCGGAAGTAAAGAAGTAAAGGGTTTTGTCCAGGTTGAAGCTATAACTTTGGAAAAAGTGCCCCATAACGAACTGGTGGATCTCTTCTTTGTACTCCTGGTGTATAACCTGGACCTCATGCTGCACATCAAATTTCTTGATATTGATCCCGTTTGGTAGCACAATGTCCGGTTTCCTGCCCAGCAAATACTCGCACTCCCGGGCGGTTACGTCACTGACCGTGGTGAAAACATCACATTGCTGGGCTGCAGCTCTTTCGAACATCGCTAAGGTCTCTATGCCAAACCGTTTGGCTTCGTTCTCCCATTCAAAAAACGGTAAATGATTGTAAAAAGTAGGGTTGTTCATTGCCAGGTAACGACCCAGAATGGTAGCATGGGTAGTGAATATCAGCTTCATGTTTACCTTCTCCCGTCTAAGGTCCGGGATACAGGAACCGCCCATCCATTCATGAAAATGACCGCATAGCCGGTCTTCCGAACTAATCTGATCT
>BQJT01000361.1 GCA_021604845.1 Cyclobacteriaceae bacterium
GTTATTACCACCTCTTATAGCCACACTATCCTTATACCATTGATAGTTGATAGCCTGTTGAAACACATACAATGAATCGCCAGCCTGTAGAATGATTGGTTTCTCAGGTCCCGGATTTTGATTTATGGTGTAAACAGATTCTGCAAAACAACCATGATTATCGGTGATAGTAACTTTATATTTTCCATCCTCGAGATTCTCAATGTTTGCACCGGTTTCTCCATGATCCCAAACATAACTGTACTGGTTGTCTGTGTTGCCTACGCTCAGTGATATGCTGCCGTCATTGCCTGTACAACTTGCATTGGTGATCTCGCTGGTTATATCCAGATTGATCTTAACCGCATCTGTACCAACTTCAAAAGAGACTTTCTTACTGCAGCCATTTTTATCACTAACCAATAGGCTGTAGGATCCGGCGGATAGTTCATTCAAGCTGGCTGATCTTCCTGCGGCTGACCACTCATAGTTATAAGGGGCGGTACCTCCGTTAACCTCCACCTTTAAAGACCCATTATTATTATCACAAGTGGCATTTTTTATTTCTGCGCTAACTTTCAACTCGGCTTTTTTACTACCTACAGTGAATTTTTTGGATACCGTACGACCAAGCTTGTCTGTCACTTTTGCGGTATATTCACCTGTGGTAACATTGTTCAATTTCTGATTGGAGGACCCGTTGGACCATTCAATGGTAAATGGTTTACTACCCCCGTCAATTTTTAACGCTATAACACCGTTGCTTCCTTTGCAGGTAGCATCTGTAATATCAGCAGTAATATTAGGTTTGGGCGGTAGCACATTGACGGTTACCTGATCGCTATGGGTGGCACCCTGGTTGTCAGTCACTTTTAATTGGAATTTGAAAGTTCCTGGTACCAGGCTACTTACTTTTAGGATCCTGGTATTTTGACCATTTAATGAAATGTCACTCGGTCCGGAAAGTTGCTTCCATTGATAACCGGTTACCTGTCCATCCGCATCATTTGCAGATCCGGAAATCATAACTTCATCATTCGGTAGCGTTACAGTAAGGTCTTTTCCGGCTTGTGCTGTTGGAGCCTCATTGCTGGTACCAATAACTGTCACCTTCACATCATCTGTGGCTTTGTTCCCATTCTTATCGGTTACGGTTAACCTGTACACATATTTACCTTCCTCGAGATCCTCTGCAATTAACTGGGCTTGTTCTTTTTTTCTTACTGTGGAATTGGGCCCCGATACTTTTTCCCATGAATAAGACGCACCGGAAGTTCCCTTGCCATCGATAGTTACAGAATTGACCGGTAAGGTTATGGTAATGTCTTTACCGGCATCAGCTTGAACTTCTGCTGCCTTGACAGTCACCTTTACATCATCTGTGGCTTTGTTCCCATTCTTGTCGGTTACGGTTAACCTGTACACGTATCTACCTTCCTCGAGATCCTCTGCGATCAATTGGGCCTGGTCTTTTTTCCTTACAGTGGAATTGGGGCCGGATACTTTCTCCCATGAATAGGTATCAATCCCAACACTGGAGGTTCCTTTACCGTCGATAGTAACCAGGTTATCCGGCAAGGTAATGGTAATGTCCTTACCTGCATCAGCAGTAGGTGGGTCATTCTTAGGGGGATTGGGACTGCTGGGGCTGCCTCCAAAAGTACCTTCAATAATAAACACGTCATCTATGTACATTTCGCGCTTACTAACACCGGCATTTTTGGATTCATCTCTTTTATCTGCATTTTGCCATTGGCTTTTGTACAACCCTAACTTTAGGAAAGGACCTTCTTTGCCCTCATATCCGACAGCACCTTTGTAATTAACCACCAAATCGCTACTTTTATTGATGGTTCCTCCCTCGCTGTACCATACCTTCACATATCCGTTGCCTCCCTTTTCCCGGTAATCGTTGTGTATCTCAACCACAAAGTTATGCCAGACCCCTTTTTTTATGCTTTTATTAATAGTACCACCTTTGGTTTTAGGATTCCCCGAACAGGCTGATTTGCCGTATTTTATGTTATAGCTTAGTTTATCTTCTCCTAAACGGATTGAAAACCCTGGAGAACCGACAACACAGGGCGCACCCTCATTGGAGTTTTTCCATTGCATCAAGGTTTCAATAACCGGGTCGAAGTCTTGAAAATTATTGGGAAAATAAAAAGAAAACCCAAAACTTCTGGTGGTGAAAAACTTATGCTCGCTTTGAACGAATGTCGGACTTCCGGTCCACCCTTTGTGTTGAATTTCACTTCTGGGGTCAGAAACCGTAGGAGAAATAGGAATAAAGCTTCTTAAAGATTTCGAGCCGCTTCTGGCATAGCTCGTCGACACCGTTGCATCATTGGAACCCCCTAACCTGAAGGGCCTGGAACTGCTATTATTTTTTGGCACATGTCTTTCGAAGCCTTCAGTCATCATGGACTGGGCAAATAACCCATGTCCAACAACAAACAACAGGTAAAAGACCAAAGCTGGCTTTAGGGTGCGGCTAAAATTTTTGTATAAGAAGGATAACCTGCTAAATGCAAGAATTCCTGAAACAAGCCGTTTCAGGAACGGTAGTATACTAATGTCCAAGTTTAGTGGTTTACTAAGTTAAGCGTTGCAACACCCTTTACATGAAGTGTGCCAAAATTCGATTTTGATCCGATTGAAACGTAAAATGCTGGTAATCAAATAAGTACTATGATGGGATTAAGTTATATAGTATTTCACTAACCAATTTTACGGGACACTATTTTCATAGTGAGAATATGTTTTATCAAAATGGATAAGTTTATAATTATTTTTACATAAAGTTTCACTGGTAAGGTTTAAGGTTTTAATACTTAAATTATACAACATAGATTGAGCACATTTGGACTGCTGTAAATTTAGTTTGATTTGGGTATTGTATATTGTCCAACCATTATTCTTGCTCAGAAGATCTGGTCGATATCAACAACATAGTTGATTTAATTATCAAGCAAAACTGGAAAAATTAGATTATTTTAATAATATTTGTAATAATACTTATTTTTAAGAGCCTGAGCTCACTTAGATTTAGTCAAAAATTATTATGATTTTTGTTAAACTATTTTTTACTAAAAGTAATTTAATCTCACCATGACGAAGGCATTAATTACGGGAATAACCGGACAAGACGGCGCGTATCTGGCTGAATTCCTACTAAAAAAGGGATACGAGGTACACGGCATAAAAAGGAGGAGCTCTCTTTTTAATACGGAAAGAATTGATCACCTCTACCAGGACCCGCACGTACAGGAAAGGAGATTGAAATTATATTATGGAGACCTTACTGATGCTACAAACATAACCCGAATCATTCAGGAGGTAAATCCAGATGAGATTTATAACCTGGGAGCGATGTCCCATGTTAAAGTAAGTTTTGATACGCCTGAATATACAGCGAATGTGGATGGTCTGGGAACCCTGAGAATTCTCGAGGCTATCAGGTTATTGGGTTTGACTGATAAAACTAAAGTATATCAGGCCTCTACTTCAGAACTTTACGGCCTGGTCCAGGAAGTACCTCAAAAAGAAACCACGCCTTTCTATCCACGGTCCCCATATGCG
>BQJT01000362.1 GCA_021604845.1 Cyclobacteriaceae bacterium
AAAATTAAATAAAATTTGGGATGTAATGGGACAATGGTGGATTTGCTTTCACTATAGGGGTGAAAATCAATTATTCCACCAAATCCATTAAGTCATGAATCCATTAGCAGAAGATCTCGAAAGATACTACAACGAAGCCTATTATCGCCGTGACCTCAAGGCAGGACTTAAATTGATCCAGGAGGTTTTAGGGATGGTTACCATCGGTGGCCTCCTAATCAGCGCCTTATTTGTATGGCTACCGGGCATTGGTATTCCTATCACTACCGTCGCCGCCATCCGCGTCATTCAGGGTGTCACCCAATGTTACAGTCAACTCGATGCCGAAGAAAGAAAACAAGTTCGCGGTGTAGTTCGATGGCTCAACGGCTCTATCAATTTACTCGATTAATCCACCTAAGGGGTGAGCAAATAATAAGTTTCCTTTTTCAGGAAAGCTAATTTGCTGCTAACCGAGGCGCAAAAACCGAGCATAGCGTTCGACTGAGCTCACGCCGAAGTCCTAGCTACGTGAGGTTTTTTGCAACGAAAGATAGCGGCAAAAGAGCTGGCTCAAAACGGGAAGTTATTATTTACTCAGCCCTAAACACACATCACAATGAAAACATCAACCAGGATTGCAATTACTGTTTTTTCCTTTTTCCTCCTATTTGGAACGCCTTTTTTGCTCAGGGCTCAATTACTTCCTCCAGTTAGCACAGAGCAAGAAGCTGTTTTCACTAAAGAGACCAATTCCACTTATCTAAAACAATGGGCCAAACAAGACAGCGCCCAATATTATGAAGAACGCGCCCGGGCCGAAGACTTTGCACGAAGCAACGGCTACCCCATCAAGGGGAAAACCAACGATGGCCGAACCTTTGAGTTGCAGGGATTTGATGCAGTAGGGCAATTAAAATATTACGTCACTACTAATCGAGGCGGAGCAGCTACTATTTCTACGGATGAAGTATGGCCTGGAGGTGATGCTGGCACAGCTCTAACTGGCCAGGGCTGGACACTGGCTGTCTGGGATGGCGGCAGAGTAAGAACGACACATGCCGAATTATCAGTTAAGGTGACTCATATCGACAATGCTAGCAGTTTCGATGACCATGCTACTCATGTTACAGGCACTTGTATTGCCCGTGGCGCAAACTCTAATGCCCGAGGAATGGCCTACAATGCTCAGGCTCGCACCTTCGACTGGAACAATGATTTGAGCGAAATGGCAAGTGAAGCAGCAGCAGGCCTAAGGGTATCTAATCATTCTTATGGGCTACTAACAGGTTGGGAATACAATTCCGAATTCGATGTTTGGGAATGGTATGGTTATACTACTTACAGTCAAAGCGAAGATTATAAATTTGGCTACTATGATCAAGACTCCCGGGATATTGATCAGATCGTTTACAATGCGCCTTTTTACTTGCCCGTAATGGCGGCTGGAAATGACCGAAATGATTATCATGATGGTATCCACTGGGTACAAAATGCTTCGGGTATATGGGTACAAAGCAATACTAGTCGCCCTCCGGATGGCGGTACTGACGGATATGATTGCATACCCAATATGGGCAACGCAAAGAATAGCCTTACTGTTGGAGCAGTTGCTGAATTGCCGAATGGGTATGGTAGTTTCACCGATCCAGATGATGTAGATATGTCGACATTTAGTGGTTGGGGGCCAACCGATGATGGCCGCATTAAACCTGATTTGGTAGCTAAAGGCATTGATGTAATTTCTTCTACGGCTGAGCATAATAACCATTATAGCAATTTCAATGGCACTTCCATGGCCGCTCCAATGGTTACCGGGTCTATTTTGCTAATTAATGAACACGTCAATAATCTTTTTCCCGGCAGTTCCCTGCGAGCTTCTGCTATGAAAGCTTTGTTAATACACACTGCAGATGAATGCGGCACCGCTCCTGGTCCGGATTACAGTTTTGGTTGGGGTTTGATGAATACCCAAAAAGCAGTGGAATTGCTTTCTAATGACAATGGCCGCAACTGGTTTCGTTCTCGGGATAGCATTTCTAATGGAGATACCCGCTCCTATACATTCCAACACGATGGAGTGGACGGAATCAAGGTGACCATCGCCTGGACGGATACGCCTGGCAATGTCTGTGCGCCTCCTTCTAGCAGCTGGTGGGTTTGTGATAACCGGATGCTGGTCAATGACTTGGATTTACGCTTGATTAACCTGGATAATAACACAGAATATGATCCATGGCGCTTAAACCCTGCCTCTCCAGCTTCAGCAGCTACAAGAGGAGACAATAATCGGGATAATGTGGAACAAGTTCATATCCCCAATCTCCCTGCCGGGGAATACGCAATTGTGATTGATCACAAAGGAACCTTATTTAGTGGAGAACAAATTTTTTCCATTATGCTTTCCGGTATTGGTGCCGCACCGGATGTTTTCACCTGCAATGAAGCCATTTTGATCGAATGTGGTGATGAATTAAATAATGCCACTTCGGGTAATGCCCAGAATGTACCAATTTGTGGCAACTCTTCCGAACTAAATGGCGCTCCAGGAACATGGTATAAATTCATCGGAGAGGGGGCTACAGTAACGATGAGTACTTGTGCTTCAGGCACGAATTTCGATACCCAGCTCGCTGTTTTTATGGGCAGTTGTAGCAATTTGATTTGTGAAACGGGAAATGATGATATCGACGAATGTAATTCCAATAGTCTAAGCTCCTGGGTACAGTTTTTCGCGGAAGCAGGAGAAGACTATTTCGTTTATGTAACTGGCTATGGAGAAGACAGTGGTACATTTACACTTCAAATTGATTGTGAAGGTACGGCTTGCTCGATTCCTACCGGACTGCAAAGCACCGAAGTTGGCCATGCCCATTTTACGGTTGATTGGAATACAGCTCCTGGCACTGATTTTTACCAAGTATGGACCCGGCAATTACCCAACGGTGATTGGCAACTTAGCAACGAATATGAAAACCCCGGAATTATTTTCGGCAATCGGGTACCTGCATCCGACTATGAAGTGCAGGTGCGAAGCAAATGTGGTGACAATTACGGTGATTGGTCTTCTTCCATTTTCCTAACTACCCTTGGGGTAGGCACCCCTTATTGTTTTTCTTATGGTATTTCCTGGAATTACTGGATCGATCGTTTTGCCATCAAGGATGCGGGCACCAGTTTGCTAAATTGGGAAACCGGAACCGACTATGGTTACAGCGACTACAGTGCTGCTGCTCCCATTCCAGAATTAGAAAAAGGAGGCACTTACGAGTTTTGTATCACCCCGGATAAACGCTCCAGCCTGCCCAATGAAAGCCTGCGTTATCATTTGTATTTTGATTGGACCGACGACCAATCCTTTGGCAGTGGTGATCAAGACTACACCTGGTGTTGTAGCACCTCCCTGGATGAATTTTGTGAAGCTATTATCATCCCCGACGATATTCCCAATGGAGAATACCGAGTGAGAGTATCAATGGTTGTTGATGATTCCGATAATTCTGTTTCGGCTTGCGCCGCTGGCGGACAAAGAGAAGTGGAAGACTACACGATCCGGATAATTGATAATGT
>BQJT01000363.1 GCA_021604845.1 Cyclobacteriaceae bacterium
TAACACTCCTGGAGGCGTCCTTAATGTCGCGGGCGATTTCTCCCACACCGGAGGCACCCTTGCTGGTGGGAGTTTATTAAATATATTCTTTACAGGGAGCACTCAAACGTTTACCAGATCATCCGCCACAAATACTGGGACGATACACATGACCATAAACAGCGGCTCCAACGTCAACATTGGCACTTCCCAAATGGTCTGCGAAGATTTTACCCTAATTGCAAGCGGCACATTGCAAACCACCGTAAACAGTCTAGCCAGCTTTGGCCAAGTTTCTTTCGCGGGGTCGGCGACTACCAACGGTACCATAACTGCCAATTTTGGCAGTTTTGTTCCTATGGCAGCAAATTCCTTCGACATCATTTCCGGAACCCCTACTTCTGGAGCACCTACTATCACCACCACTTCTGATACCCATGTGCTAACTACCTCTTATAGCAATGGTACTTTGACCATCGATGCGCTCGTACTTCCAATCGAATTAATCTCTTTCGAAGGGAAAGCGATCGACCATTCGGTAGAACTTACCTGGCGGACCGCCACCGAGCTAAACAACGCCTATATGGCAGTTGAACGCAGCGAGGATGGTATCAAATTTGAGAAAATCGGACAGGTAACCGGCTCAGGCACAACGCAACAATTGCAGGCCTATTCTTTTATGGATAAATATCCTTTCCGCGGAACCAATTATTATCGCCTTCGGCAGGTAGACTACGACGGAACTTATGAGCATTCGCATGTAATTAGCGTGAAAATGGACCGGAAAGACAACAGCATTAGCCTATTCCCAAATCCAGCTTCAGAATCAGTCACTATAAGCCTGGAATCGGAGTACCTTGGTGAAGCCAAAATCACAGTATATGATCCCATTGGCCGGCAAGTAATGAACCAATTCATAACATTGGAAAGCGGTTCTTTCCAAACTAGTATAGACCTTTCGCAATTGTCGGCAGGCTTATACCTAATAGAGGTATCCGCAGGGCATACAAAGTGGCAGAAAAAGCTAATTGTGAAGTAAGACTTTGCTTTGACCCCAAAAAACAACTTTACTTTTATCAAAAACCTCCTTATATTCGTTCTTTGATTATAACTATATCGCGAATGTGTTTCCATCCCACTCCACTATAGACTAAACCTCAGGAAGCACAATCACTACAACCCTACCTACCGGACTACCCCCCAGTAGGCCTTTTTGAGAAGCCCAAAGGGTAAACCCTTTTCAAACAAACAAAATAAGATTCGCGTTATGGCGTGCGGATAACTATCTGACACGTGATAACCTAATTGTAATTTTATTTTTGATTCTATAAATTTCAACTATGCAACTACATCACATCTCAAACATTGAATTAAAAGACCGTTTTGGACTACTTTGGACTACTAGGGGCTTATCCAAAAACAAAATAATTCCAACCGCCCTATTGCTTTTAGGGTTCCTTTCCTTAACTTTTTCAAGCTTTGGACAAGCAATTGGAGATTACCGGTCGGCTGCTACAGGAGAATGGAGAGATATTAATACCTGGGAGCGCTGGAGCGGAGCCGCCTGGGTGACACCTACGCCGGTTTTCCCAGTTGTGGCTGGTACCACATCGAGTTCTAAAGATGTGACAACAGGGACTACCCATACAATCTCTCTTCCGTCTGGAATTGTATCTAACGACTTACTGCTTATTTTCTGGTCAGACGCTAACACTTCATCAACAGCGCCCACTACCCCAACTGGTTGGACACAACTTTATTCAAATACAAGTGGAAACGGGAACAGAAACCGTACTACCTGGTATAAGGTTGCAGATGGCTCCGAAGGTACCACCCTTGATATTACAGCTGGAGCCGAGCGTAGCGCCCATAATGCCTACCGCATTTCAGCAGGAACTTATTTTGACTCTCCGGTAGCGGGTGCACCAGTATCAGCAAATAGTACCACCCAAGATCCACCAAGCCTTACTCCAGGATTTCTTTTTAATAATAACACCCTTTGGATAGCTGCAACCCACTCAAGAGGGGATGACAATACGCCTGCCCCAACTGCGCCGACTAATTATTCCGATCTTATTTCTGGATATACAGGTTTAGGCAATGGACATGCCAGAATGCTTACCGCTCGCAGGGAACTTTCGGCTGCATCTGAGGATCCAGACGCTTTTACGGTGGGCAGTACTGACGTACAACACGCAGCCAATACCATAGCAATCCAAGGGGTGGTAATACCAGTAGGACAAGGCGTACCGACTAGTACTAGTGGTGCCATTACCATTCGGAGCGGACATACAGTTACGGTAGCTACATCAGCAAGTGCTGACGAGTGTATCATAGGAGCGGGAAGCCAGATAACTGTAAATTCAGGTCAAACCTTAACCATCGAGGATGGAACTGGAACCGATTTAACCGTAAACGGTACCCTGTCAAATAGTGGTACGATTACCAATAATGGCAGTATAGCATTTAGCTCAGATGGAACCTACATTCATGATCAAAATGGGGGGACTTTACCCACTGCCACCTGGGATGCCAACTCTACCTGTCAGATAACTGGTGTAGTGAATACCAGCCCATTGAACACCACACAGAACTTTGGCCATTTCACTTGGAATTGTCCCAATCAAACTGGTAATAGGCGGTTTGAAGGTAATAATGCATTTGTGATTCAAGGAAATTTAAATATCTTTAACACAGGAACCGGAGAGCTAAGATTTCGAGCTAATAAAGCAAATATTGTAGGTGGAAACTTTACCCAAAGTGGTGGTATATTAGTAAATCGAAATAACGGCACCCACTCCTTGACAGTTAACGGCAATTTTGAATTGAGCGGAGGAACATTCAGAAACGATGGGGATAACTCTCCTGGAGGCGTCCTTAATGTCGCGGGCAACTTTTTGCAAAGCGGAGGTACTTTTAATGGAGGTAATTTATTAAACGTTTTTTTTACTGGCAGTACACAAACCTTTACTAAAGCCTTAATCGCCACCCTCTCCGGTATAGTGAATTTCACCATAAACAGTGGTGCTAATGTCAACATTGGTACTTCCCAAATGCCTTGCGAAGATTTTACCCTAATTGCCGGCGGCACACTACAAACCACCGTAAACAGCCTAGCCACCTTTGGTCAAGTTTCTTTTGCCGGGTCGGCTACTACTGATGGTACCGTAACTGCCAACTTTGGAAGTTTTGTTCCTATGGCAACGAATACTTTCGACCTTATCTCCGGTGGCACTCCATCTGGAACGCCTACCATCACCACTACTTCTGATACCCATGTGCTAACTACCTCTTATAGCAATGGTACTTTGACTATCGATGCACTCGTACTTCCAGTCGAATTAATCTCTTTCGAAGGGAAAGCGATCGACCAGTCGGTAGAACTTACCTGGCTTACTGCTACCGAAGTAAACAATGAAAAATTCATTATAGAGCGTAGTGGAGATGGGAAGACTTACAAATCCATTGGAGAAGTGCAAGGTAAGGGTACAACCTTAGAACAACAAAACTACCTATTTATGGACAAAAACCCATATCTCGGTATCAAC
>BQJT01000364.1 GCA_021604845.1 Cyclobacteriaceae bacterium
GTTTTTCTCCAACAAACTGACTCACTTCCTTTATCAGTTCATTCACCGACTCGCTGGTCTTGTCTGTTTGGACAGGGGCATAGACCATAAGCGGCCGCTGGCCTTTAGCATTCCAGACAAACCCGCCGGCACCGTAGGACCAATGTTTGTCTTCGCGTAAGTTCATGTTAATTCTGGAAGTAAATTGCCCGCCCAGGACCTTGATCATGGTTTCCCGGGCAACTTCTGAAACTTCTCCGTATGGATTGGTTAAATGCCCTGCCAGGATTACCGATTGTTCAGATTCAGGGCGGTCAATCAAATACAGGGTATTTTTATTCGATGTGGTTACATCCGCCAGGTTTTTTTGGGGTACCTCACCACTTTTCCATTTTCCGAAAAGATCCTCCAACTTCTGCGTTAACTGGCTCATGTCAACATCACCCACTACTACCATGGTTGCGTTGTTGGGTTTCATCCAACGTTCATAAAAAGCAGCAATATCATCCCGGGTTAGCTTTGAAACGGTTTCCTCATAGCCGGATCCGGTAAGCGGTAAGCTATATGCGTGGCCTTCTCCGTATAAATACCGCGGTATTACCCTAAGGGCCATCTGAATGGGCTGGGATTTTTCCTGTTGTATCCCTACCAACTGCTCTTTCTTCAGTCTTTCAAACTCAGATTCAGGAAATGCCGGATTAAGTACTACTTCAGCGAAAAGATCCAGACTGGCTTCAAAGCTAGGTTTGAGGGTGGTCATATTCACAAATGAGTTGTCCAGATCCGACCCGGATGAAAGCGAAGCGCCCAACAACTGTAGTTTCTCATTTATTTGAAGAGAGTTAAAACTTCTGGTTCCCTCATCCATCATATTCATAGCTAAGGCTGCGGTTCCCGGGGCTGCAAATTGGTCAGAGGCATAACCTGCATCTACCAGGAGGTTCATTACCACAGTGGGTACGCCTGTCCTTTGTGCCAGCACCACCTTCATTCCGTTTTTTAGAGTGGCTTGTTGCAGATCCGGAAAAGATACAGTCACAGGTGTGCCAAGTTCAGGTAGTTGAGACCTGTCAACTTCCGAAGCTGTTACCGAGTATTCCGGAAAAGGATTGCATATCAGTGTGTGGACTCCTTTGGTCAACCATTGATTGGCAGTTGCTTTCAGATCACCGATGGTTGTTTCCGAAACATGCTGTAATTGGGTCTTGTAGTATTCAGGATCATCAAAATACACCGCGCTTCTGGCTAAAATATCTGATTTACCTCCAAAACCACCGATTCTTTCCATGCCTTTGATGAAACCTGAGAAATAGCTAGCCTTTGCTCTTTTTAGTTCGTCTTCAGTTGGACCGTTGTTCAGGAATTCCTGAAGCACCATTTTAATGGTTGATTCTACCTCCTCAGGTGATTGTCCCGGTTTAACGTTTGCCTGGATTACAAAGTTGCTGGCAATTTCTTTTGACCATTGAAACGAATTCGCAGAACTGGCAGTTTGGTCCTCATACACCAGTTTTTTAAATAGCCTGGAATTCTTACCTGTGCTGAGGATCGATGAGATCAGGTCGAAGTGTGCATCCTGCCTGCTTCCGAATTCCGGGGTATTCCACACCTGTACAATTCTGGTCTCAGGAACCCGGTCCTGGTAAACCTGGCGGCTGTCATACGGTTTGTCAGGAATATTTACTTTTTGACGGGTCAGGGTTGGCCCAGCAGGAATATCACCAAAGTATTTAAGGGCTCTTTGGTAAATATCCTCCGGGTCTATGTCTCCGGCCACTACTACCACCGCATTGTCAGGGCCGTAATAACTTTTAAACCACTCATGTACGTCTTCCAGTGAGGCTGCATTAAGGTCCTCCATTTCACCGATCACCGTCCATGAGTAGGGATGACCCTTGGGAAACATGGATTTAATGATCAGATCGAATTGACGGCCATAAGGTTGGTTTTCTCCTTGTCTTTTCTCGTTCTGTACTACTCCACGCTGTTCATCAAGTTTTTCCTGATCGATGGCTCCCAGTAGATGGCCCATTCGATCGGACTCCAAAAACAACACCTGATCCAAAGCACTGGTAGGAACATTCTGAAAATAGTTGGTGCGGTCATTATTAGTAGTGCCATTCAAGTCGGTGCCCCCAATTCTTTCTAAGGCTTGAAAATAGTCATCGTTAAAATTTTCGCTGCCGTTGAACATCAGGTGTTCGAATAAGTGGGCGAAACCGGATTTGCCTGGCTTCTCATCCTTGGATCCCACATGGTACCAAACGTTTACTGCGGCGATAGGAGCCTTATGGTCCTGGTGAACAATTAGCCGGAGGCCATTTGGCAGTGTGTAGGAGGTGTGCGGAATATCAATATCTTCAGGGTTGAAATGAAACTCCTGAGCAAGCATGATTTCGACAGAGGCTATTAGTACTGCCAGGGATAAAATGGACAGTTTTTTCATGGTATAATAGGTTAATCGGTCTGGAATTAGTCCCTTAAATAAACAAAAAGTAGATTAATACTCGAGATAAATTACACCAGCGGTACCTGAAAGTGGGTAGCTTAATTTGACTAAATAATTACTACCCATTGACGGTAAGGTCAACAGGTATTCAGCCGGTACGCTCATTTATTCCGCATCGGCAAATCGTGAATCTCAAATAGACAGATTGTTTGCGAGTTTTACTAATTTGTAGCTAAAATGATAAATATCCCACATGCCAGTGCCAATAGACCGCTGTCTGGGCCTCGGATGCCGGCTTTTGTTGGTTATTCGCTGTGGCCCTTACTGACACTGGCATTATTATTATCTTTTTGCCAAACCCCTGAAAACAGGCATACGGCAGACCGTACACAGGCTATCCCCGAAAACATTGATTTCAATTTTCATGTAAAACCTATATTGTCGGACCGTTGCTACAAGTGTCATGGTCCCGATGAAAACGCTCGTAAGGCGAACCTGAGACTTGATATACAGGAAGGGGCTTTCGCCCTGGTGGATACCACGGAAAATCGCTATGCCATTGTTCCTGGCGATCTTAGAAAAAGTCACTTGTATGACCGGGTCTCCAGTAGCAACCCCGATTATATGATGCCGCCGCCTGACTCAAAACTGAGCTTAACCCCCAGAGAGGTGGAGATACTCAAAAGATGGATCGAGCAAGGCGCTGAATGGAAGCAACACTGGGCTTTTATTCCTCCTGAATCACCGGAGGTGCCCGAAGTTAACCTCGATAGTTGGCCTGAAAATCCCATTGATCACTTTATTTTAAGCCGTTTGGAGTCTGAAAAGCTGGAACCATCAGTTGAAGCAACTAAGGAAAAACTGATACGAAGACTCTCATTCGACTTGCGTGGTATTCCTCCCACAATTCCGGAGATTGACCGTTTTTTAGCTGATGATTCCGCTGATGCTTATGAAAAAGTTGTGGATCAGTTTATGTCCGATACCAGCTATGGAGAACGCCTGGCGCTTGAATGGCTTGATGTGGCCCGTTATGCGGATTCACATGGATATCAGGATGACCTGGAGCGGACCATGTGGCCCTGGCGTGATTGG
>BQJT01000365.1 GCA_021604845.1 Cyclobacteriaceae bacterium
TGAAGTTCTCCGGTATGGCATAAGTAAAACTGCCATCGTCTTCATCGCAGTTATCATCCCGCGTTTCTATTACATCATCTCCTCGGTTTGCCGAGGCATAATAAGCTTGTACATCTTCTATTAGTACCTCCACTTCAAATCCAGCTGCTTCAATCTGCTGTAATTCATGGTTGGAAAAATCATTAATAAAGAATCGTCCGGGCGCATATTCGCCATGATCCACTTCGACCCCCAATCGCCCCAAATCTTGGATATTTTTATCCCTCAAATCAACCTTGACTCTGGAATAATGCTGGTGCACGGATTGTGCTGTTAGTAAAAAACACAGGGATAGCAAACAACTGGTAAAAAATAACTTCATAGTCTTGTTTATTATTTGGTAAATAGCTGGCTTTAATTTTCGTTGCCCGAAATTAGAAAACATCTCAACACCTTAACATCTTAACCTCTCAACAATTCTGTCACCTATCTTCCAAAGGCAGCAATATTCTGATTAATTATATCTTAGTAAAAATTGTACCTTAGCAGCATCTTACTAACGAATTAAATCAATCGAAAATCCTGCGAATGAAACAGCTATCTACCCTAGTCTTGCTTTTTACAATTAGTTTTGCCCTTTCTGCCCAGCCCCCTTGCCCCGATGACGGCCTTTCTCTAATTGTTACTGTTCAAACCGATGCCTTTGGACATGAAACAGCCTGGGAAGTTGTAGGCAATTCTGGAACAGTTTATGGCGAAATAGAATTTAATACACTAGCCAACCATACACAATTTCAAAACCAGGTCTGTGTTCCGCCCGATGAATGTGTGACCTTCCGTATATTAGACAGCTTTGGTGACGGCATTTTTTCGCCTGGCTTTTACACAGCCGTCCTGGAAGGAGATACCATAGCTGCTGGTGGTAATTTCACCTTTCACGATATTAGCCGTTTCAATTGTGAGCCGGGGGAAGATTGCGATACAGCAATTCCAGTTGAATTGGGCCAGTATACAACTCAATTCGACAACAACTGGTATGTTTTTGAACCAGATACCATCGGTTTATTTGAAATTAGCACCTGCGGACTCAATGAATGTGATACTAAAATCTGGGTTTATGACAACTGCAATATCAATGGACAGGAAGAGGATAATAAAGGTACCATCTTTTTTGATGATAATCAAAGTGATTGTGCGCCACAAGCAGTGATTACAGGCTTTATGGAGCCTGGCAATGTCTACTATATCCGTATTGGTGACAACATGGATGCCTGCGATTCCACAATAACCTGGGAACTCAACTACCTTGGCCAAATAGAGGGCTGTACCGATCCGGTCTCTTGTAATTACAATCCATTGGCTACCATCGACAATGGCACCTGCCTTTCACAAGGTGATCCGGGGTGCCCTGCTGGCCCCGACTTGTTAATGCGTGAGGATGTCTTAATCAGTTCTCTCTTTTTGGATCAGATTGAATCCTCGGATCCTTGTATGATCGAAGAAGGTTGCTTGGCAGGCTACGGCACTCGGGATATTATCCGTTTTTCTACCCGAATTGATAATATCGGTGCCATGGATTATTACATTGGTCAACCTTCGCTCGACAATGAACAATTTACTTTTAGCAGTTGCCACAATCATTACCACTATGATGGCTATGCCGAGTATCTATTATTTACCGAACATGGGGAAATTTTACCACCTGGTTTCAAAAATGGCTTCTGTGTGATCGATCTTGGCTGTATGACCGGTACGGCTCAATACGGCTGTGGCAACATGGGCATTTCTGCGGGTTGCTTCGACGAATATTGGTCGGGCCTAAGCTGCCAATGGATAGATGTAACCGATATCCCTGATGGCCGATTCACTTTTGTAACCCGCGTCAATTGGGACAATGCACCAGACTTCTTGGGGCGTTATGAACAAGATACCCTTAACAACTGGGCACAGGTATGCATTATCCTGGACCGTAGTTCTGGAAGCCTCCAAATGGAAGTGGACTCTAATTGTGAACCCTATGTCGATTGTATGGGTGTCGCTTATGGCAATTCCCGGGAAGATTGTGCCGGTATTTGTAATGGTAGCTCTATGCGGGGCGACCTCAATGCCAATGGCCTTCAGGAAATGGTAGATGCGGAATCTTATGTAAACTACATACTGGCCCAAGATATTGAAGCCACCTCCTGTAATGATCTTAATGCCGATGGAGCCATCAGCGTATACGACGCATCTTTATTGGCCAGTTGCCTTAATTATGGTGCTACTCATGTACACACTGGACAAGGCGGTGCCCATGATCATTGTAACTTCCCGGATGGTACCCTAAATACCATCGACACTGTCACCCTGACTATTCTCGATGCCAATTTCGAAGAAAACTATATCGACATTGGTATGAGTAATCCATATTCAAAGATCAATGCTTATCAGTTCAATATGAGTGGTATCACCTCTATGAATGTGGAAAACCTGGTTGACCCAAACGTATACCCGATCACGCCTCATGGCAACATCAACCAAGCTATGGTTATCGGTATTTCCTACGAGGATTCTCTGATCAATAAATCCTTGGAATACCAACCGCTGTGTCGTATCCATTATCTGGAAATCACTGCCGACTTCATTTGCATTGATAGCATTTTTGATATCGTTAATGCTAATTATGAACAGGTCATTACCCGCATTGAAGATGGCTGTGTGGAGCCACCACCAATGGTCAACACGCGCAACTTATATGCTGAAACGCTCGAAGTAAATGTACAACCAAATCCTTTTTCTGAAGTAAGCCGCTTAAGTTTTAACAACCCCACCGGGAAGACTTTCCAGTTGGAAATCACAGACCTTAATGGCAAAGTACTCCGTACCTACGCCGACATCCGCAATGATGCCATCGAAATCCGCAAAGGTGACTTGCCTAGTGGTATGTATTTTTACAAACTTTCTGGCCTGGATGACTTTGCCGTTGGAAAAATAAGTTTGCAGCCTACCGATTAAGTTTAGTTCTTCCAGGACTAGTCTAAGTCCTGGAAGAACTAAACCGCCTAAAAATATTCAACCGAAACGCCATATTTCCTGTTTAAGATGTTAATTTTGCGGTCTTAAATCGAAGGAATCTATATCAAATAAATCAAATTTAAATGAAAGAAGTATTCATCGTATCGGCGGTTCGCACACCAATGGGAAGTTTCGGGGGAATGTTTGCCGGACTTACCGCACCACAATTGGGCAGCACTGCTATCAAAGGAGCATTAGAAAAAGCTGGGGTAGCTGCAAAAGAAATAGAAGAAGTATTTTTTGGAAATGTTTGCTCTGCCAACCTCGGTCAAGCCCCTGCACGCCAAGCAGCCTTAGGCGCTGGCATTGGGCAAAATGTGCCTTGTACAACCATTAATAAAGTATGTTCTTCGGGGATGAAATCCATTATGTTTGGAGCACAATCCATTATGTTGGGACTCACCGATATTGTGGTAACTGGCGGTATGGAAAGTATGTCCAACGTTCCTTATTATGTACCTAAAGCTCG
>BQJT01000366.1 GCA_021604845.1 Cyclobacteriaceae bacterium
CATCAGCATTCAACATTGCATTGCCGGTTTCATCCAGTTGGATCGTGGCATTTTTACATTGGGCGTTTGGCGGGGTTAATTCAACCACCGTTACAGTCGCTGCACAAGAACTAGAATTACCGTTTACATCCTGCTTATTAACCGTTTGAACAAAAGAACCAATCTTATTACAAGCCAATTTAACATTATTAAACACATCAACCTCAAAACCGCAGGCGTCGGTGGAACTGCTTAACACCTCCTGATTTGAATATTCCCCCACTGGAAACCCTAATGCATTCCAAGTAAGCTCCACCGTAACATCTGAGCAGGTTATAATCGGAGGTACATTATCTTCCACCATCGCAGAAGAGGAACAGGTTGCCGTATTTCCACTAGCATCTGTTACGGTTAGGGTTATACTTTGGTTTCCTACCTCATTACAACCAAAATCACCAGGACTGACCGCCAGTGTAACCGGTCCGCAAACATCGGTTGACCCAGCGTCGACAGCTGTTGCCGCGATGCTCCCGTTCCCATTCGCATCCAATTGGACGGTTACCGGCTGGCAAAGAGCAGTTGCTGCAAAGTTATCCGCTACGGTAATGTTAGCGTTACAAGTTGAAGCGTTATTGTTGTTATCCGTTACAGTAAGCATGACGGAATGATTCCCAAGGTCTGTACAATCAAAATGCTCCTGACTAAGAACAAGCGATTGGATACCACAATGGTCATTTGAATTGTTGTCAACGGCATGAATTGACAAGGAAGCATTGCCGGTAGCATCCAACTGGATCGTAGCATTTTTGCATCTGGCATTGGGTGGAGTCAAGTCAACTATCGTAATCATGGCAGTACAGGAACCGATATTACCGTTATGATCTGCTTTATTAACGGTTTGCAAAAAAGAACCAATACTATTACAGTTGGGGTATATAGTTTGGATTGGATTAATATCAATACCGCAGGCATCTTGGGCCTGTAAAAGCACTTCTTCGCTTGAATATGGGGAATATGGATTACCTACAGGCCAGGAAAGTTCTACCGTTACATCGGTGCAGGTAACTACTGGCGGAATATTATCCTCTACTTTGGCCGTAGCAGTACAGATGGAGGAATTTCCGCTTTCATCTGTAACGGTTAAAATAAGGTTTTGATCTCCTACATCCTCGCAATCAAAATTACTATTATTAAGCGCCATAGAAAGCAATCCACAATTATCGCTGGATCCAGCGTCGACTGCTGCTGCGGTCAAGCTCCCTACGCCATTAACATCCAATTGAACCGTTACTGTTTGGCAATTGGCTATCGGCTGGGTACTGTCAACAATAGTCACTGTGGCAGTACAGGTGCTGGAATTTTCACTATTGTCTGTCACGGTTAATACCACTTGATTTTCTCCCAAATCTGTACAATCAAAACTGGTTTCACTTAAACTTAGCTGGGGGAAGCCACAATTGTCGGAAGAACCGCCGTCAACCAAATCAACCAGATTGGCATTGGCATCAACCAAGGAAACCGTAACATTTTGACAAAGAGCAGTAGGTGGAAAAACATCCAGCAATTCGTAACTAAAAGAACAACTGGCATTGGTATTGGTATTATTTAAATTTAGGTTGTAGGTGATTTGGGTAGTCCCTACCTGAAAGGTATAGAAACCCAACTCTCCGGTACCCTGAACCGATGCTGAGGTGGGTTTGATAATCTCATAAGATAAATTGTAATTGCAAAGATTGGTAAAACTGACCGGGCCAAGTCCCCCCAGGGCCGTTTGGTTGCAAAAGTTCTGATCGAGGGTGATTTGCTGACTGGGCGGACAGGTTATTTCTATTTCGGATAAGGTTTCTGTTACATCCAAAGTAGCCGCACAGGAACCAACATTCCCACTATTATCCTCTACATATAGGGTCACCGTATTACTTCCCAAGTCTTCACAAGTAAATACCTCTTTGCTCAAGGAATAATCCACAATGACGCCGCAGGCATCTGCAGACCCTATATCTACCAATGATGGATCCAAGGTATATTCTTCTCCAGAGCCGACTTCACCAATTATGGGAAATGGCGTACAGGCAGCAGTTGGTGCTTCCTCGTCTACTATTTCGACATTAAAGGTGCAGATGGATTTTTTGCCAGAGGTACTTTCCACCATAAAAATCCGTTGGACTTCCCCAATATCATCACAGTCAAAGCCTAAAGAAGGGATAGGTATGTAGATGGGAATACCTCCAATCCCTAGCTTGGCAGCAAAGCTTCTTGTGATCTGCTCCCCGGGTTCGGCCGTGCTGCCATTATTCACTTGTCCAGGTGACAGCGAGTAAGTACCTCCATTTAAAGTAATCGTTACATCCTTGCAATTAGCTACTGGAACCAGGGGATCTCTTTCCCAAAACTGGTAAGAAAGTTTTCCATTATCCGGGCTTCCATCTTTATCACCGCTCTTTTTTTCACTTGAAAGCGCAGCCGCGTTCACAAAACTACCACCACCACCGCCTGCATTGGTATCGCCGCCACCGCCACCAGAATAGCCACCGCCGCCACCACCGCCTGCCCCCTCAAATGGGCTACTGCTGCCAACTTTTCTTCCAGAACCACCGCCACCGTAGCCAAAACCACCGTCCACAATTCCTGATGATCCGCCGTTTCCGCCGGTAAACCCTCCTTTTCTACCATGTTTATTTTCCAACTGGCCACCGCCACTTTCCTTGGCACCCCCACCGCCACCGCTTAAAACAAAGGCACCGCTGCCCCCCTTATGCCCGCCATTGCCGTTGCATGCGCCATCTCCCGCTTCTAGTCCACTTCCGTCATCACCACAGGTACCCGAATTGCCTGATTTGCCACTGGCACCATCACTTAGGCCAGATTGATAGGCGCCGCCGCCACCACCAGCCACGGCCAGGATCACCCAACAATGGTCCGCATCAGCCAGGTCAGTAGAAGGAAGGTCACAGGTGACGTTGTCCGGGTTTTCGGTATACAAAATACCTGTGCCGCCACCACCACCACTAGCAGCTATACTACTGGTACTGGTGCTCCCTCCTTTATGCCCGACTATAAATCGGATTTTCCCACCACGTTGTAATTCCCCTACCCCATTTCCAATGGCAAAACTAACCTTAATTTTGGCGCCACCACCGCCCTTTTTAGTTGTAGTTCCTACCCGCCGCTTACCCCCATCTGCGCCTTTTAGATCAAAAAAAATAATGTCGTAATCGCCAATTGTTGCGCCACCGGGTATTCGAAACTCCTCATAACTGCCGGAGTAGCTGATTTCTTGAACGATCCCATCAGCGGTTAAAGCTTGACCTTTTAATTGGGAAAATGTTCCAAAATGGAAAAATAAACTGGATAATAACAAGAGTCTAAATGAAGCCCTCATAATTAATTTGTTTTGTGTTTAGGGAGCAGTAAAGAATAACTTACCGATTTGATGCCGAGCTTTTGCTACTGAACTTCGTTATTCATCACTTGCGTCCGGACGGATGCGCGTTCTTCATGCCTTATTCAGTAGCA
>BQJT01000367.1 GCA_021604845.1 Cyclobacteriaceae bacterium
TATCTATTCAATTATAGATGATACGGCACCAGATATCACAACTCCTGCTCAGGATACTACCCTTGCTTGCGATGGCCTGGGCAATCTCATGGACCTGAATGATTGGTTAGCTGCTAACGGTGGAGCTATTGCTATGGATGATTGCCAGTCGGTAACCTGGAGTAATAATTACAGCGGATTAACAACTGATGTTTGTGGCGCTGCCGGTAGCGTAACCGTTACCTTTACAGCTTCGGATGGTTGTGGCAATAGCGCTTCTACAATGGCAACCTTTAGTATTATTGATAACATACCACCAGAAGGGACTTGCCCAGACGGCGCAACAAATTTGCTCGATCCAGCGGATGTCCCGGCTCCGGATCCAGACGCGATTGCCGCAGACTATTCAGATGAATGCAGCGGTGTGATGGTTACCTTCCTGGAAGCCATTGATGAAGATTCCCCCTGTTTTGAATTTGTCATCATCCATGCTTATCTGGTAGAAGATGGTTGTGGTAATAGTTTTATTTGTGAAGTAGTTCATACTGGTCTCCCCGTTGAGACAGAGCCTATTGTAGGTACTTGCCCGCAGGGAACCTTTAATAATGAGTGTATTGGGAAAATCCAGGCGCCAGACCCAGCGGACGTTGCCGCTAATTATACCGGAGAAGGAGAGATACATGCCGTTATTATTGATACCCTAATTACGGGTGATGATTGTAGCGGTTTCACCCTTACTTTTGTATATGAAGTGTTTGATGATTGTAAATCAATCATTTGTGAAGTGGATTTTTATGGCCAGGATTTTAAAGCACCAAGAGGAGATTGCCCCGTTGGAATGACGGGCTTGGCGTGTATAGCTGATATTCCTGAACCGGACCTGGAAGAAGTTGCAGCCGGGTTTAATGATCCATGTGGAGAGGTTTTTGTCACTTTGCAGGAAACGATTGACGATACAGATAATTGCTGGCTTTTCAGTCGAACTTATGTCTATGCTATTGCGGATATTTGTGGTAATACGCGTATCTGTGAGGTTACCTATTCTGGTGCAACGCAAATGCCAAGCACCAACATTAATGTTGCCTTGGATTTAACTTGTATTGATCAGGTTCCTGATCCTGATCCGGATTGGATGGCCAGCAACTTTGACAACGGTTGTGGCGATGAACTTACAGGTACTTACTGGAATTCCATAACTAGTAATAGATTTTGCAGCGGCTTTAGAGTCGTTCATTATTATATGATCATGCAGGAATGTGGCGGGATGTTTTGGGCAGCTGCGGTTTATATGGGGACCAATTGCCCTGGTTGTGAAGGCGGCAGTGGGAATCTTGGGACTACCCGTGGTTTTAGCGACAGCGAAAATGAAGCCAACCCGATTCCGCTTGACCTGGACTGGGAGGAGGAACAATGGCCAGATAAGGCCTTGGATATGGACGTGTACCCGAACCCCACAAATGGGAAAGTTAATATAGTGCTCAAAGGTTTTGAATCTGATGAAGTGCAGCTTACCGTTTTAGACATTAACGGCACGGCGGTTTTCACCAAAGCAACCGAGCACCCTAAGGAGGAAACAACTGCTCTTGACTTAAAGCATTTGGGATTACCAGCTGGGGTGTATTACATCATGGCAGTATCAGATCAACAGCTGAAGATGAAAAAAGTCGTTTTGAGTCATTAGTACTTTGTAAATTAAATAGGTTTGCCTTTTAGGGCGGCGCTCTGATTTATAAGGCTCCTCGGTTAAATCAAGCGGCAACGGAAAGTTGCCGCTTGATACTCAGCATATCAGGTGGGATGGTCATGACGGCCTCCCACTTCCTTTTTATACCGAAGCCAAATTGGTTTGCAATCCAATTTAGTCAAAGTATAAATCACAAAAATTTGTATTTGTCCTTTTAGAAAACTAAATTTGTTCTAGTTGAATATCCAACACCCCCCAATCACATCTACTCCATGATTAGGCTTTCCTAATCAAAACGAACATTAATACCTTTCCACAACTACCTCATGGTTTCCTTTGACTTGTATGGTCTAAGGATTGATTTACTATTCCCAAAACTAATCTCTATGATTAAGCGATTACAAACTTCAAGAATTAAACTTTATCCTTTTTTTGCATTATTTGCTATTTGTAGCTTCCTGATTTTTGGGCTTACTTCTGTGAAGGCCGAGGGCACTCAGGATGCTGCACCAACGCCTGCTGACGTTGTGATGCTATTTACAAATAATCCGGACTTTGGCGATTTTGCCAGTCCTGGAGCTGATTCCACCAGTCGATTGTATATTACCTTTTGCGATCCAGCGGAAAAATTATACATCAAACTTTCTAGGGAATACAATGCAACTGGGACCCCTCAGGCTACTGGAAGTTATAATTTCCAGATTAGAAACAGCGCTGATGCCATTGTTCATGGTCCTTTTAACATTAACAATTTTAATGAAAATGCCAGCAGTTGGGCGGAGGCTACCTTTACGGGCATTGCGGATGCGGCTTACAATGGCTTTTATACCTTTACGCCTCCTGCAGCCGGCGATTATTATATCGAGTTTGAAAATATAGGGCAGGCGGTAATTGGTTTCTGGGATTTTACGGTGGCTGATGCTATGGGGGATCCAAAACCAGGACGTTTATGGTCGAGAAACTGGGCGCTTCGGACCCCTCAAATTAATGATGTTTTGCCGGAATGTGAATGGGATAGAGACTTCAATGCAACCATTTATTCCTATACTGCTGATGGCTTTGTTTCTAAGATCGATTTTGAAAACTCTGGCTTTCAAGGCTTGTCTTTTAATATCAATTTCACTACCATGGGACCTGGCGACTCAGGAGACCTTTTGATGGATCGCAAATCGCGGGTTGGAAATACCACTGTTAATGCGGAACATAGAATCTTCTTTAATCCACCCGATCCTTGTGCTTTTCCGGATGGCGTGTGCGGAACCGTCAGTTTTGAAACCCAATTCAGCTGTGATCAGAATGGGGAATTATGTTTGCCCGTCACGGTAAGTCAACCCGGACAAGTAGAGACTTTACTGGACTTTAACAATAACCAGGTTTACGATCCGAATACGGAAGATGTACTGCTCATCTATTGTTTCTTGCCTGGTGATCCGCTTACCACCTGCATTATGTGGGATGGCAACAAGGGCGATGGCTCTATGGTTGCCATGGGAGATAACTTTAATGTAGTAGTCACTTATGCACAGGGCGTTCAACATTGGGCCGTATTTGACGGAGAGTTCATGAAAAATGGGTTTTGTGTGGAAGTTGTTCGGCCAGATTGCCAGGGCTTGAATACCAATAAACTGTTTTGGGATGATGAGCTGATTCCGGAAATGCCAGGTACTGGCCAGCCCAAGCAACAATTTGCAGGCTGCGAATGCCAAACCAATGGCTGCCGAACCTGGGATTTTTTCGACCCGATGGATGCGGATTGTTTCAGTGTAGATGATGATGCTACGGTGGGATATGGCGACAAAAATACTTTAAATACCTGGTGGTTTGCTCAGCT
>BQJT01000368.1 GCA_021604845.1 Cyclobacteriaceae bacterium
GTACTTTCAGGCATTCCGGAACGACCGGGTGTATAACTATCACGGAAAGATAGGCGCTACCGGTGGCTTTGAATATTTGGAATCCGGCGGCGCCAGACCCGATATTGTATTAGCAGATTTTATTAAGATCCTGCACCCTGAGTTAGTAAGGAGTCACCAACCTCACTTTTTTAAAAAACTGGAATAATGAGAAAATCACATATCGCTGCATTTAGCATGTTGGTTTTCTTGTTGCTGGTAATTTTTATCCTCGACATTTTAGTTGGTAGTGTTACTATTCCTGTTGGTGAAGTTATTCGTGTATTGTTTGGTGGATCCTCAAAAAATACCGGCTGGGAGACAATTATCTTAGCCTTCAGAGTACCCAAGGCAATCACCGCAATACTGGCCGGAAGCGGGCTTTCCATTTCCGGTTTACTGATGCAAACGCTTTTCAGAAACCCCCTGGCTGGCCCATTCGTTTTGGGAATAAGTTCAGGTGCAAGCTTAGGAGCTGCGCTGCTAATCCTTGCGGGTGGTAGTCTGGGGTTTGCAGTTTTGCAGCCATCAATGCTTGGCAGTTGGTCGTTGGTTCTGGCAGCTATGGCTGGAGCGTTCGGAGTACTGTCGTTAATACTGATCATTGCAAATTCCATTCGCGATAGTATGACCCTGTTAATCATTGGTCTGATGGTCGGAAGTCTTAGTGCTGCCCTGGTCAGTGTACTGCAATACTATAGCGAGGCAGATGAAATCCAGGCATTTCTGTTGTGGACTTTCGGTACTCTTGGAAGTGTTCATGGCAATGAACTGATCGTGCTTGGAGTTACGGTAGTTTGTGGGCTATTGGGAGTCTTATCCATTTTGAAGCCTTTAAATGCATTGTTATTGGGTGAATCTTATGCTGCCAGTATGGGCGTTAATATCCGGCATATACGGCTAATCATTATAGTTATTACATCCATACTGGCGGGAGGTATCACCGCATTTTGCGGCCCCCTGGCATTTATTGGTATCGCGGTGCCGCATCTGGCTCGAATTATATTTAAGACCGCGGACCACAGGATCCTGGCACCGGCATGTTTGCTTATTGGAGCCATCACGCTCAGCATTTGCGATCTTGCATCACAAATCCCGGGCAGCAGCCAGGTTCTCCCAATTAATGCCATCACTTCGTTAATTGGCGCTCCTGCGGTAATCGCGATACTGGTTAAAAGTCGTAATCTCAGTAAATCATTCTCCTGATGGAAAACCCGACTGTTCTTGAACTCAAAAACCTAACGATAGGCTTCGCCGGAGGATCGAAACCGCTGGAGATTTTGTCAAAGGTGAATGTTCGGGCCCAGCAGGGTCAGCTTATTGCATTGATAGGGGCTAACGGCGCTGGAAAGTCCACCCTGATCAGAAGCCTTTGCGGTTTGCAGCCCATTTTAAACGGAGGGGTTTGGCTGCATGGAGTGCCAGCCGGTCGGCTTACCGCAGGTGAACTTGCTACGAAATTATCTGTGGTGCTCACCGACAAAATACAAGCAGGTTACCTGACAGTGGGTGACCTGGTAGCTACCGGAAGACACCCATATACTGACTGGCGCGGGCGATTGCAAGAGACTGATTTAAATGCTACCAAAGAGGCCCTTAAAATAACCGGCCTTTCCTCCCTTAAGCAGGAATATCTTCATACTTTGAGCGATGGTCAGCTGCAAAAAGCCATGATTGCCAGAGCTCTGGCCCAGGATGGCGCCCTGATGCTACTGGATGAACCGCTGATTCATCTGGATATCCCTTCAAAATGGGAGATTATGGGGTTATTGAAACAAATGACCAAGAAAAAGCAAAAGACAATTGTATTGGCCACCCACGAATTGGATCTAAGCTTACAAATAGCTGACAGGATTTGGTTAATTAATAAATACCAGCAGCTTTTGGACGAAACTCCCCAAGAAATGGTACAAAATGGACACATCTCTGCAGCATTCGATACCGAGTATTATCAATTTCAACCAGGTAGCTTCAATAGACATGATAAATAACTGTGGTCATCATCGTTCTTCATTAATTGTTATTTAATTTAGAGTATGCCTGAACTTCCTGAGGTAGAAATATTTCGACAGTATTTTACAGAGACCTCCTTAAACCAGTCTATACTGGAGGTAGAGATCAATCATCCAAAAGTAGTGAGGGGGCATGAAGAAATACTTAAAAAACTTGCAGGTGACCAGTTTACCGGAGCAAAGCGATGGGGAAAAACCATGTTTATTGAAACGGGTCACAATCATATTCTATTCATGCACTTTGGCATGACCGGGAATCTTAATTACTACCATTCCACGGTGGAAAGCCCGAAGTACGCACGGGTGATTTTTTCATTTGAGTCAGGTTTTAAGCTGGCCTATGTTAGCAAAAGAATGTTTGGACGGCTGGGGGTGACAAAGAGTATTGCGGATTATGCCAAGGAGAAGTCACTGGGGAAAGATGCGCTGGAAATTACCGAAAGTGAATTTACCGATGCATTGGCAGGTAAGAATAAAAATATTAAGGCTGCTTTATTGGACCAGCAGGTAACCGCAGGAGTGGGCAACTGGATCGCTGATGAAATTCTTTACCAATCGGGAATATACCCAACCACCCGAACCCGTGACTTAAACCGACAGCAATTGATTACAACTTATAAAAAGATGCAGGAAGTAGTGAAATCTGCCATTGCCATCGATGCAGTACGTGAAGAACTACCCGCCCATTACATTACCCGATATGGTCGAAAAACCAGCATATCTTGTCCTGGTTGCAGCAACACCATCGAACGAACGGAAGTTGGTGGCAGGGGAACCTATGCCTGCGGGAAATGCCAGCAAATTTATTGAGGAGTTGTAGGTGTTGAGTGTTGAGTTATGAATGATGGGTTATGGGTTATGGGTTATGGGTTTTGAGTTTTGAGTTTTGAGTTTTGAGTTTTGATTATGGGTTATGGGTTATGGGTTAATTCGACAAGATTAACTGTTTGAATGAATGCCCGCCTGCCAGCGGCCAGGCTCCATGCCCCATGCACCATACTGTTGCTGTTGCTGATTATTGACTGACTTGTCATTGCATTGACACTTTGAGGAATTTTGTGTAACTAAAACGTAAAGATTTTGGTTATAGAGTTTTGGCTTTGTAGTCTAGGGAACATTTGATCTAATTAATGAGCAAAACTGTCATTATAGGCAATGGCATTTCCGGTATAACCGCCGCCAGGCATCTGCGAAAACTCGGAGACCAGGAAATAATAGTCATCAGTGGAGAAACCGACCATTTCTTTTCCCGAACGGCTTTGATGTATATCTACATGGGTCATATGACCTATGAACATACCAAACCGTACGAAGACTGGTTCTGGGACAAGAACAAAATTACCCTGGTGCGCGGCTGGGTCACGCAGCTAAATCCGAAGCAAAAGCAGCTTGTGTTGTCCGACGGTAAGACTCTTGGTTACGATCAGCTGATAATTGCTACAGGCTCCAAATCAAATAAATTTG
>BQJT01000369.1 GCA_021604845.1 Cyclobacteriaceae bacterium
ATACAACATTGCCTGGTGCCAGGCTACAGCAGGAGATATCGACTATATTACCGGGTTTGTGGAAGTTTATCAGGATCCTCTTGGATACCACGGGGCCTTTGAAACTATAGTTGAGATTAACGATTTTGAAGCTACAGACCGCATGAAGGTATTGATGGAAAATGCCCAATGGTTTGAAGATCACTCACCGCTGATGAGTGAACATAAGAAGGAAAGCGTAGTAGGTGTTAGTTATAAAGTAGTTAATGTAGCCGGGTTGTCCGGAGATGCTTCTCCAACCTCACCGATTGGGGTGAATCTACCCAATGCAAATTGGATCAGGTCTGAGTATGGCTCCAAGTCAGTCAGCCTGGGTAATATTACGGAAAGTTACAAAATGGCTAGTTCCGGTGGGTTTGAGGAGGAGTTTCTGCTTACAGACCAGCAAAAAGAACGGGTAAAACTTCATGGGGGTTTGGCTGATAAAATGAGTACAGCACTGCACGAAGTACTTGGTCACGCTTCCGGAAAAATAGAGGTTGGAGTTGGAACCCCTAAGGAAACTCTGAAGAATTACCGGTCGGCTCTGGAAGAAGGAAGAGCAGACTTGTTTGCGCTGTATTATTTGTTGGACCCTAAAATGACCGAATTGGGGCTGGTCCCTTCTGATGAAGTTGGTAAGGCTGAATATGATGTCTACATCACCAACGGGATATTGTATCAACTGCGACGCCTGCAGCCAGGTGAAGATATCGAAGAATCCCATATGCGTAATCGGGCGATGGTAGCTCGCTGGGCATTCGAACATGGTAAAGAAGAGAATGTAATCGAACAAGTAGTCCAGGATGAAAAGACGTATTTCGTTATCAATGATTACCAGAAATTACGGCAGTTATTTGGCCAATTACTGCGGGAGGTTCAACGAATTAAATCGCAGGGAGATTTCGATGCGGCACAAAGACTGTTTGAAGATTACGGGGTAAAAGTTGATCAGAACCTCCATCAGGAGGTATTAGAAAGGGTGTCTACTCTAAAAGGAGCACCCTATGGCGGTTTCATCAATCCCAGACTGGTTCCCTTAATGGAAAACGGGGAAATTTCAGATATCCGGGTAGAATATCCTGACGACTTCACCCAGCAAATGCTTGACTATGCCGAACAATATGGGAACCTATAATTATAAATTACGAATTACGAATTACGAATTACGAATTACGAATTACGAATTACCTCAGCAGACATGAATTACCAATTGACCTGGAGCTGGATGATGATTACAGTTATATCAGTGTCAAAATAGCTATTCTCATCTCAATTAGTACTAAGTAGTTGAAGGTGAGTGATATGATATAGTATACCCTCCTGGATTCAATCTGTCGGAAGTAACTCAATTTTAGGTTTGATATTACATATATGAGTAAGCAGCGATTAATCGTCGGGAAAGCCCTGTTTATGGAGTTATCTTTAATGTTGGTGAAATATAAACGATTGACTATCAGTCATATTTATCATGAAATTAAAGATTTTTACTTATACAGCTATTGCGGCTTTAATACTGAGTATCGCATGTACCGGGCCCCGAACAGTGACGCTGAATTCGATGAGGCCGGCAGAATTAGCATTACCGCCGACTACCAAAACCTTATTGTTGGTAGACAGGACCAAAACTGAGCCCAGGGCAACAAACATTATTGAAAGTGTTTTTACCGGAGAAATGCCGGGAGAGGATAAGGCAGGAGCCCAGGAACTATTGGTTGCCCTTTACAGGCAACTTGACTATTCCAGCCGTTTCACTACCATTGTTGCAGAGGAGCATCTCGAGGGAAACAGTTTGACCTCGGTGTTTCCGGAGCCTTTGTCCACAGAATTGATGGATAGATTGGCAGTGAAGTACAATGCCGACGCCATAGTGGCTGTCGAGTTATTCGATTCTGATTTCGCCATTACCAGGGGTAAAAAGGAAACGGGTAAGACCGGTAATCTAAAAGGGATACAATATTATGCACAGGGCATTGGCAATGTCACCATTGGAATACGACTTTATGATATTCATCAAAAGAGCGTACTGGATCAGCAATTGTTGACCAATGGAAGCACTTGGGAGGCAACTGGTTCCAGTGTTCCTGAGGCCATTGCTCAATTGACTTCCAAGGGAGATGCCACCAGGGGTCTGAGTCAGCAGGTAGGTAAAGAATACGCCTATAAGATTGCTCCGATGCCCATAACCATCAGGCGATCTTTCAGGGGCAAAGCCAAAAGAGTACCGGAACTTGAACTGGGAACCCGATATGCAGATGTAGGTCAATGGGAGCGCGCTCTGGAGACCTGGAAAAGTGCCCTGGATCGAGCCCCGGAAAAAGAGGCTGGATACCTGGCCCATAACATCGCTATTGCTTACGAAGTAATGGGAGACTTCGACAGCGCCATCTATTGGGCTAAGCTGGCTTATACTCGCTACGGCAATGAAGAAAGCCGCTCCTATGTGAACCAGATTAAACAAAGACTGCACACGGAAGGACTTGCCCAAATACAGCAGCAGTAGGGAGGTATGAATTTATGGGTTATGGGTGATGGGTTGCAGGTTGCAGGTCGCAGGTCGCTGGTTATAGGTTTCAGGTCGCAGGTTTCAGGTCGCAGGTTTCAGGTCGCTGGTTGTAGGTTGCAAGTTTCAGGTCGCGCGGGTTGCAACTCAATAGTCGAACTGGTTGTTTCCAGGGAATTTGCGATTCACTGCAAGAAGAAGATACTACTTACCGCTTAATGAAAACTCGGGCCCGGGTATCAGTGCTTGATTAAACTTGTTCCGGCGGATTAATATTGTAATAAAGCAATATATTAGGGAAATCAATATTCCCTTACCATGTCCCTGCCTGAAACCGAATATGTAAAAACCCCGGGAGGTTATGTTGCTTACCAGGTATTCGGCGAAGGAACCATTGACATTCTGTTTATCTCCAGCTGGACCTCAAATTTGGATGTGATGTGGGAATTTCCTGCAGCACATGGCTATTTAAACCACCTGGCTTCGTTTTCCAGAGTGATCTGTTTTGATAAACGCGGAACAGGTGTTTCCGATCCAATCCCTTTGACCGCTATTCCAACCCTGGAGGAGTGGATGGATGACGCCAGAGAAGTCCTGGATGCCATTGGGGTTGAGCAAGTCATGGTTATCGGAGACGGGGAAGGGGGCTTTATGGCCACTCTTTTCGCTGCAACTTACTCCAGACGGGTGACTGGGTTGATTTTGATTAACTCAGTGCCAAGATGGAAGCGTGATACGGATTATCCCATCGGTTATCCAGAGCAAACCGCGGGTAAAATAATCAAGCAATTGGAACAGTATTGGGGGAAGGGAATGATTTTACTGCTTACGGCACCAAGTACTGCAACTGACCCTGAGTTTCTCAAGAACTTTGCCAGATATGAACGATTATGCCTTCCACCGGGAGCCGCAGTGGATTTTTATAAATGGGTGATGTCGCTTGATGTAAGGTCGGTACTTCCCAGCATTT
>BQJT01000370.1 GCA_021604845.1 Cyclobacteriaceae bacterium
AAATTCCTCAAACAGCAAACCATGAAATATTTTGAGGAACATCTGTCAGCTAAAGATTTTGTCAGGATCCACCGATCCCATATTCTGGCACTAAGGGAATTATCCAAACTTGAACCATATGGCAAAGATGCTCATGTCGCAGTGCTAAAAAATGGGCACGAACTACCAGTCAGCAGAAGCGGCTATGGCAGATTGAAGGAGGTTTTAAATTTTTAGCAGCGCGTTGGTTGGCGGGTTTGGTTTTGAAATGACCTGTCAAACAATGCACTCCAATTTACTAAACATTTTAAACCGCTAACTAAACAACCCCATGGGTAACCGCATAGCTTACCAACTCCGCGGTACTATTGAGGTGCGCTTTTTTTAGAATGTTCTTTCGGTGCGTCCTGACAGTTTCCACACTGATATTGAGTTGTTGTCCAATCTGACGACTGGTTTGTCCGGTAAGTAGTAGTTGAATTACTTCCTTCTCTCGTAAGCTGAAAAGGTCTTCAGTTTTAACCAGATCTAAATGATGCGGTTGGATATTGAAAGTTTCGTTAGTATGGCGGTTTACCATCAGCGCCTGGGGAATATTAGTTACTCCCAGATATGAAATATCAGTGTAAATATTGCTAAAAATAAATGGCACCGTATTTTCATCGAAGATGATTGGAATACTTTGGTGCTGAACAGTAATTAATTGTCCGCCTTTTCTTCGAGCCCGGTAAAAATAGACCGCATAAATCGACTCCCTTTGTTCTTTTGGTTGTTGATGTAAGTATTGCATGCCCAACTTAACCACATTTAAGTTAAAGGCCTGATCTTGTTGCAAAGGGAAATTCATGGCAAACTCCGCCTTCAGCGCTGCAACTTCATCTGCTGAATATCCGGAAATAGCCTCACAATCACCAGTAACTAATTCAGTGTCCCAGGTTTGCATATTGGATACCACTACAAAGTATCGGCCTACTGTCCACAAGGCCCGTACCAGTGGGTGATTGGCCAGTCTGGTTTTGTACTGGCTGTCCAGAATTTGGAAATCCTGCCGGCCAAAAGCTTTTACTAAGTCAAATACTTGCAGTTGTCGGCCCATTGAAGTCTATCTATCAATAACCACAAAATACCGCAATTGCGGTATTTCTCCAGTTTGTGGAATCACCTACTTTTAATAAAGTAGCAAAATATCCCCCATATGACAAACTTTCATCGATACATAATACTTTTTTGCTTGCTATTTCTAACCCCTGGATGTGAGTCAGATCCGGAAGCAATAGCACCAATGGGTAATACAAACAATAATAATTCGGGTGGCCCCGATGGGAACACAAACAACTCGAGTTCTATCGAAGGATGCCAATATCCGGTAGCAGAAACTCTTAACGCCAATACCTTTACTCTTGAAAACGGTACTTTCAAAGTTCTAAACGCCAGTCACACGGTTTACCAGGTATTTGGATTCAGTTTTTCCGTGGCTTTCGCTGGCAGTATTAAGGAATTAGGAATTAGCGTGCCCGAAACTGGAACTTATACTGTGAGGGTGTATGATGCTGAGATTGGAAAGGACGATATCCTGACGGAAAAAGAGATATCAGTAACCAATGCTGATTGGACTTATGTAACCATTGATCCACTAGCCATTAACCCGGACCTTACTTACATAGCTGCCGTATATTTTAAGAGCAAGCCTGAAGAACAAGAGACGTTATTTCATCATATTCCAGATTTCAAATACCCTTCAACCTATGGTGATGTCACCATCGAAGCCTATGCGATCAACAGCGAAATAGAGCAAATGGTAAAACCTGAGGCGAAGAACTCCGAGAGTTTCACCATTTTTAATGGACTGGTAGACTTCTGCTTTGAAGCCTCTTAGAATAGCGTCAATTTGATATTATAAAGATTTGATTCTAAGCTAAATGACTCCTACTTCTGTAAGCTGTAACTTCAAGGACTCAGGGTTAACAAAATGGATTCCTGTCATACCCAATTCCCGTGAGGCTTCCACATTCTTCTCTGAATCATCTATAAAAACTGAATTCTCAGGGTTTATCCGATACCTTTCAAATAAAACCTGGTAAATTCTGTGGTCCGGCTTAATCAATTTTTCATCTCCGGAAACCACTATTCCTTCAAACCAATTTAGAAAGTCGAACATCTTTAGCGCTGTAGGAAAGCTTTCACCAGACCAATTAGTAAGTGCAAGTAAACGGTGATCACTGTTGGATCTTAAAGTTTCCAAAATACGAACCGTACCTTCGATTTGCCCATTGAGCATCTCGGTCCACCGTTGGTAATAAGAGGTTATTTCCATTGTATATTCAGGGTACCGATCAACCAATGATTTTGTAGCCTCCGCCATAGTTCTTCCCTCATCCTGTTTACTGTTCCATTCTCCGGTACAGACATTATCCAGGAACCAATCAACCTGCTGCTCAGAACTGAATATTTTTCGATACAAATATTTAGGGTTCCAGTCGATCAGTACACCACCCAAATCAAATACCACGTTTTTAATAATCATGAATCATCGGTTTTATTTTTAGCAAAGAAAATCATATTAATAAAATAAAATACCAGTCCGGCTGCCCCAATTCCCAACCCAATGAGTGTTTCGGTGGTTTTTTGTTGAAATACATAAATCATAATCCAGGTATTTAGAACAATATATACCAGGGGCGTAATCGGGTACCCCCAGGTTTTATAGGGCCTGGCCAAACCGGGATTATTCCAGCGCAACACGAATACTCCAAATACTGTCAGAGATGTGAAGAGGGTTAACATAAATGATGCATAGATCAGCACCTGCTCAAAACTGGAAGTGTAAATAAACAATAGTGTAACTACCATTTGGAGAATCAACGCATTTCGCGGTATTCCGTGGCTATTTTTTTTTGCCAGAAATCGCAATAGTGCCATATCCTCTCCAATGGTCATTGATATTCTTGGACCAACGAAAACCATCGCACTTACGGTAGATACCAATAACAAAGCGATCACTATGGACATAACCGATCCCCCTGCATCTCCAAAAATGCTGGTAGCAGACAAAAACCCCACTTCAACTACGCCGGCCAACTTATCCATAGGTACACTGTACAGGAAAACATAATTCAAGCATACATACAATAGCAGCACCACCGTGGTACCAATAAATAAGGCTTTGGGTAAATTCCTGGCTGGTTCAGTAATTTCTCCCACAACATAGATGGCTGCGTTCCATCCGGTATAGGCATAAGCGACATAAATTAATGCCACTGCAAAACTTGGTGTAGCTATTAAACTGATATCCTTCCAATCGGGTATAAGTGATATAGCTTGAGGATAGGGAATAAAGAAAGCTGCTGCAATAAATACCAGGATCAGCAACACTTTTAGCAGGGTGGAAGTATCGTGAAACAGGCTTCCTACCCGAATACTATAACAATGAATAGCTGTTATAGCCACCACCACACCAGCTGCAAGATGTGTTTCATTCACTCCG
>BQJT01000371.1 GCA_021604845.1 Cyclobacteriaceae bacterium
ATAAGAGAAGTACTAAATAAGTACCAAAAAACTTTCGAGCAGAACCCTCGATCTGCAAAGGACCCTAGATTTAGGATTGAACATGCTCAGCACATCAATAAATTAGATTTACCACGGTTTGCAGATCTGGGGGTAATCGCATCCATGCAGGCCATTCACCTCTCATCCGACCGGCCGTGGGCAATCGATCGACTTGGGATTGAACGCATTGAGGAAGGGGCCTATGTTTGGCAGAAATTATTACAGTCAGGGGCTGTGGTGATCAATGGTAGTGATGTACCAGTAGAGCCCTTAGATCCACTTGCTTCCTTTTACGCATCCATTACACGTAAAACGTTGGACGGGTACCCCGAAGAAGGGTTTGAGCCTAGTCAAAGAATGACCAGGGAACAGGCTTTGCGATCATATACGCTGGATGCAGCTTTCGCCGCTTTTGAGGAAGATCTGAAGGGCTCTATCGAAGTTGGTAAACTCGCGGATTTTACGGTTTTTGATAAGGATATTATGAAGGTCGCTGAGCAAGAACTATTGGATACAAAAGTAATGTACACCATAATCGGTGGACAAGTTTTTAATCAGATTGATTCCCAAACCCTCTTCTAAACTATACGTAAAAGTACCGCTCTGTCTTAGTTTGCGCTGTTCCTGCCGCGAAATCCTTTTCTAAAAATGAAATACCCTAATGCAAACAAGACCAATGCGATATAACTGACCTCTTTTGGGGTCTGCTGTCCAAAATACCCTGCCAGAAATACCCCCAAACCTGATATACTCAGAACACCACCAATCAGCATATTTCGTTTTGATATTTTACTTTGACCTCCAGTGTCTAAGGTTGTTAACAGCTTTTCATCCACTAGTCCAAGAATGTATTTAAGTTCTTGCTGATTATATCCCTTGGCGATCAGTTGCTCCCTGATTTCTGCGTAGGTGCCAGTACCGTGATTGCGAGAGAGTATGTCTTCTATCTCTCGGTCTAGTTTTTCAAAATCCATTTCAAAATAAATATAACTATCCTGCAGCGGTGAATCAAGGTCTTGGTAATTCCCCGGTTTTCAGATTTTATCCTTACTTTTAATTGCAATAAAATTCTGCTCTCTCATTAAAGTTTTCCACTTGTAGTTACCTCATGGAGTTAACCGATGCCTTAATTGTAGTTACAGCTGGCATTGTAGCCGGGTTTCTTAATGTAGTAGCCGGCGGCGGTTCGCTAATCACCCTGCCGTTATTGATTTTCCTTGGACTTCCGTCGGCAGTAGCTAATGCTACCAATCGAATTGCAATTGTAGGCCAGAATATCTTTGCGGTAGCAGGCTTCCAGAGCAAGGGTATCGGAAGTTGGCCATACAGTTTATATATTGGAATTTCCGCCTTACTGGGAGCCATTATTGGTGCCAAGATCGCGGTGGATATAGAGGATAAACTTTTCAACAGGATACTTTCCATTGTTATGATACTGGTAGCGGTAGCAATAATGCTGCGTCCGCTTAAAAGTTCTGGGGATCAGGAAGAACGTCTTGACCGAAAGCACCAGATACTTGGGATCATTTCCTTCTTCGGAGTTGGCATCTACGGGGGGTTCATTCAGGCAGGAGTTGGGTTTATTATGATCCCCCTGTTAACCGGCATAAACAGATTTTCCCTGGTCAAAACCAATAGCGTTAAGGTATTTGTGGCGCTTATTTATTCACTTGCGGCACTATCGGTATTTATTGTAGAGGATGTTTTAAATTGGGGAGTGGGACTTACGCTGGCGCTGGGAAATGCCATTGGTGGTTGGCTGGGTAGCAGATGGTCGGTGGCCAAAGGTGATGTTTGGATTCGCAGAGTACTGATCGTTGCAATCATTGGACTTTCCGTAAAATTGTGGTTCTTTTAGCAGCAGGGTGGAGCATAACGTATCCCGTTGCTGAACGCTGTTGCTGTTCCCTGCTACTTGTAGATTGCTGAAACCCTACTTATTTTTAAATCCCGAAATAATTCACTATGTCTGAGCCATCTTACCAAGCAGTGATTGAACACATGCTCAAAAACGACCGTTTCAGTGCCTGGCTTGGCATTGAAGTACTTGAATTGCAGGCTGGGTTCTGCAAGATCACCATGGTAGTTCGAGAAGAAATGATGAATGGGTTCAATATCGCCCACGGTGGCATTACCTTCTCTTTTGCGGATAGTGCGTTGGCTATTGCCAGCAATGGCTATAACAAATTGAGCGTTGCGCTGGAAACTGCAATGTCTTTTACCGCCCCGGTTAAGTCCGGTGATCAATTAACTGCAATGGCAACAGAAATAAGCAAAACCAATAAAATTGGGGTCTATAATATTGAAATAACCAATCAGCAGCAGTTAACAGTGGGACTGTTTAAGGGTACGGTGTACCGAACATCTAAAACTCTTTTAGACGATGAGTGAAAATACGCACCAGGCCATAATTCTGATTAGTTGTGCTGACCAATCGGGGATTATCTCGATGGTGACAAACTTTATTAGTAGCCATGGTGGTAATATCATGGACCTGGATGAACATGTTGACTACAATGATCAGGTTTTTTTCATGAGAGTAGCCTGGGAGTTATCAGGGTTTACCATCCCCGACCATCAGATCGAGGGAGTATTCCAAAGTGAAATTGCAGACCGCTATGCCATGGATTGGAGTCTTCACTTTACTTCATACACACCTCGTATGGCAATTTTTGTAAGCAAATTTTCACATTGTTTATACGACATCCTGGGCAGGTATCAATCAGGCGATTGGCGGGTAAAGATTCCAGTGATCATTAGTAATCATGAGAAACTAAAGGAAGTAGCAAACCGGTTCGATATCCCTTTTAGATATTTCCCGATAACCCCTGAAAATAAGGGTGAGCAGGAGTTGAAGCAACTAGCTGTACTTCAGGAACTAAATGTAGATTTTGTAGTACTAGCCCGCTATATGCAAATACTGACAACAAACCTGATTCAGGCCTACCCTAATCAGATCATTAATATACATCATAGTTTTCTGCCGGCGTTTCCAGGGGCCAGGCCATACCATTCGGCTCATGCCCGGGGTGTCAAGATCATCGGAGCCAGTAGTCATTATGTTACAGAGGAACTGGATGCCGGACCCATAATAGACCAGGATGTAGTACATATTTCCCATAAGGACGATATCCCACAATTGATCAGAAAGGGCAAAGACCTGGAAAAAATTGTACTATCGAGGGCTGTCTTTAATCATTTGGAAAGAAAAGTTCTGGTGTATCAGAATCGCACTATCATTTTTGATTAAAGCCATCGGAAAGAAACCAAAACGGTCAACATTAAACAACCTGAAAATGAACATCCCTGAATAGAGTTGACCGTTTTTAGACATTTATTTCGTTGTTAAAAATAATTATTTCTGGTCTTTGTTCAGCACTAAGGAAGGACCAATACTTTTCGAATGCTGCTGGGCTCATTTTATTTAAGTGATTAT
>BQJT01000372.1 GCA_021604845.1 Cyclobacteriaceae bacterium
TCGATCGCTTCCGCTGAACAGTTATCAAATACCAATGGTTCTCCAAACAACTGCACCAATTGAATGGTATCAAATGGGTTGAAATTCTCCGGTAATTCATCACAAGCAATGTTTGCGTCTTCCAAGCCATAACAGTATGGAAGGGTTTTATCTTCCACTAGTACGAGGGTTTCGCAAGTGTCGGTCAAACCGTGGATATCAACCACCAATAATTGGACGGAGATGAATAGGCCTGCATCACAGCAATTGAAGTCTACAAAATCACCCCAATCAGAATAAGTTGGCGGAATCAATGTATCACAAGTAACTGGGTCGCGGGTATAAATCCGGCGAATTTGCATATAATCAATGCCGCAGTTGTCATAGCTACCATCATCGATAGTTGGCAAGTAAACCCTGGCCAATCCGAAACCTCCCAGAGAGATATTTAGTCCATCATTACAAACCGCTACTGGTGGCTCCAGGTCTGCAACCCGGAATGGACAATCAACCGAATCTGCATTACCGCAAGCATCCGTTACTGTGTATCTGAATACATAGTCGCCCAATCCTAAGCCACTAACAACCATGGGGTCGCCAGGCATAATAGTGCTTAGTACATTACCAGCAGCATCCAGTACTTCCACCATAATATCCCAGGCAGCAGAACAATCATCTACTACTATTGGATTTGGAATATTGATGGTTGCAGTACAATCAAGGTTTGCTGCACTGAACAACATTACGTCATCATTATCAAGTAAGGTTCCTTCTGGACAACTGATCGTTGGTGGAGACAAATCACCTACTGTGATCAATTGTACAAATGTCAGGCTTTCGCCAGGCTGGCAAACGTCAGTGATCGTCCAAGTTCTTTCTACAACTTGTGCCCCTCCACAACCATCACCAAGATCAACATCGTTGTAATCAGCGGTCAGGTTGCAGTAGTCTGGCATCAATTCGAAGCTGCCAAAGGCAGTAATCACAAATGGATAACCAGTGACATTTGGATGCGGGTTACCATTAAAGTCCTGTAAGTAAACATCCCCACAATCGAACCCAACGTTTAATGGCGGTGAATTAACATCATCCAAGGTTGCAGGTCTTACGGTAATTTGCTGGGTACAAGTATCTACGTTTCCGCTTTGATCATAGATGGTAAAGATGCGTGTGATGACCAAATCTTCACATTCGCCTTCGCCACTGACTTCATCGGTGAATTCAAGGTGATCAAATCCACAACCAGAAATTTCTGGTAAACCGGTCAAGCCAGCATTTTCAAAGTTGTTGATCAACTCATCTGCATCAAAACAAACCAGATCATAAGCCACCGTTCCTTCCTCGGTTAAGAAAGCACCCATACCATCAGCCGTACTAAACAATGGTGCATTTTCGACTCCAAATACAGCCCAGATGTAATTTCCGTTGGTATTTGGTGCCCAAGTGGTCGTCAACAAGCTATAATCCGTATCAGGCTCCAACATCACGGTGAGCGATGTTACCGCTGTGTAACCGCTTGCATCAATGATTGGTGAAGATACGACTGGTCCGTCCAGTACTGTTGCCCCAGGTACAAAGGCTTCATTACTAGCCGCTAGTAAATTGGAGCATGGATTATTAGCATTCCACTCACCTTTGAGGATGGCTCCTGCACCATCTGCCAGGTTAGATGGAAGTGGCGCAGTAGGATTACTAATACTCATATTAGTTAATAGAACAAAGGTGTAAGCTTGGTTGTAAACGTTTTCTGATCCCGTTTGGAAACGAGTAATATCCAGGTAACGACTGCCATTGGGTAGTGCAGGAACAGGCTGCCAGCAAATCTCATCACCATCCAGTATGGTTTGATCCAAGTTGTCGAGTATTCCAGGAATAATCTGAATATCCCTTTCTACTATTACCTGATCGGTGTCCTCTGGACAAATAACTTCCATTGCTGGTGCTTCTACGCTTACTTCTGTAGCACAAGTCGGGTCCGTATCATCGCTTACCGTCATGGTCACAATTCCAATACTAATTGGATAAGGACCAAAGGTCATGACAGTGCCATAAGTCGCGCCAAGCCCTTCACTGGTCATCCATCCATCATTTTGGCCAGTACCTTCCACCATCAGATCGAAGGTGAATGTATCGTCATCGGGATCTTCTGGTGTACCATTATCATCACAAACTACATTGCTTAAGGTGGTTTCAATATCACAGTTCTCATTGCAACCCACTGGTGGAGCAATATCTACCTCTACGGTACAGTCTGTATCAAAGAAATCAAAGATTTCGAATGCAAATCCGCCGTCTGCCACTGCGTATGGCCCCATAGCAATGGTTGAATTGTAACTACCACTTTCCAGCTGATTGTTCAGAATAAAGGCCCAGCCTACGCTAGTATTATTGCCATTGACGGCAAGGTCGAAAGTATAAGTGTCATCAGAAGTATCAAGTGGTGTTCCATTATCATTGCACACCATATTATCTACGATAGCCTCAATGCTACATTCGGAAGAACAAGATTCAGGTGCAAAGACAAAGATAGAAGCGGAGCAGTTACCGGATTCATCAAAGATGAGGAATGACAGATTGTCGCCACCCGTTGGATAAGGTCCGAAAGTAACAACGCTGTTGTAAGCCCCTGTGGTTGCATTAGGATCCGAAGCGATCCAGAAGTCCCCTCCATTATTACTGGTCACATTCACCTCAACCGTAAAGGTATCGTCACCGGGTTCCTCAGGGGTGCCATTATCATCACAAACCACGTCGAGGATTTCAGCAAAAATATTGCAAATATCGCCGCCAGAACAAGCAGCAGGCGCATCCGCAATGGCTACTACTCTACAGGAAGGATCATTATCATCCACAAACTCCAGTGCTATATCACCGGCCAGAACGTTGTATGGGCCAAATTCGACGGTTTGACCATAACTACCAGTGCGACCGTCGCTTGCAGTCCAAGTGGTACTTGCTGCATTTGGCGCCGTCACCACTACCTGGAAGGTAAAGGTATCATCACTGGAAGTTCCTAATGTGCCATTATTGTCACAATTAATATCGGAGATCACCGCCATTATGCCACAATCTTCGGAACAGCCCATTGGCGCTACCACCAATACATCAGTGGTACAAGTAAGGTTTTCATTATCAGAAACTGACAGAATGAAGTCTCCATCCATTACAGAATAAGGCCCAAATAGTATGGAATTGCCATAATTGCTACTAATTCCATCAGCAGACCAGCCCGAGCCGACATTTGATCCGGTTACTAACAATTCGAAAGTAAAGGTGTCATCACTTGGATCGGTTGGTGTACCGTTTTCATCGCATTCGATGTTAAGTACTACCGCATCAAGCTCACAAGCATCAGAACAAGTTGCTGGTGGATCTATCGTAACAAGGGTGGTACAACTTGGGTCTATCACATCATTGACAACAATATCAATGCTGCCGTCACTGATGGCAAATGGCCCGAAAGTCACATCTGA
>BQJT01000373.1 GCA_021604845.1 Cyclobacteriaceae bacterium
GTTAAAGGATGCACGGATATGAGCCTGTCCTACCGGCTCAACCACCACGATTCTCTTTTTAGCTTTATCTTTTCTTTTTTGTGCCATATTCTTAGGTCATCTAGCTGTCTTATTTAGTAGCTTTCTTCTTATTAGCAACCGTTTTCCTTTTACCTTTCCTGGTCCTGGCGTTGTTTTTCGTCTTTTGTCCCCTTACCGGAAGACTTTTTCGGTGTCTCAAACCTCGATAACAACCAATATCCAGCAGTCGTTTGATGCTAAGTTGTACTTCTGATTTGAGTACCCCTTCCACTTTAAATTCTTCGCTGATAACCGATCGTATCTTGTTGGACTCATCGTCGGTCCACTCTCCCACTTTCTTATCCCAGGCAATACCAGCCTTGGTTAAAATATTTTGAGCGGATCTACGACCAATACCAAAAATATAGGTCAATCCGATCTCTCCCCTTTTCTGATCCGGAATATCGACTCCTGAAAATCTAGCCATTTCTCTTTTGTTTTAAATCTTAACCCTGACGCTGCTTAAAGCGTGGATTCTTCTTGTTTATCACGTATACCTTGCCTTTTCGACGAATTATCTTACAATCCGCACTTCTCTTTTTTACAGATGCTTTTACTTTCATTCCCTTGTTATTTATATCTGTATACTATTCTCCCCTTAGTTAAATCATAAGGGGACATTTCCAATTTTACTTTGTCTCCCGGAAGGATCTTTATATAATTCATCCTCATTTTTCCGGAAATATGTGAAATTACCTGGTGACCATTTTCCAGTTCTACCCGAAACATGGCATTTGAAAGTGCTTCGATGATAGTACCGTCTTGTTCTATAGATGCTTGTTTAGCCATTATAATTGAAATACTTCTTCAATATATTTATGGGTGGTCAATATTTCTGGTGTTCCATTCATTACTGCCACCGTATGTTCAAAATGTGCAGATGGTTGATGATCCTTGGTTCTTATAGTCCAACCATCAGATTCCTGCACAATACTCCTGGCACCCATGTTTACCATTGGTTCAATAGCCAGGATCAATCCGGACTTTAGTTTGGTGCCCTTACCCCTCTTTCCGTAATTGGGTACCTCGGGGCTTTCATGTAGTGTTTTTCCAATACCGTGCCCGACCAGCTCCCGCACTACACTAAACCCGAAATCTTCCACGTGCTTTTGAATAGCCCATCCGATATCACCTATTCTATTGCCAGATTTTGCATTTTCAATCCCAATATAAAGCGACTCTTTTGTCACTTTTAGTAGTGTTTTAACTTTGTCGCTAACTACTCCAACCGGATAGCTATAAGCGGCATCGCTATGAAATCCCTGATAAAACACTCCGCAATCAATCGAGACAATATCGCCGTCTTTTAATTCGGTACTGCCAGGTATTCCGTGTACAACCTGTTCATTGATAGAAATACACAACGAGCCAGGAAATCCATTATATCCCTTAAATGAAGGAGATGCTCCATGATCTTTAATGTACTCTTCAGCCACCTGGTCCAGCATTGTGGTAGAAACTCCGGGTTTCACCAGTTTTGCTACCTCCGCATGAGCCCGGCTGAGAATATCCGCACTCTGCCTGATTATATCAATCTCATCGCTGGACTTATAATGGATCATTACGCCACAGCAATATTCTGTGATCTCCCTTTAATCCGTCCGGATTTCATCAGGCCTTCATAATGTCTCATCAACAAATAACTTTCTATTTGTTGCAATGTATCCAGTATCACACCTACCATGATCAATAAAGAAGTTCCGCCGTAGAAATACGAGAATCCACGGGTTACCCCGGCCAAACTGGCGATTGCTGGCAAAATGGCCACTATCGCCAAAAAGATCGAACCCGGTAAGGTAATCCTGGTTAGTACTGTATCTATAAATTCAGAGGTTTGCTTTCCCGGTTTAATACCTGGAATAAATCCTCCGTTCCTTTTCAAATTATCCGCGATATCATTCGGATTAACTGTAATTGCCGTATAGAAAAACGTAAATACTACCACCAAAATCCCAAATACCACATTGTACTGCCAGGATGTAAAATCATTGAATGTATTTCCTATGGTGTTGGCAATTTCACTGCTGTCCCTCCAAAAGCCAGCCACCATTCCTGGGATAAACATCAATGCCTGGGCAAAGATAATCGGCATTACTCCGCTGGAGTTAACCTTTAGTGGAATGTACTGCCGCTGACCTCCATACACTTTATTCCCAACTACTTGCTTGGCATATTGTACAGGGATCCTACGTACAGCCTGTGTTAGCATTACCACCGCCATTACTACAAAGAACAATGCAAGAATCTCCAGTACGAATAACAAGGCACCCTGCATACCCTTAGCAGCAGCTTCCTGAATTAACGCCTGTGGGAATCCGGCAATAATACCAATCATAATCAGCATTGAAATTCCGTTCCCAATACCCTTATCGGTAATCCTCTCACCAAGCCACATACAGAACATGGTACCGGTAGTAATAATTACTACTGAAGAAACGGTGAAAAACACTCTGCTATCCACCAGAATCGCCTCCGCCGGAATAGTTACGGCGATGTAACTAATGGACTGGGCAGCAGTAATCGCAATTGTTAACACCCGGGTAATCTGGGTCATTTTCTTTCTTCCGGAATCCCCTTCCTTTTGCATTTTCTGGAAATAGGGAACAGCAACAGTGAGTAGTTGAATTACAATTGAAGCAGAGATATAGGGCATGATACCCAAGGCGAAAATTGATGCCCGGTTAAATGCTCCTCCCAGAAATATATCCAGGAAATCGAATATACCTCCGGGTGTAGTTAACTTATCTGGATCAACACCAGGTAAAACTACATAAGATCCCAGACGAAAAATCATCAGGAATCCAATGGTATTTAGAATCCTGACCCTCAGGTCTTCAATCGAAAATATGTTTTTTATAGTCTGAAAAAATCTTTTCATTATCCTACTATCACCGCTTTTCCTCCAGCTTTCTCAATAGTTTCAGAAGCTTTAGCCGAAAATGCATGGGCAGTAACTTCTACCTTTGCTTTTAACTCTCCTCTGGCCAATACTTTTACCAAATCTTTCTTACCCACCAAACCATTAGCAATTAACAGCTCTAAGGTAATTGAACTTTCTTTTGACGAATCTGCCAGTTGCTGTATGGTATCCAGGTTAATGGCTTTATACTCCACCCTGTTTGGATTCTTAAATCCAAACTTGGGAACACGTCTTTGCAATGGCATTTGTCCGCCTTCAAACCCAATCTTCTGAGAGTAACCTGACCTTGACTTGGCGCCTTTATGACCGCGGGTGGAAGTCCCACCTTTTCCGGACCCCTGTCCACGCCCAATGCGCTTTCTATTTTTAGTAGACCCTTCATTGGGCTTTAACGTATGCAGTTTCATATTATAGATCCTTTACAGTAACCAGATGACTTACTTTATTAATCATACCC
>BQJT01000374.1 GCA_021604845.1 Cyclobacteriaceae bacterium
TTTGTGCGGGAGCTTCCGATGGTTTGGCTGAGGCCATAGTTACAGGAGGGACACCACCCTTTACCTACAATTGGAATACTGGTGACATCGGGCCTCAAATTATGAATTTACCTGCTGGTACTTATAGTGTTACCCTAACTGATGCTTTTGGCTGTATGGATATGGCCACTGCTGTAATCCAGGAAGCACCACAATTAGTGCTGGAAATAGACGGGACGGAAATCGTTTGTGGGCCGGAAAACAACGGTGATGCTATGGTCAATGCCTCTGGTGGCACACCACCTTATACTTATATGTGGAGTACGGGTGACACAGAAGAGTCTATTGAAGGATTGGGTGAGGGCACTTTTTCTGTTACCGTAATAGATGCACTGGGTTGTATAGCTATTACTGAAATAGAAATTGATGTTATTGATGACTTTATGCTCAATATAACACCTAGAGATGTGTTGTGTAATGGTGATAACTCTGGAAGTATTTTAGTTTTACCAGAAGGTGGCACGGCTCCTTATACCTTTAACTGGAGTACAGGTGATGATACCAATGAAATTACAGGACTTCCCGCGGGGCAATATACGGTTACGGTTTCAGATGCCAATGGATGTGAACTAAGTGAGACGATCACCGTAAATGAGCCGCCGCAACTCAACGTTAGTACCACTGTAGTTGATATAGACTGCTTTGGAAGCAGTAATGGCTCGGCCACCGTTACGGTTAATGGCGGCACGCTACCTTATACCATCGAATGGAGTGATGGCCAATCCGGACCAGTTGCTACCGACCTTTCTCCAGGTACTTACACGGTTTCTGTTACGGATGCCAACCTTTGTGTTGAAATAAGAATGGTGACAATAGAAGAACCCGATGAATTAATGGTAAATGTGAGTGCACCCTCTATTGATTGCGCTGGAACAAGTACTGGAACCTTAAGCCCGATCATCGTTGGCGGAACGGCTCCTTATAGCTTCCAATGGAATACGGGGGCCAATTCGCCCACGCTGGAAAACCTTCCTGCTGGGATATACGCGCTGACTATTACCGATGCGAATGGTTGTACGGCTACAGCCGAAACGATTACTTTGAGTGAATTGCCTGAATTGGAAATTTCTTTTGAAGTTACAGATATTGCCTGTACCAATGATGCAGTTGGAGCAATTGCCGCATCTGTTTCTGGTGGTACAGCACCTTATACCTACTCCTGGAGTAATAATGCAACTACAGATGTTATCTCGAATCTCGCAGCAGGCGCATACTTCCTCACCGTCACTGATGCAAATGGTTGTGAAGTTTCGGGATCAGCATTAGTAATTCAGTTTCCTGGCTTACAGGTTATCCCCACTTCAACGGATGTTAGTTGTCCGGGAAGTGCTGATGGAAGTGCCTCTGTTTCCATAAATGGCGGTACAGCTCCTTTTACTTATGATTGGAGTAATGGCGCTGATACGCCTCAGATTGATAACCTCAGCCCGGGAACCTATACGGTGACTGTAACAGGCGCCTTAGGTTGTGTTGGAGAAGCCAGTGTAACCATTGGTGAACCAACTGCCTTATTATTGCAAACCTCAAGTATAGATGCAACCTGTGCTGGCTCTGCCGATGGGCAAGCCAGCGTAATGGTTAGTGGCGGTACTCCGCCTTATTCTTACAATTGGAGCAGTGGATCAGTGCAGCCCACAGCTAATGGACTCACGGCTGGTACATACACTGTTACTGTTACAGACGCTAATGGTTGTGACGAGACTGCCACTGTAGAAGTAGGAGAACCCACGCCGGTTCAGTTGCTTGTTGAACAACTCAGCCCTACTTGTGAGGGTACCACAAATGGTGTGGCTACGGCCAGTGCCAGTGGCGGCACTCCACCTTACACTTATCAATGGAGTGATGGTCAAAGTGGTTCTACGATTATAAACCTTCCTGCTGGTACTTACTCCGTCACGGCTACCGATGCCAACGGATGTACAGGAACAGGTATGGTTACGATTGCAGAACTTGAAAACCCCACCTGTATGGTCAATGTGGTTAGTGAAGTGACTACTTTTGGTGGATCTGATGGAATTCTGGAAGCTTTGGTTAGCGGAGGAGTTGGCCCATATTCCTATCTGTGGAGTGACGGTCAAACCGGCCAAACAGCCACTAACCTGGCACCGGGAACTTATTCCCTGACAGTGACCGATGCCAATGGTTGTACCACAACCTGTGAAGGCACACTTAATGGCCCGGCTAGAATTGGCGACTTTGTTTGGTTTGATACCGATCGGGATGGCATTCAGGATCCAGGGGAACCGGGGATACCAGGAGTGACCGTTATCGTTACTGGTGTAGATGAAGATGACCCTCCTTATACAGATACCACAACCACTGATGCCAATGGATACTACATCTTCAATGTCCCGCCAGGTACCTATAAAGTGACCTTTATCAATCCAGATGGTTTGATTCCTACAGAATTAAATGCAGGGTTGGATGATGCCCTTGATAGTGATGCTGATCCGGATATGATGTTGATGACACACGTAACTACAGTTGGCCCAAATGAAGAGGACCTTACGCTGGATGCTGGATTTTACACCAAGTGTGATAATATCAACAATCCGGGAGTTATAGGAGGAAATCAATTTCTGTGTGGCCCTGGTGTTGATCCTGATCCGCTATTCAGTGTGCAAGATCCTTCGGGAGGAACCGGTGACATGGAATATTTATGGATGATGAGCACCATACCTGGTCCCTTTGATATCAATGTTTGGTTGCCTATTCCAAACTCGGATAGTCCTACTTTTGACCCAGGCCCACTCTTCGAAACAACTTATTTTGCTCGTTGTGCCAGAAGAGAGTGTTGCACTACTTATCTGGAATCAAATATTGTAACCATTGAAGTGGGCAGTGTAGCCGTAGCTAATATTCAAGGACCTTCCCTGGTTTGTGAAGACGAACAAATTACTTTCTACGCCGTTGGAAATGGACCGGACGCTGTCATTGAATGGGATTTTGGTCCTGGGGTAATTCCCGCTACTGCTTCTGGTTCACCAGTGACGATAAGCTTTACTTCCTTTGGATCATTTGAGATTAACCTAATGGTAACTGAAAATGATTGTACTTCTCAGGATTTCAAAACGATTACAGTAACCAATAATCCGGTGGAATGTGGAAGTAGCTTGGCTATTAATGCCCATATCACAGACGAGGAAGCAGTAATGGTGACTTGGGAAACACAATACCTGGGGGATGAATTTAGCTTTGATGTAGAACAATCCTCAGATGGAGAAAACTTTACCAAGATTGGCAATGTGACAGAACCCGAATTGTCAATAGGTGGTATGGAGTTTTATCAGTATCTGGATGTAAATCCTAAAATTGGGCGCAATTACTATCGCGTGAAAGTGGTAGCACCAACAGGCGATTATACTTACTCAGAGGTG
>BQJT01000375.1 GCA_021604845.1 Cyclobacteriaceae bacterium
AGGATGTATTGCTTGGCCCTACTCCGGGGAATTGTCCCAATCTTTGGACCGTAGAACGGACCTGGACGGTCTTTGATTTCTGTGGCTTGTCGGCGGTGTGTGTGCAAATATTTACATTTACGGATTTAACTCCGCCGACCATCATTTGCCCGCCTGATTTGACCTTTGAATGGCCCCCGGGCTTTAATCTAAATCCGGTGCCGCCGAATACACCGCAAGACCCTAGCGTTGATCCGGCAATTACCGGCAATCCGATCACCAATGATAATTGTGGTGTGGCCAGTGTGAGTTACCAGGATATCTTGATTGGGCCCGACCCGAATAACTGCCCCTTTCTGTGGGTGTTAGAGCGGACCTGGACAGTTACAGATTTTTGTAATTTAACGGCAACCTGTGTTCAAACTTTGACCTTTACGGACCTGACTCCACCGACCATCATTTGCCCGCCTGATTTGACTTTTGAATGGCCGCCAAATTTCAATCTCAGTCCGGTGCCACCAGATGTTCCACAAGATCCATCCATTGCTCCTGGGATTACCGGCAATCCCATCACCAATGACAACTGTGGGGTAGCCAGTGTATCCTACCAGGATATATTGATCGGCCCAGACCCGGTTAATTGCCCATTTTTGTGGACAGTAATACGGACTTGGATCGTAACTGACTTTTGTAATTTGACGGCTACTTGTGTGCAGGTATTTACATTCACTGATACCACACCACCTACAGCAGTTTGTCAACCGTTTACGGTGATCATTCAAGCCAATGAAATGGGAGCCGTTACAGTCGATGATATTGATAATGGTTCATCTGATAATTGTGGGTTGGCCAACCGAAATTTGTCTGGTATGACTAATTTCGATTGTGATGATATCGGGATGAATTTTAATGTTACCCTGATCGTTACAGATAACTGCAATTTGACCAGTTCCTGTGTGGCTACTGTAAGTGTAGAGGATCCGAACATCAACTGCTGTGAGGCCCCATTGGCGGTTTGCAATAATTTGACTTTGCAGCTCGATGCAAACGGGGAGGCCACTGCCGACCCAAGTTTGGTGGGAGCAGGCAGCTTTGCAGATTGTGGCCTGGCCAGCGAAACAGTCAGCCCTAGTGATTTTGATTGTATGGACATCGGACCGAATACGGTCACTTACACCATTACCGATGTTCGTGGGCAGAGTTCCACTTGTACGGCAATCATGACGGTAGAGGATAATATCGCCCCAACGGCCGGTTGTCAAAATACGACCATCCAATTGGATATGAATGGGAATGGAGGACAAACCGCTGCTGCGGTGGAATCCGGGTCATCTGATAATTGTGGCACTATCAATACCGTAAGCTTGAATCCAGATATTTTCGGCTGTGGTGATGTTGGGAACAACAATGTCACCCTGACAGTAAATGATGGTAATGGCAACACTAATACTTGCTCGGCTATTGTGACCGTTCAGGACATGGTGCCTCCAATGGCAATGTGTCAGGATGCTACTGTACAGCTAGATGCCGGTGGGAATGCGACTTTACTGGGCACTGCGGTTGACAATGGTTCCACCGATGCTTGCGGCATAGCCAGTGTATCGGTTAGCCCTGCCTTTTTTAGCTGTTCTGATCTTGGTGGAAATACCGTCACCCTGGAAGTAACCGATAACAATAGCAACAGTAGTACTTGTACAGCTACGGCTACAGTGGAGGACAATATCCGGCCCTCCATATCTTGTCCGGTCGATGCTGTATTTTCGACTGATCCCGGTGAGTGTGAAGCAACTTTTACCGTACCTACGCCAACGGCCAGCGACAATTGCACAGTGACCGTATTGCGATATCGTTGGCGAGTTGTAGATGAAAACGGCAATAATGTTCCGGGTGAGGGTTGGTCGTCCTGGTCTACCGCCTTGATGCAAACTCTGGATCGGGGCTTCTGGAAATTCCAATGGCAGGCCAAGGATGCTTCAAATAACCAGCGCAAATGCAGCTTCCTTGTTGACATAGTAGATAATGAGCCACCTAATGCCGTTTGCCACGACCTTACGGTAGAATTTAATGGGGAGCAGGAAATAATTCTCACTGCTGAAGATTTGTATGATGATATCGCTTCTTCCGATAATTGTGACATTCCGACGCTGCTAGGCTTTTCGCCGACCTTGGTCACCTGTGATCAATTGGGTACGGTGGTTCCGGTTACGGTAATGATTGAAGATGACAGTGGAAACCCGGCTCAATGTACTGCAAATGTAACAGTAGATGGTTTGCCTTGTGGTTTTAGCGCTGATCCGGATGGTATCAATTGTGAAGATGGAAATCAAGCGGTCTATGACCCAAATACAGATACTTATACCGTCACTAGCGAGGGATGTTTTAACCCTAATTTTTACAGTAATACCGATTTACATGGTTATGTAGGTACCCAACTCTGCGGCGATGGAGAAATCATTGCCCAGGTTGTGGGTGTTGCTGGAGCTGGGTTTGCAGGAGTTAGCATGAGGGAAGATCTAAGTGCTGGTGCAAAGATGTTACAGCTAAGTATAGATGGGGTGCTATTAACGAAGCGAAAATTACGTCAAAGTACTGGAGGCATTGCCTTTAACCATATCTTCCAAACACAGGGTAAAAATTGGTTAAGACTTACGCGTTCCGGGAATACTTTTACTGCTCAACATTCCTCCGATGGAATGAGCTGGTCTACCGTTATTACAACTACAATTTTGATGACTAATTGCATAGAGGTAGGATTAATTACGGAGAACAGTACGCCCAATGGTACGGTTATCGGAACCTTTGCTAATGTTGATATTAAAAATGGGAGCAATCCTTTGGTTGCGCCGGATAATGATGAGGTAATTCTTGCAGAGGGGCATGGAGCAACAAACTTTTCTGTTTATCCCAACCCTAGTAGTGGAAAGGTTTTTATCGATTTGGATGTCTGGTTAGGCCAGAAGGCTAGTATTCAGGTTTTAAACAACCTGGGCCAGTCGATTCAAAGCCTGGAATTAGATGAAATCCAAGTTCCTATTCAAAGCCTGGACTTGAGTGGGTCTCAAAATGGACTTTATTTTATCAAGGTTCAGGTAGCAGACCTACCAACAATTACGCAGAAGTTGATGTTGGTGGCAGAGCAGTAGGATGGTATTTAAATATTAAACAACAAACCCTCGAGGTTTTGAAAACCTTGAGGGTTTGTTATTTTTACCAGGTGAAAAAAAAGCATCCAGTTAAACCTAAACGATCAAAACGACCAGTCCTTCCGGCGAAAATTGCTCATTGGGATAAAATGACCAATTGGGTGTTGTTGCTGATTATTTTGTTGCCGGTTGTATTTACCACCCAAACCCCGGAACCGGTTGTCCCTATCCGAAATATATTGCTGTCAGCATTTCTCTTGGTTTTTGGTGCTTATTTTTTTGTAA
>BQJT01000376.1 GCA_021604845.1 Cyclobacteriaceae bacterium
TGGAGAGAGGCCATCCCAAAAACCGATTTAAGTATACAAATACTTTAATGCGGCTTTCGCAGATTTCTATATGTTATCCTATTTAACTAGGATCATTTTACGTGTTGCAGTATCATTTGCAGTTTCCAACTGGTAGTATAGAACTCCTGTTGCGTTCAAGTTAGCAACGTTTACTTCGTTGTAACCTTTTGCATAGTCGCTCTGAATTACCCGGAGTACTTTTCCTGATACGTCAGTGATCGTTAGTGTAGCTGTGCTTGCTTCTGGCAAGTTGAAGCCAATCGCTGTCTGACCCTTGAATGGGTTAGGTACGTTTTGGTACAACTCAAATCCAGCTGTTACTGATGCTCCGTCGATGTTCAACGCTACGTTCAACAAGTCTCCGTTTGCATTGTAAGCTTCCGCTGCAGTATAGCGAGATCCGATGCTTAGTAACTCAGCAAGTTCTGCATCTGCAGTTGCTTTGAATACTAGGCTGAATACATCACCATTCAATACTTGTGCGTTTGCTACATTCCAGCTAGCTGTGATTGCTCCTTCGCTCAACATTGAAGTACCGAAGTTCTCCGCTGTCATTGTTCCAGCTACGATCTCTACTAGTTCTAGAGCTGTTTGGTCGAAGTTCAATGTGAACTGGTAACCTAACACTTCTGCTTCCTCTGCTGTAAATGTTACAGTGTATAGTTCTCCTGCTTTAACAGACTGTGCTGCTGCATTCAATACTAAGTCACCTACCATGGTACGATTGTCAACTCCTGCTAAGCCGTTTGCAGCTGCGCTTCCGTTAACATCACCAATTTTAACACCTACGAAGTCTGCTGCTAAGTCTGCAGCTGCGATGTTGTTGTAGTTCAATACTTCTGGGAATGCTTCGAACCATGGGTTCGTTGCAACTGGGAAGTCATAGTCTGCATCAACAAATCTCCAAGACGTGTTGTTCGGGAAGTTGTTTTCAACTTGTAGGATCAACTTACGGATCAATACCATATCAAGTGTAGATACACCTTGAGAGTTATTCGCATCCGCTGCGATCATTTTGTATGGACTATCTAATGGCTGAACACCTAGGATATGCATTGAGATCAATACAAGGTCATAAGTAGTAACACCATTCGATGGGTCTAAATCATTCATTGGAGTAACGGTGTAGTCGTTACCTGCATCAAGAGCGAATGTGTAGTATCCGTCTGCACCAGTGATTTGAGAGAACAAGCCTCCGTTAACATCTACTGTTACATCTTCTACTGTTTCGTCTTCCTCTGTTGCAATAATACCTGCTACTGCAATCGGCGCACCGCCACAGAAGCCCATATTGTCTTGTACAACAATGAAAGTCTCACAGAAGTCTTGGTTTCCAGCTGCATCTGTTACCCAAATCTCTACTGGCTGCTGACCTAAGTCGTCACATGTATATGTAACTCCAAAATCAGTAACGTCAGGAGAGAATGTGAAGATAAGATCACCAGGACAGTTGTCGAAGCTACCTAAGTTTAGGTCAGATGCCCAAACATCGATCATACCTGTTTGCATGATCTCTACTACGATACCGTTTAGACAGTAAGGAGTAGGTAGTTTACAATCTTCAACTACGATGGTTACTTGATCATAAGCTGAGTTACCACAGTTATCTGTAACTACATAGTATACAGTGTACTCACCAGGTACTACATCATCAATTGTGATGTCACCTGCGATATCAGTAAAGTCACCGAAGTCACCAGATAGGTCTACTTCAAATGCTGCTGAACACTGGTCTAAAATGTCTGGGTAAGGAAGTGTAATATCTGTATCACAGTCCGTATCTACGATACAACCGTCGATTTCAGGAATCACAAATTCTGGAGCCTCAGAGTCATTCACTTTGATTACTTGCTCGTATACAATGTATCCGTCAGGTACTAAACCTGCACCGAAGTCATTCCAACCATCACGGAAAGTGCGGTTGTCAGAGTCGCCATCACCATCCCAGTCAGCAAAGTATGCTGCTTCGAAGTGATTTTCTTCACTGTATGCGTCATAACCCCAATCTTCATAGATACACCAGTTGATTGCAGTCCAAGTACGTACGATTTTGTAACATGCGTCAGCTACTACATAGAAGTACTGATCTTCAAAGCTGATACCGATAAGCTCACACTCGTCATAAGTGATTACTGGCTCACCAAAGTCAGGTAATTGACCGTCTGTACATTCTGCAGTGATGCTTGCTGGGAATTCAACAACCCAATCAGATACGTGCTCAACAAAGATTGTTTGAGTACATGATGCTGATGCATTCTGTGGATTATCATCAGTTGTTACCCAAGAGCGTACAATTGTACCTTCTTGACAGCTGTTGATATTTACTGTTACGTTGTAGTCTGTGTTTGTTGCACAGTTATCATAGAACTCAGCTTCACCAAATGCGTCTAGGAATCCGTAGTCGCCGTTGTTTACTGATGCTGCGTAATCATTCACATACTCTTCACAAGTAATGGTCTCTGGACCAGGACAGAAGATAGTGATCGGTGGAATCTTGTCTGTAACTTCTACTGTTACCATACAAGTATTGAAGCTGCCTTCGAATGCTGCCTGACCAGGTAGTAAGAAGATAGAACCGTCAGGTAGTGCAAATGCACTTGGGTCGAAGTCTAACACCAATAAGATTACCATGTTTTCGCCAATCTCATCACAGCAGAACTGTAGTGTTGGGTAGTACTGGTAGAAGTATGGTGGTGGTAAGAATGGATTCATCTTAGCAGCGTAGAAGTATACGTCGCCACAGTTGTCATAAGAACCATCATCTAACACCTCAGCTGGTAGATAAGAACAACCTGCACCAGAACCACCATTATTAGTGATTGAGATTTCAGTGATTTCATCACAGATAGATGTTGGAGGTACTTTGTCTACAACTACGATGTCATAGATACACTCAGTAATATTTCCACACTCGTCATAAATTACGTGACGGATCGTGTACTGTGCATTGTTTGATGGTGGGTTATCTGCTTCTAGCTCTACGCCGAAGAATGCACCACCGTTGCCAGAGATCTCTTGTAGCTTGATGCCTGCACCAAGTGTCCATAACTCTGTCATGTAGTCTGCTGGTGCTAAACCAGAACAGTCATCACCTAATACTTGAACTGGTGGAATAACCACTGTTCCTGTACAGATATCGTGAGGACCACCAGGTAAGTCACCTTGGTATACGTTGATTGTTAAAGGACCGGTTGGACATACTACGTCTGGACCAGTTGTATCAATAACTTTCACAAACTGAATGTAAATAATTTCTTCTCCTGTACACCAGTCGGTAATTACCCACTCACGACGTACTTTGAAGCTATTATTACAAATCGGTAAGATAGTGTCGTCATAGTATCCTGTGATGCCACAAATGTCACCATTTTGGAAT
>BQJT01000377.1 GCA_021604845.1 Cyclobacteriaceae bacterium
AAACGCAAAGGCGCTGAGCTACAAGACGACACCTTTCTCCAAGTAGGAAAAAGGTAAGATGTCGCCTTTGCGGCTCTGCGGCTTTGCGTTTTATATTTTGTGTTGCGGATTACCTTAACAACGCAATATCTCCTGTTCGAACCACCTCAATTTCTTGCCCGCAATTGACAATATTTGTTTTCAAGCGCCATACATAGACCCCACTTGGCATCACCCGGCCTTTATAACTGCCATCCCACCCTCTGGAAGCATCATCTGACAGAAACACCTGATTGCCCCAGCGGTCAAACACATGCAATTCATAGGTTTCAAACAAGACTCCATTCCCAAAATAACCTTTGAAATCATCGTTGATCCCATCTGCATTGGGCGAAAAGGCATTGGGCAAATATACCAAATCTGTCAAGCCATTGTCTTCCAATTCCACTTGTACGCTTTGTTCCAGCATTTCACAATTGTTGGAAACTTGCACTTGATAAGTGCCTGCTTGATTTACAATTCGTTTTGCGGTTGAAGTACCATCGTCCCAAAGATAAGTAATGCCAGTGGTATCTCCGCCAAGTATGGTCACCTCCAATTCGGCTAATAACAATTCGCATAGTAGAACGGCATCTTCTACGACAATCTCCAAATTATCCAGTGCCTCTATTTCGAATTCCATTTGCTGCTCACAGCCATTGGCATCCTGGATGATTAGGCTATAAGAACCAGGGGGCAAGTTTTCAAAAATTGGATCATTTTGGAAAGCAACCGCATCTAGGGAGTATTGAAATGGCGGCGTTCCTCCAACCAGGTTCTCTACTGATGCCATACCAGAAGCTTCATTAGGGCAAGATTGGTCTGCCTCGACCAAAAAGTCCATTTGTGCAAAAGCACTAACGCTTACATTAACGGTAGAGTCACAGCCATTTTGGTTTGTTAATACAAAAGTCTCTTGCATCCCGGCACCTAAGCTCGTACCATTGTATTCCAGTATTTCGCCTTCACAAACAAACAGGGCTACATCCTCGACTTCATTGGGCAAACCAACTACCGATACGGTCACTGTTGAATCACAGCCGTTTTGATTTACAAAAATAAAATCCTGCTGATCACCGGCTTGTAGGGTAGCGCCATCATACTCCGCGCTCTCACCTTCACACACCTGCAAAGACAAGGCTACAAGGTCATCAGGAAGCACCTGGATACTTACACTTTCCATAGAATCACAACCAATAGCCGTGGTGTACACGGCAGTGAAAGTCGTGTCAGAGTTATAATTAGTACCATCATAAAGCACATTTTCGCCTGCACAAATGGTGAAATTCAAGGTGTTTTCCATCGGAGGGCAATCCAAAATCAATAGCCAGTTAACGGTTTCTTCTACATCACAACCAATAAGTTCTGCCTGGACTTGTGGAATCAATACGCCGTAATGTTCTGGCAGACTATTCGTATCCACTTCCAAAATATATTCCGTAGATAGAATATTAGGAAAAGCATAAGCACCATCAACATCAGAAGTAGCCGTGGCTAATTCCATCATTGTAAGGTCCAGCAACCGAATATCGATGTCACTTACCAAGGTATCCGGCCCATCAATCACGCCGTTTTCATTTACATCAAAATAAACATTGCCGTTGAAGCTGCCAAAGCCATCAAAAAGGTCAAGCGTTAAGGTTCCTGATGTTAAAGAGCATCCCTGAACATCGGCCATTTCCAACCAATAATCGCCGCTTTCGGTAGCTATTAATTCTGGCATATCTCCATTCGGTGGGGCTATTGCTGTACCATTGAAGAACCACTGATAGCTTACAATGCCTGGAATAGTTGGCAAACACAAAGTATCGGGCCGACAACGGGTATGACAACCTGAAGGAATCCTAGCAATATCTGGCCCTTTGGCAATTTCCAATCGATTACTTTCAGAGCTACAACCAAAATCGGTAATGGCGGTGACGTAGTATTCCCCGGCCATAGAAGTAGTCAGGGAGGTACCCATTGCACCAGTGTTCCAAAAATAGGTCAATGCTGGATCAGGGGCAACGACACTAAAAGTCGCTTCCGTGCTTTCGCAAATGATCCCCCCTTGGTCTACCGTGATTTGTACATTGACTGGCACTGGATGTACAACTATGGTAAAAGGACCAATTTCGTTAGAACAGCTGGTTGTATTATCTGTTACGTTGAGAAAAATATCATAGCTGCCTGCAGTCAATTGACTGCCTCTATTTTCCGAAAACTCCGTATTTGGCCCTGGATCACCGTTCGACCAGCTAAAGGAATAATTGGCATTCTGAATAGTTTCTAAAAAGACATCTTCTCCTTCACAAGTTTCATAACCATCATCAAAAATGGCAATAACCTGACCATAATCATTGTGTTCTACTGCCCGGATTGGCACTTCTGGCGCTGGAATTACATCAATGACTACCGGATCAGGGCTATATTCGCATCCTTCTGCATCGATGATGGTCACTTGGTATACGCCAGCTTCATCTACCGTAATACTTTCCGAGTTGGAACCATCCGACCAAACCCAGGCAATTCCTCCTGAAGGTGCGGTCAGGCTTGTGCTATCTCCTTCGCAAATGGGTGATGGAATAGACAAAGTGATGTCTCCATTTAGGGTATTTGGTTCGATAGTAATGGTGCGGCTAAAAGTATTGGTACAACCATAAATGCTTTGCGCAAAAAGGGTCACCGTATAGGTTCCTACCTGATCAAAGGCATGGTAAGTATTAAAAAGCTCCGAGCGATTAGCTTGGCCACTGCTGGGATCGCCAAAGTCCCAATCAACATAAGTAACATTGGCTGGTACATCTGCCACAAAGTTGAGTGCGGTACCCTGACAGCTGATCATGGGTTCTTCAAAATTGACAGGTGGTGGTGGATAAACATCTAGTGTTTTTGTCATACTGGCGGTACAGCCTGTAGTAGAGGTAACCGTTAAGGTGACCAAATAACTGCCTTCACTGGCAAAGGTATGGTCAGGGTTTGGGCTAGTAGATGTATTATCGGCCCCGCTCCCAGGATCGCCAAAGTCCCAGGCCCAGTCGGTAATATTGGCAATAGGCAAAAAGGTGGATAAATCGCTAAACTGAACAGGCAAACCTGGGCAAGCATTGTCAAATTCGAAGTCGGCCGCCAAAACAACGGTATCTATTTTTATCAGACCACAAGTTATAGCTGTACCAGGATTGGCGGGGTCGTCAAAATCACCGGTAAACTGTACTTTGAAAAAGCCTGCTTTGGAATAGGAATGAGAAGGATTATTCAAATTGGAAAAGTTATTCGCACCACTACCAGGATCATCAAAATACCATCCGGCTGTTCCGGGGATCATATCTACCGATTGGTTCATATAGTTGCGAACATTGCAGGCAGCCGTTGGTTGAATTT
>BQJT01000378.1 GCA_021604845.1 Cyclobacteriaceae bacterium
TTAACGGTCATCACCATTGAAGAAACGGTACTAACCCAGGCAATTTGTGATGGAGAAACGGTTACCGTTGGTACGTCCACTTATACAGAAACGGGCAATTACCAGGATGTGCTGACCTCCACTGTTTCCGGCTGTGATAGCCTCGTAAGTCTGGATTTAACCGTTTATGAAATTCCAGTCACTGACCTGGTGGAGGAACTATGTTTTGGTGAAACTTACGAGGTGGGTACAAGCACCTTCAGCCAAACCGGCATCTACCAGGAAGTTTTGACTTCCGTCGAAACAGGCTGCGACAGTATTGTCAACCTGGAATTATTCGTACCGGATTTGATTCAAACCAGCCTTTCCGAAACGCTGTGTTTTGGGGAAACCTATACCGTTGGGACTTCTACGTATAATGTAAGCGGCACCTATCAAGATGTACTAACTGCTGTAAATGGATGTGATAGTGTCGTTAACCTGGGCCTATCTATTAGAGAAGAAGTTCAAACTGATTTAGTGGAAGAAATCTGTATCGGAGAAACTTACCCTGTAGGCACTTCTTCCTATACATCAACCGGGGTTTATCAAGATATTCTGACTTCCGTCCAAACAGGCTGCGATAGTATCGTCAATTTAGATTTGACGGTTATCGTGGTTGAAGAAACAGTGCTCACGCAATCTATTTGCGATGGAGAATCGGTTAGCATTGGTACGTCAACCTATACAACATCTGGTAATTTTCAGGATGTTTTAACGTCTACCACATCTGGTTGTGATAGTATAGTCAGTTTAAATTTGACGGTTTTTGAAATACCAGTTACCAGTTTGGTGGAAGAACTATGCTTTGGCGAAACCTACCAGATCGGTACAAGTACCTTTAGTCAAACCGGAATTTATCAAGAAGTTTTAACTTCCGTCGAAACAGGCTGTGACAGCATTGTCAATTTGGACTTAACCATTCCAGGATTAATCTCCACCACCTTTAGTCGAACTATTTGTTTTGGCGATAGCTATAGCGTTGGCAATTCCGTTTATACGGAAACGGGGTCTTATCAAGATGTACTCCCTGCTGCCAATGGTTGTGATAGCATTGTAAACCTTGGCCTTTTTGTTAGGGATATCATCCAAACCGATCTAACCCAGGAAATTTGTGAAGGCAACACTTACGAAGTCGGTAGTTCCATTTATAATGAAAGTGGCCAATATCAGGACGTATTAACCTCCGTTATTACCGGCTGTGATAGTACGGTCACGCTGGAATTAACGGTCATTCCATTGGATGAAACCATGCTCGTCGAATCTATTTGTGATGGCGAAGTGGTCATTGTAGGAGCCACTCCCTATACTGAAACCGGCATCTATCAGGAAATACTAACCTCAACTTTAACCGGCTGTGATAGCATTGTCCATCTTGATTTAAATGTTATCCCTATTCCGGAAATTCAGCTGGTAGAAACAATTTGTGATGGCGAAAGCTACACTGTTGGGACAACAGCTTATACAACTACGGGTTCTTTTCTCAATATATTAGATGCCAGCACCGGCTGTGATAGTATGGTCACTTTGGATTTGACCGTATTACCGATACCAGAAACCTTCCTGGTTGAAGAAATTTGCCAGGGCGAAACATTTACAGTCGGCAACTCCTCCTACGATGGCAATGGCGATTATACTGATATTTTGGTAGCCTCCAGTGGTTGTGATAGCATCGTACATCTTGATCTTACAGTAAATGAAGTGTACGAAGTCTTTTTGAATGAAGTAATATGTGATGGTACTGGTGTAACAGTTGGCGGTACTAACTTTACCTCTTCAGGAGTTTATCAGGAAATTCTGCCTTCCATAAATAATTGTGATAGTATTGTCAATCTGGTACTTACCGTACATCCTTGTGCCCTTTCCTTTGCACCTGAGTCCAATCCAACTAACTGTGATGGTGGCGCTGATGGCTCCATTGTATTTGCTATAACGGTTGGAACACCACCTTATAATTATACCTGGCAATCTGTTGACGGACAAGCCTCTGGGGAAGGCCTTGTGGCTGACAATGATTTGAATACGTCTATTTTGGATTTGCCTGCCGGGCTTTACACTTTCAATTTTGTGGATAGCTTTGATATTGAGGGTAGTTTCCAAATTGTAGTAGAAGAACCCACTCCGGTTCAAGTGGCACTGGAGGCAGCGATGTATGACGATTACAATACAAGTTGTATCAACGAAACGGATGGTGAAATAATGGCTTTGCCAGCTGGAGGAACACCGCCTTATTCCTTTGCCTGGAGCAATGGTGAAAGCCAGCAAAGCATAAGCGGTTTGGGCGCCGGAGCTTACGAAGTAACTGTGATGGATCAAAATGGTTGTACTGCCTCCATGACAACTGAGTTGATAGCACCAACAGCCCTTAATGCGGTTGCTGAATCGACCGACCCACCTTGTTTTGGTGATGCCACTGGTTCGATTACCATCAAAGAGCCGAGTGGCGGAGTTGGTCCCTATTTATATGCACTTGAAAACGAGCCATTTAGCTCCTCCCCTATTTTCCCCGGTCTAAGTATTGGAGAATATGCCGTTAATGTACAAGACGCAAATGGTTGCATTTTGACGGAATACCTAAGCATTGATGAACCGCAGGAATTAAGGGTAAATCTAGTTGGAAATAAGCGAATAGAACTTGGAGATATAGCAAGCTTTGAAGCTCAAACCAGCTATCCTGTTGACTCCTACACCTGGAAAGGTCTGGATACTTTGGGTTGTGCCAATTGTCCCAATCAAGAAACAAGGCCATTCAGCACGGCCACTTATGAAGTAACGGTTATGGATGAAAACGGCTGCACCGATTCTGATGTGATCACCATCATAGTTGGTAAAGAAAGAGAGGTTTTTATTCCAAATGTATTTAGTCCAAACAATGATAACAACAATGATGTCTTCCGCATCTTCACCGGATCAGATGTATCTAGAATAAAATCCTTTTATATATTTAACCGCTGGGGCGAATCTATGATAGAACTAACAGATTTTGATCCCGATGACCCTGCTTACCATTGGGATGGCACCCATCGAGGGCAAATCGCCAATACCGGCGTATATGTCTATTTCGCGGAGGTAGAGTTTATCGACGGGGAGGTGGTCCTGTTCAAAGGAGATGTGCTATTGATGAAATAAACAATGGGCAATGGATTGTTCATTGCCCATTGCCTATTGTCAAAGATGTCTTTCTGCGTGGTAGGAAGAACGCACGAGTGGCGCGCTTTCCACAAAAGCAAAACCTTTAGAGAGGCCTACTTCTTTATATTCTGCAAATTTATCCGGGTGAACAAATTCAGCAACTTCCAGGTGTAATTTGGTAGGTTGCAAATATTGTCCTATGGTAAGTACATCACAATCATGCTCCC
>BQJT01000379.1 GCA_021604845.1 Cyclobacteriaceae bacterium
TTTGCCGTAAAGGCCGATTTAACCACCGGCAGCACTACGGTAAATTGTATGGTGTTCTTTAATATCTTATTTACCTCGATTGAACCACGATTCACGCTTACCAGCTCTTTAACCAGGGAGAGTCCAATCCCTACTCCTTCGGTTTGTGAGTCGACCTGGTAAAAACGTTCGAATAAATTATCAATATTGTTAATATTTATGGCGCTGGCAGTGTTTTCTACCACGATGTGAACATTGCTGGCAACAGCTTGAGACCTGACAGTTATCTCACCACTGGCTTCGGTGTATTTGAATGCATTTGAAAGCAAGTTGGTGATTACTTTTTCAATCAGATCTTTATCGAACCAGGCGTCTTTTAAGTCATCAATAAATAATTTATAAGAGATGCCCATTTGTTTAGCATTGATTTGGAAGGACTCACCCATTACCCGAAGCAGGTTGCCCAGGTCTCCCTGTTCGATACGGAGTTCATATTTACCCGATTCTAATCTGGATAGATCCAAAAGCTGATTAACCAACCTCAACAACCGTAATGAGCTATGTTCTATTATTTCAAAGTCCTTTCGGTCTTCTTCTGATATTTTAGGGGAATTCAGCTGTTGTTCAAGAGCCGCTGAGATTAAGGTAAGAGGAGTGCGAAATTCATGTGAGATGTTGGCAAAAAATCTTGATTTTATACTGTCCAACTCCCGTAGTTTTCTGGTGGTTTTTTGATGGTTTCGCATAAGAAAAAATAGTGATAACCCTATCAGTGAAGCAATACTGATTCCACCAAGCAAAATGTTTCGCTGGTTCTTCCGCTGTTGCTCAAGTAGTGCATTTTTGGAATTGAGTAGTTCAATTTGTTGTTGGTTCCTCTCCAGCGCATTTTTTCTTTCAAGTTCAATGAAGGCAATATTATTTCGATTCTTCTGAATTTCTCCTCTTAGATCCTGAAGCTTTTTTTGGAATTCGAATGCTTTTGTAAATGATCCTTTGGCCTCATTGAATCGAATCAAAATTTCCCAATAGGTAACCAGATAATCTTCTTCAGAAAGAAATTTTGGATCGTTGCTTAAGTAATCCAGGTGGTTTTTAGCATGAGCCAGGTTTCCCAGGCTTATATAACTATTTGCAAGTTGTAGATTAACGTTGGTCAGTGCGATGCTGTCTTTAATAATTTCATAATAGTTTTGTGCTATTTTGAGCTTTTCAATAGACTTATTGAACTCATTTCTCTCAAAGTCCACTTTTGCCAGGTTAGTCAGGTCGTTTGCAATATAAAAGGTGTCTTTATCCTGCTCTGATAAGGTCAATGCCTGTTTGAAATATTGCTCCGCCAAGGCAAGATCGTGCTGCTTCAGCGCAATCTCACCTCTGACTGTATTAGCCACCTGGAGTCCCGGCAGGTAGTTGGTGTTTTCGGCAACTTCAAACGATTTTTCGAAGTATTCCTTAGCGCTTTCAATAAAGTTTGATTTCAGGTATATTCTTCCAATTGCTCCCAATGAATTGCCGAGAATAGCGCTGTGCTTACCATTTGCTTCATATAGTGAATCGATTTTAAGGTGTATTAAAAGAATTTCCTTATCATCTTTTAGCAAGGTGGCCAGTCCCAGGTATCCATTTGCAAGGCCATCTATATAGTTCAGCCTGTTTGATTCATTGACTACCTCTTCGAATGTTTCTCTGGCAGCATTGACCTGGTTTCTGAAATACAAGTGATTGCCACACCAGATCTTTGCTAAAACAACTTCCTTTTTCAGGTCATTGTTACGGGCAAAATCAAGTGATTTTTGATAATAATAATACGAGCTGTCTAATTTATGCTGGGTGAATAAATAATAACCCATATCATAGTCGTACAAAAATCTTGAGCGCAGAAACTCACTTGAAGAAAGCAGTTTCAGCATTTCCAAATGATGCGCTGCGCTATCCGCATCTATATGGATCAGCGCTTCGAAGGCAGCATGGTGCTGCTCCACTGTAATTGAATCAGTGGTAGAATACTGCTGTCCCTGTACTGGTTGGAAGTTCAGTATAATTATCAGTCCGGTGACCAATAACCAGCTTAAATACTTAATTTTTATTGATTTATTAAGTTTCACAATCAGACTTCAATTAAGGACCAGCAAGAATTCGCTTTTATGTCAATTCATATCTACTAAAACAATTTTCCTCCAGAAGAATAAGTCAGGTACTTGTGTAATATCCGCGTATTTGTCATGGACAACTGGTGATTAAAAAATGATTTTTATTAAATTAAAAATTAATCTTTGGTTATGATCTATATCAACCTGCAAATCTCCAACCATGAAACGACGTAACTTTATTCAAAAATCCTCCATGCTAGGGGCAACCACTATACTTGCCAATGGCACGATTTTATCATCTGCTAAAAAACGCATATCTCCTAATGATAAACTTCAGATTGGAGTAATTGGTTGCAACAGCATGGGCTGGTCAAATACCAATTCCATGTTGAAGATGGAGGACGTGGACTTGATTGCTGTTTGTGATGTAGATCAAAACGTAATTACCAAAAGACTGGCAAATTATGAGAAACTCAGGACCAATAAACCAGCAGTATTTAGTGACTACCGCGAATTGATAAACAATCCTGAGATTGATGCGGTAATAATAGGGACCCCCGATCATTGGCATGCCATGCCTATGATAGAGGCGGTGCAGGCCGGCAAACACGTTTATGTTGAAAAACCAATTGCCAATACTATCGAAGAGTGTAGGTTGATGGTTGATGCGGCCAATAAATCCGGGAAGATTGTTCAGGTTGGACAATGGCAGCGCAGTGGTCCACACTACAGGCAGGCCATAGATATTGTTCGATCTGGAAAACTGGGCAATATAAGGCTGGTTAAAGTTTGGGCATACCAGGGATGGATGGAGCCGGTAAAAGTGTTGCCTGACGAACCTGTCCCGGAGGGCGTTGATTATGATTTCTGGCTTGGACCGGCGCCAAAACGGCCATTTAACCAGAACCGGTTCCATTTTAATTTTCGATGGTTCTGGGATTATGCCGGTGGTCTGATGACTGACTGGGGAGTTCATGAAATTGACATTGCCCTTTATGCGATGCAGGTTAATGCTCCGGTTTCGGTAATGGCCTCCGGCGGGAAGCTGGCTTATCCTGATGATGCGTCAGAAACCCCTGACACCTTGCAAACAGTTTACAACTACAAAGACTTTTCCATGCTTTGGGAGCATGCCACGGGGATTGACAATGGTCCATACGGAAGAAGAGAAGGGATCGCTTTTATTGGTAACAACGGTACATTAGTGGTTAACCGTCAAGGATACGAAGTACTCACCGAGAAGTATCCGAGAAACTACGCCGAGCGGGGAGAGCCCAGAATGGAACCAATCGAAGGTTTTCA
>BQJT01000380.1 GCA_021604845.1 Cyclobacteriaceae bacterium
ACATGAACCATGCTGCTGATTATGGAATTAAGCTAACAGGGGCAAAGGCCGACTTTGGTGCAATGGTAAATCGAAGTCGGGAAGTAGCCGATGGAATGAGTAAAGGCGTTCAGTTTCTGCTCAAGAAAAACAAAATTGATCATCTAAAGGGCAGCGGAATGCTGACGGCACCCAAAACTGTGGAGGTCACAGACGATAAAGCCACAAAAACTTCATATCAGGCCGATCATATTATTATAGCCACAGGTGGTCGTTCGAGGGAACTACCGGGAATGCCTATCGACGGCAAAAAAATAATTGGATACCGCGAGGCCATGGTACTTGACAAGCAGCCCAAGCACATGGTAATAGTGGGTAGTGGAGCCATAGGGTCCGAATTCGCTTATTTCTATAACGCCATTGGGACTGAGGTTATTTTGGTGGAGTATATGGACAGTATTGTGCCGGTTGAGGATGCAGAAGTTAGTAAGCAGTTGGAGCGTAGTTTTAAAAAGTCCGGCATCACCGTAAAAACAAAATCGGAAGTAACTGAAGTAAATACCGATAAAGCACGCTGCAAAGTGAAAATAAAAACCAGTAAGGGTGAGGAAGTGATAGAGACAGACATAGTGCTGTCGGCGGTGGGCGTATCTGGAAATATTGAAAACATCGGACTTGAATCTCGAGGGATAACCCTGGAGAAAGGCCGTATTGCAGTAGATGAATACTATCGAACTAACCAATCCGGTGTTTACGCTATAGGTGACGTAATAAAAGGGCCCTGGTTAGCACATGTTGCTTCAGCGGAAGGAATTATTTGTGTTGAGGCCATCGCCGGGATGAATCCCGAACCACTTGATTACAATAATTTACCTGGTTGTACCTATTGCAGCCCGGAGATCGCTTCGGTAGGTTATACCGAGGCTGCTGCTAAAGAGGCCGGATATGAAATAAAGGTGGGCAAATTTCCATTCACCGCATCTGGCAAGGCACAGGCCGCTGGCGCCAGCGAAGGATTCGTAAAAGTCATTTTCGACGCAAAATACGGTGAATGGCTGGGAGCTCATATGATCGGAGCCAACGTAACGGAGCTTATCGCTGAGGTGGTAGTTGCTCGAAAACTGGAAACCACCGGTCATGAGATAATCAAATCAGTCCATCCACATCCTACTATGTCTGAGGCAGTAATGGAAGCTACCGCAGCTGCATATGACGAAGTGATTCACTTATAAAAATTACGAATTACGAATTACGAATTACGAATTTGTGAAACCACAAAACTCGTAATTCGTAATTTCAACTGGTGATTATTTAGAGGCCAATTCCACACTTCTTTCAATGAAATTGGTAAGTGAGGGCCCATCAAGCATGTTTTGACTTAACAGGGCCAGATCATATGCTTGCTTGGCGTATTTCACCCGGGTGTCTTCCCTTTTTGCAGCCAGAATCTTGGCGCATAATGCATGATTGGCATTTAAAGCTACGTTATAAGTCTCAGGCATTTGCCCCATAAATGGCATCCCGCCGCCACCACTAGCCGCCATATCCTTCATCCTACGCATAAATTCCGGTAAAGTAATAGACACCGGCATTTCATCCGGCGCCATTGACTCTACATTGATCATGACACCGGAATTATCAATGGCTTTGGTAAAAACATCTTTTAATTGATTCTGTTCATCCTCTGATAAAACACTTTCTTTGGACTCGCCTGTATTGATTAGTTTATCTACTGTGTCAGCATCTACTCGTTTTAACTGAGTTTTCTCTAACTTTTGCTCAAGGTGGTTGATCCAATGGCTGTCGATCACCTCGTTCATTACCAGCACATCGTATGAGCGTTTTTTAGCAGATTGTATAAACGTATCCTGTTTCGAAGCATCGGTAGTATAGAGAAATATTAGGTTTCCATCTTTTTCCTTCTGGTTAGCACTAACTTTTTTCTGATATTCCTCCAGAGTAAAGTAATCCCCATCGGTATTCTTCAGCAGGGCAAAGTCTTTAGCTTTTTCATAAAATTTTTCCTCGGTTAACATGCCGTATTTTACGAACAATCCGATATTAGCCCATTTTTCCTGGTAAGCCTTACGGTCTTTTTTGTAAAGTTCGCCCAGTTTATCAGCTACTTTTTTAGTAATGTAAGAGTTAATCTTCTTCACATTGCTGTCGGATTGAAGGAAACTCCTGGATACGTTTAGCGGAATGTCCGGTGAATCTATTACTCCGTGAAGCAGCATTAGAAATTCAGGCACAATATCCTTAACCTCGTCTGTGATAAATACCTGACGGGAGTAAAGCTGAATCTTATTTTTAGGAACCTCAAAGTCATTTTTTAACTTGGGGAAGTAGAGCACCCCGGTAAGGTTAAAAGGATAGTCAACATTCAAGTGAATCCAAAATTGCGGATCTTCACTAAACGGATACAGTTCCCGGTAAAATTTGAGATAATCTTCATCCTTTAGGTCCGCCGGTGATTTAGTCCAGATCGGCTCTGTTTCATTGATGATATTATCAACCTGTATCGTTTTGTATTTTGGGTTGTCATCTTTGTCCTTACCATCTTCAACACTTTTATCCTTCTGTCCAAATTTTATCGGCACAGGTAAGAACCTGGCATATTTATCCAGGATACCCTGCAATCTTGCTTCTTCCAGAAACTCCTTGGAATCTTCATTAATATGCAGGATTATATCTGTCCCCCTCTTTGCTTTCTTGGCAGTGCTAATAGAAAATTCAGTATTGCCATCGCATTCCCATCGAGCGGCTTCACTGCCTTCCTGGTATGACCGGGTAACTATTTCAACCTTTTCGGAAACCATAAATGCAGAGTAAAAACCAAGCCCGAATTTTCCTATTATTTCTTTGGCGTCTCCTGAATCTTTAAATTTTTCTACAAATTCAGCGGCTCCGGAAAAGGCGATTTGATTGATATATTTTTTGATCTCATCGGCGGTCATCCCGATGCCTTTGTCCCTGACAGTGATGGTCTTTTTCTTCTGGTTTAAAATTATCTCTACCGTTAGGTCACCGAGTTCCTGTTGAAATTCCCCACTGGATGATAGCCTTTTAAGTTTCTGAGTGGCATCGACCGCATTGGATACCAGTTCCCTCAAAAATATCTCGTGATCGGAATAGAGGAATTTTTTAATTATTGGAAAAATATTCTCTGTATGTATGGAAATAGTGCCTTTCTCTTTCATGTTTAAGTCTTTTGGTCAACAAATATGAACGCGACCTCAAGATTTCAAATTTCGTTCCAGCAATGAAAATCGTGGGATATTATGACAACCTGTCAGTTTTGGATAGGAGACAGTAAGATGTGGCAGGATTCCAACAATCCGTTATTCCGGATCGAATTGGTCTTTTA
>BQJT01000381.1 GCA_021604845.1 Cyclobacteriaceae bacterium
CTGCCCAGGTCAAGATATTGTTTTCAATGGTAGTACTTATGATGTAAACAATCCAAATGGAACAGAAATATTAACTGGAGCGGCTAGTACTGGATGTGATTCTATTGTAGAAATTAATCTCGCTTTCTTTGAGCCGGCCACTGGCGATTTTAACACCACTATTTGCGAAGGTGAAAATATCGTCTTCAACGGTACTACCTATGATCAAAGCAATCCTTCTGGCACTGAAACCCTCGTTGGAGCCAGTAGCAATGGTTGCGACTCTGTTGTTCAGGTTAACTTGAATTTCTTTGAGCCGGCTACCGGCGATTTTACCACCACTATTTGTGAAGGCGAGAATATTGTCTTTAACGGTACTACCTATGATCAAAGCAATCCTTCCGGCACTGAAACACTCGTTGGAGCCAGTAGCAATGGATGCGACTCTACCGTTCAGGTCAACCTAAATTTCTTTGAATCGGCCACCGGCGATTTTACCACCACTATTTGTGAAGGCGAGAATATTGTCTTTAACGGCACTACTTATGATCAAGCTAATCCTTCCGGTACTGAAACACTCGTTGGAGCTAGCAGTAATGGTTGTGACTCTATTGTTCAGGTCAACCTAAATTTCTTTGAGCCGGCTACCAGCGAGTTTACCACCACCCTTTGCGAAGGCGAAAATATCGTCTTCAACGGCACTACTTATGACCAAACCAATCCTTCCGGCACTGAAACTCTCGTTGGAGCTAGCAGTAATGGATGCGACTCTACCGTTCAGGTCAACCTAAATTTCTTTGAGCCGGCTACCAGCGAGTTTACCACCACCCTTTGCGAAGGCGAAAATATCGTCTTTAATGGCACTACTTATGACCAAGCTAATCCTTCCGGCACTGAAACACTCGTTGGAGCTAGCAGTAATGGATGCGACTCTACCGTCCAGGTCAACATAAATTTCTTTGAGCCGGCTACTGGCGATTTTACCACTACCCTTTGCGAAGGCGAAAATATCGTCTTTAATGGCACTACTTATGACCAAGCTAATCCTTCCGGCACTGAAACACTCGTTGGAGCTAGCAGTAATGGTTGCGACTCTATCGTAGAAGTTAGCCTCAACTTTTTCGAACCAGCTATGGGTAATTTTATGCCCACCATTTGTGAAGGTGAAAGTATTGTTTTTAATGGTACTACTTATGATCAAAGCAATCCTTCCGGTACCGAAACACTAACCGGCGCTAGTGTATTTGGCTGTGACTCAACGGTTAACGTTTCTCTTAACATTGTAGAGAATGTAAGCGCTTTAATTGATCTCGTTTTATGCCCGGGAGAAGCCGTCGAAGTTAATGGCCAACTCTATGATGAAAACAATCCTAATGGAATGGAAACCATCGTAGGAGGAAGTATTCTTGGCTGCGATAGCGTTATTACTATTGATCTCCAATATTTGGAAGAATTTGAAACGGCCGTTGATGATATCTTGTGTTTTGGCGAAAGCCTAAGCATAAATGGGACCGAATACAACCAGAATAACCCAAGCGGCACCGAAGTACTATTAGCGACGAATGGTTGCGATAGTACGATCAACATTGATTTAAGTTTTTATGAGGAAGCAACTAGCCTGGTTGAAATGGTGCTTTGTGATGGAGAAAGCCTTGATGTAAATGGCACAGTTTACAATGTTGATAATCCAAGCGGCACAGAGATCATTCCGAATGGCAGTATACTAGGATGTGATAGTACTATTCAAGTCAACCTTAGTTTCAATGCAGCAATCATGGGGGCCATGGTTAGTTCGGGCCCCATATGTGCGGGAGAATCTGCCTCCATCACCTTTGAGCTAAGCGGAGCGGACTCTTATGAAGTTGGCTTTTATACTGATGACATTAACAACCCTATCGTCTTAACAGGTATTAGCAATGGTCATAGCATTTCGGTCGACCCGGCCTTTACGACTATTTATACTTTCAGTTATATTGCTGGATTAACCAATACTGGTTTGCTATGCGAAGTTGATACTGGCCTTGGTGTTACACTGGAAGTTAGTGATTTGGATTTAGATGCCCTGGTTACCAGTGATTATAATGGTTTTAATGTAAGTTGTACAGGAGCTACGGATGGGTCGGTTGGCGCTGCTGCCATCAACGGAATTGCTCCTTTTGATTTTGAATGGAGTACTGGTGCTTCTACATCAGAAGTATTTGACCTAAGCCCAGGCACCTATGGTGTAACAATTACGGATGCCACTGGTTGCAGTACTCAAGCATCAGTGGAGGTTGTGGATTCACCAGGCATTTCTGTAGAAAGTACCGCCATAGCACCAGATTGTTTTGATGTAAATGCTGGAAGTTTAATCATTGGTAATCTCAATGGAGGCATTGGTCCGTTTGAATATTCTTTGGATGGAGAATTTTTCCGGATTATCCCCGATAATTTGCCGCATACCATTCCCAATATTGCCCCTGGCAATTATACCCTTTTGGTTCAGGATGTAAATGACTGCCAGGGAACGCAGGTCGTTAATGTACCCGAGGCGGAAGAATTAACGCTCACCCTGCAAGAAGTGGCCACCATACAACTTGGAGACAGCATATTATTGAACCCCGTCGCCAATTTTGATATCGCTGAGGTAAAATGGACGCCTGATACCAGCCTTTTTACGCCGGAATCTGCACAAACGCTTGCAAAGCCTTTCGAAACCATTCACTATCAATTAACGGCTTTTGACAGTCTGGGTTGTTCTGCCAGCACTAGTATTACCATTATCGTTCAGAAAGATGACCGGGTTTATATCCCCAACGTCTTTAGCCCAAATGGAGATGGGGATAACGATTCCTTTATGATTTTTAGTGATAATAATGTTGTTGAGGTTACTCAATTCCGAATCTTTGACCGTTGGGGCAATCTTCTTTTTGAAGAGGGACCATTTGCCCCAAATGTGCCGCAATTTGGTTGGGATGGTACTTACCGGGGCCAGAAAATGAACAGTGGTGTATACGTCTTTTTTGCCGAAATCCTTTTTGTGGATGGTCGAACCGAAATGTTTAAGGGTGATGTGTTGTTGATGCGGTAAGGTATTGATTAAATCCTTTTTAAGGTTTCTGTCGTTGCGGCCACTGTCCCCAATGGCAGCGCAACCAAAAAGCCAATTCCCGTTAGAAATAACAGGAGAAAAATGGTGCCATTACCCAAAGCAAGGCCTTTATTTTGACGAATAAAGTGCACACTTTGCCGCACTTTAAAATGCCGTTCGAGGGTGAAATCAATATTGCCAAAGCCAGCGTAATAGGCTTGTACCAAAAAGATGGCAATAGCCGTAAATGGGCTAAAGATGGGAATGAGCCCCAGGAAGAACAA
>BQJT01000382.1 GCA_021604845.1 Cyclobacteriaceae bacterium
GTAAATAAACATATCTCCCATACTGGAAGCACTACCATCAAGTAGGACCGTATCTGTCCCACAATCCAATTCAAAATTAGGGCCGGCATTCACAAAGGGCTTTTCCAAATTGCTGATTACTGTAGCAAAAGCGGTATCCTGACAACCATTGAGGGTATCGGTTACAAATAGTACATATAAACCGGAAGTGTCTACAATAGCCGTAGCCATATTGGTTGAGCCAACAAAATGGCCTTCATTGCTAAACCACTCATAACTAATATTAGAGCCTACCGTAGTATTTGGACCACCTATTTCTACCTCAGAAACATTACAATCGATAGTCATTTGAACACCTGGATCCGCAATAGGTGGACTGATGTCCAAGGTTACATTAACGGTGGCGGTATCCTGGCACTGGCTATCAGCATCTGTAATGATTAAGGTATATTCTCCACTTTGATTTACGGTTGGATTCACCGTATCTCCACCTGAAAGTACGCCCGGGCCGGTCCAGGCATAAATAATGGGTCCGGTGGCTGTGGAAGCGCTGCCATCTAGCAAGGCAGTCGAATCTATACAAGTTAAAACCTGGTTGGGGCCTGCATCGGCTTGGGGAGCAACAATGTTTTGATCAACCACTACACTGTCTAGGGCAATACAACCCCGTAAGGTATCTGTAACCGCGAAAAAATAAGTGCCGGAACATTCGGCTATCACCCAACTGGAATCAGGATCGGAAATAATGCAAGGGCCAGTCCATTGGTAGGTTAAATCCGGGTCCATCACTCCTATATTTCCAAACAAGGTATCCTGAGTTGTAAAACAATTGAGGGTAAAGCCATCACTTGCTTCTGCAATTGGAGGAATGGTATCAATGGTCACTTCTACAAAGGCTGTATCCGCACAAAGTGTAAAGCTATCTTTTACAATCAATTGATAGGTTCCCGGAGCGTCAACCAAGGTTTGAACCATCAGCGAATCGGCTGCAAATTGTCCATCTAAAGTAGACCAGCAATAAATAATATCCGTACCCATGCTAGAAGTGGAGCCATCTAATAAAACCGTATCGACCACACAGCTTAGGGCTGCACCCGGCCCAGGCTCAGCAATAATGGTATTAATGGTATCCTGTACCACAACTAATGCAGAATCCTGACAGCCACTTACCGTATTAGTAATAAGCAGTTGATAATTACCTGTGGCATCGATAGTTGGGCTTAGCGTATTTCCTCCCTCGCTAATAATACCACCATTAGAGACTACCCAATTAAAGTCGTAAATCGGGCCATTATCCGAAGCAGTAGCATCCAATTGCAAATTGGTAATACCGCAGTTTAGTACACCCGGATCCGCAATAAGGACTTGTGGCAAAGTATCATTTCGAACCACAGCCACAAAGGAGCTATCCACACAGGTATTTGCGGTGTTGGTTACAATTAATCTAAAAGAGTCTGGCTCTGTTACTGTAGGCGTAAGGGTATCATCATCCTGAATAATTGCTCCGTTAAAAGAAGTCCAGCTGTAGCTAAAATCCGGGCCTTGAGACGAACTTGTTCCATCGAGTTGAATAGAAGGATTTGTACAAGTTAATAATTGATCAGGCCCAGCATCAGCAATAGGGATTTCAATATCTTGAAAGATACTCACGGTAGAGGTTTGGCTACAACCATTCAGGGTGTCTGTAACCATTAAGGTATAGTCTCCTGGGGCATCTATGATTGGCATCAAATCAAAGGTATCGCTTACAAAAACGCCTACATCAGTTGTCCAGGCATAAATATAATTGGTTCCCTGAGAGGTATTTGGGCTTCCAATTGTCAAGGATGTGATGGTGCAATTTAAGGTATCTGGCAAACCAGCATCTGCCATAGGTAGGCTTGTATTTTCGATTACAATCGTGGTATCCGAGCTGGTACAAGCTGTTCCTCCAAATTGTTGCTCCACCGTAAGGATAATCGTATCACCCGTGTTGGCAAAGTAAGTCGGGTCGTTGCCCAAAACGGCTCCGCCAAAGGTTGACCAGGTGAAACTAATATCCCCATTAGGTAAGGAAGCACTTCCATCAAGGGTAATCCCATTATTAAAACAGGTGATGGTGTCTGGTGGGGCAATGATGGCTTCCACTTCTAAAACCGTTAACTCCAAGTGGACGGTACTATCACAACCCTGAGTAGAAAGCAAATCAATTTCAAAATTGCCGGTTTCAAAAAAGGGCATATTGTCCACAAAAACTGTATCGCCAATACAAATGGTTGAAATTAGTGTGGTGTCAACAGGAGCTAGCACTTCGAGGTTTAATGTTACTACGCTATCACAACCTGCCACCGACTGCAGCGTATCCATATAAATCCCGGAATTGAAATAAATAGAATTGCCAACTATAACCGAATCCCCCAAACAGATGGTGGAATCCTGGTTTACCGCCAACTCATCATTTACGGTAAGGTCAATATTAACCAGGCTATCACAGCCAGCAAAATTCTCTAGCATCAGGCTATAAGTCCCCGTAATTGTAAAGAGGGTATCAGATACAAAAAGGGTATCCCCCTCACAAATAGCAAAGGTCAAATCTGTAGGTGGCGGTGGTGCTACAATCGTCACATTAATACAAGTATCAGAAACAGCACCACAAAAGGCAGGCAAATCACTATTTAGGTTATTGCGCAAGCTATCCAAGGTGAGCATACCATCCGGAATAGGAAAGCTATCAAAATCCACTCTTTTATAAGAAAAGCCGCATACCTGATAATTACCAGCACTATAAGCTGTCAGGTCAGTAAGCGAGTCGTAGTCCATCAAAATACCATCCTGGCCAATGGCATAAGTGTAACCATACTCCAGGGTATCGGGTGGGTTTGCAAATTGATAAAAAGGCGTTGGACTCAAATTTAGCGTATCACTACCTTCACAGGCCAAAATATCGGGATCGTCTACCAGGTTACCTGCATCAGCAAAACAGCAGTCCAAACCCCGAGAATCACACAATAACAAGCGAAAATTTAAAATAGCACCCGCATAAACAGAAGGGCCATTATTCACCAGAATAGTCCAGGTACCATTGACAAGGCCCGAGTCAAAATCTTCCAAACAACCATTAAAAGGGTAATAAGAACCATTGTATGCTCCTCCAGACACAAAATTATTGGGTTGATCATTATTCCATTGAGCTACATAGCCGCTATCCGGCATAGCTACATCGCCACAGGGGACAAAGGTGATATTCCAATTAGCAAAAAAGGTAAAAGCCAATTGGTCTGCCGTATTATTTCCAATCAATTTTACGGTATCTCCATCAGGAGAAACCAGCCAAAGTTCCAGGTTTTCTGAA
>BQJT01000383.1 GCA_021604845.1 Cyclobacteriaceae bacterium
TTTCATTTTACTATTCCCGGGCTTGGTTGCATAGATGGCTTACGCCTTTATGTTAATGGCACTGACCCGTCATCTACTGACCCTGGTATGTTGGGAGGAGATTATACCAATACAATCTTCGCAATTACAGGAGGAAATGCAGGAGAACGATATACTGGAAATTATGCCAATGGAGGTACTTCCTGTCAAATAGTGACCGCTCCAATAGCTGTCAATGATGTATTTGCAGTACCAGATGATCAAACGGTTTCTCTCAATGTTTTAGCCAATGATGATTTTGGTGTAAATGGAATAACATCTTTTGATATTGTTACAGCTCCAACTACAGGAACAGGTGCTGCTACAATTGATGAAAATAATACTGCAGGAGATGTAATGGACGATTTATTGGTTTATACTCCTACTCCTGGATATTTAGGCGCAACTCTAATCACCTACGAAATATGCGATATTAACAATGATTGTAGCCAGGCATCTATTAATCTTAATGTAATGTCAATGGCTGATTGTTCCGTGCCAGTACTTTTAAACACAGAATATAACTGTGATGGCTCTGTTACGATTAGTTGGCTCCCCGTCGATATAGCAACTTCATATACGGTAGATGTAGAAGACAATCTAGGAAACCCTATTGTCAATTTTGTAAATGCTACTACTACCTCCGTTACAATTACAGCCGGAACATTAACCCCAGGAACTTCTTATTCATTTGCAGTAACTGCTAATTGCGGAACATCTAACACTGCTTCCACACAAGGAATTATTAATGGTGCTGATATTTATAATTTACCTCCTGCTGTAGCTATTAGTAATGTAGTGAACCCTAGTTGTCCAACAACTACAGATGGAAGCTTTGATGTAACAATAAATGATGCCTGTGGTGCATCTTATGATATTACGGTAGGTGCAACAACTTTCTTTAACGTACCAGCAGGTACTGCTGTGTCATTCACTGGCCTAACGGGCACCGTGGCGGGCACAACTTATTCAGTACAATTAGCATTAGCCAATGCTGGCGGGTGTAACTATGCACCAACATGTATTGCCGCAGTTTCAGCTACTCAAGTGCTGGAATCAGCAGATGTTACACCACCAACTTTACAAGTATTTGATGCTTCTAGTGCGCAAATTCCGGATGGTTCCAACTTTACTTACACTGCCCCAGAGGGAGAGTGTGGTGTTCAGCTGGTATGGACAACCTTCAATTTTGACAACTGTGGCTTGGCAACACTAACGGCAACAATCAATAATCCTAATCCAGAGGTTATTCCAACGGCGCAGTTGGTATTATTGAATGGTGCCCCAACGCATGCACTGGAAATCTTTGCAGCAGTAGGTACAAATACTGTAACGGTTACAGCAACAGATGAAGATGGGAATGCCGTTACCCAAACCTTTACAATAGAGGTTCCAGATGTACGCCTGCCACAAATTTATGGCCCGGGTAATATGAATATCGAGATTCCATCTTGTGAAGCTGATGTTCCTGTAAACTGGACGGTAAGTGTGATAGATGATTGTGATATATTGCCGTCACTTATTCAAACTGAAGGTCCTGTATCAGGAAGTTCTTTAGCACCAGGTAATTATACAGTAACTTATGAAGCAACAGATGATTTTGGAAATACTGCAGTTGAATCATTCACTATTTCTGTTATCCAGGTGCCAAGCCCTGCACCAATCGTAGATGTATCAGGTAATGGTGGTTTTAATATACCAGCATGTGAAGATGATGCACTAGTAGTATTCTCAGGAAATGTATACGATTGTGACCTGACTCCATTTAATTTCAACCCAGCAGACCTCACAGTAACAACGAATGCGTTGTCACCAGGTGCTTCTGGCGCAGTAGCAATCTCTTACACATTGCCACAAGATGGTTATGTATACTTCGAAGCATCAGGCAACCTAACTCCAGGTACTTACACTATCGTAACAGACTACCAGGGAGTAAGCGTAGACCACGGTGTAATCGTAACTCAGGATGCAGACCAGGCAGCAAATATCGATATGCCAGGTAACTTGAGCTACCTAGTACCTCAGTGTTCTGCAGGAGCAGACCTAGGCTTTGCAGTACAGATTTCAGATGATTGTGACACTGACCTATCAGGTGCAACTTTCACATGGAACGGAGCAGCAGCACCAGCAATTGATGCAGCAGCGTCTAACCCATCAGCAGGTTTGTATGTATGGAATGTATCAGGAGTAGCAGCAGGTAGCTATACTCTGGGAGCATCTTACACAGATGGAGCAGGTAACACAACTACTTCAGAAGTTACTTTCACAGTAACAGGCCAGCCAGATGCATGGGCACCACTAATCGTGTACCCATCTCAGAATATCGATGTAGAATTGGATCCATGTGGCCCATCAACAGCAGTTGTTACATTCCAAGTAACAGCAACAGATAACTGTGACGGAGACTTGACTCCAAACGTATCAATTTCAGGAGGCTCAGTAACGAACATAAGAGGTTCTAACACTTATGTTGCAATGGTAACAGCAAGTGGTTGTGAAACAGTAACAATCACAGCAACAGATGCAGCAGGTAATACACGTACAGAAGATTTCCAAATCTGTGTTAATCAGGACCCAGCTCCTCTAGCAGCACTGGTTTGTAATGATGATATCAATGTAACTCTAGACGATAACTGTCAGCGTGAGATCCGTGCAGATATGGTATTGGAAGGAGAAATGGGCTGTTTCGATAACAGCAACTTCGTAATCAATATCGTAAACGATGACGATCCATCAAATGGTAACATTCTAGATGGTTGTGGTGAGTTTATCTATGAAATTGATTTGAATGTACCAGACCCAATCGTAGGTTTCACTAGTGACTTTGCAGCAGGCAACTGGTCAGTAGTAGAAAATGCAGGAGGTGGAGATGCCTATGTAGATTTCACTAGCACTACTTTGACTTTAGGAACTTTGGCAGGAAATGATGCAATCGCAATGATTCCAATGCCAGGAGATGGTACTATTTCCTTTGATTATGACTACAATGGAGCAGATCCTACCTGGGATTTCTTCATGATAGATGTAGATGGTAATCAGGTTGTAGATGTAACAGATCCAGCAACAGGTTCTTACAGCTCAGCAGTAGGAGCAAGCTGGGTATTGGTATTCCACGTAGAAGATGATGGAGCAGCACCAGTAGGTGGTAATGATCCAAGTGAAGCAGTAATCAGCAACTTCGTATTCGAACCATCTACAGACCTACCAGGCCCAATCGATTTCATCGGCTGTTGGGGCTATATCACAGGAGAAGATAAAACAGCTCCTGTT
>BQJT01000384.1 GCA_021604845.1 Cyclobacteriaceae bacterium
ACCCTTCGTACTGGATGAAAACAATGGTGACCGCATGCTGGTCGGGACCGACAATGTGTTTTATACCACCAATGCCCGAGCCTTGAGTAATGCGAGCTGGGTGGATGTCAGTGACACCATCAATGGCAGTGGTATTTCAGCGCTGGCCTTCAACCCGCATCAAAACACCACTGCCTATGCAGGCATGAGCCTGTCTGATGTATTGGGCACCAATCAAATTGTAAAAATCACCGGTTTAGGCAGCAGCAACACCGTGACAGACATCGCACCGCCGAATAGTTTTGGCACGGCCACAGCTGTGGTCACCGACCTTAAAGTTGATCTGTTTGACACTTCAGGTAACACCCTCTATGCCACCTTTGGTAACTACAATCCCAATCGCATCATGCGCACCACTGATGGTGGTAACAACTGGACCAGTATTTCTAATAACTTACCAGACATCCCTTTGTATCAAGTGATCAACGACCCAGCAGATGCCAATAAATTGTATGTCGGCAGTGAACTGGGGTTGTGGGTAGGCACTCAATCAGGCAGCACATACAATTGGGAACAGTTTGATTATGGCCCAGCTTACACCCGTGTGATCGACTTGGTTTGGAACAATGATGATTTATATGTCGGTACCCATGGTCGCGGCACCTATAAAGCCAGCAAGAACCCGTTTGAGGTTTCCGTGGTCAAGTTCATCGCCACCAATTCCAGTTGTGATGTCGACAACTACCTGGATCGTGGTGAAGCAGGTAAACTGATGATTCAAATCGCCAACCACTCTGCCAAAGATTTTGACCAGGTATCCTTGTCATTTAATGAACCTAATTTCATTTCATTTACTGATGCCAACCAGACCTTTGCCTTGAATGGTTTTGCATCCCACATCATTGCCTTAAACACCCAACTTGATGCGCAATCAAGTTGTCTGGCGGACATCAACATCCCAGTCACCATCTCCAGCAGTGTAGGCACATTTAATCAAGAATTACCGATCTTAACAGCGGCCAACCAAAGCGTCCAAAAAGGCATCTTCACCGATGGTGCTGAGCGCAGTGATTCACTGATGAAATCAATGATCAGCTTGGGCAATGATGGCTGGATTCAAGCCAACGATAATGTCAATTCAGGCAACAGCAGTTGGTTCACCACTGATGAGACCAGTTATTCAGACAAGTCATTAATGACTCCTTGGCTGACCTTCGACAGTGGCGGCAATGTGTTGAAATTTGCCATGTCTTATGACACCGAAGGAGACAGCTTCCAACATTGGGATGGGTTGGTCTTAGAAATGCGTCTGAAGGGCAACGACAGTTGGTTTGATATTGGCCAGTTAAGTTCAGTCCCTTATGATGGACAACTGTATACCAACAACACGGCTCAAGGGCAGTTTGCTTGGTCAGGTACGCAATTGGATTGGCGCAACGTCACTGTCAATTTAGGCAGCAAATACACCGGCCAAACGGCACAAATTCGTTTTCGCATGGTTTCTGATACCAACACCGCACAAGATGGCTTTTGGTTGGATGACATTTCAGTCAGTCATGTGATTACTGGATCAGAAATAAGTTGTGATGAATGCATCAGTGATAACAACAGCAAAGTGCCTAATAAAGGCTTGTGGTATGACCCCGCTCATGATGGACATGGGTTCATTATTGAAGCCTTTGGTGCCAACGATTTGTTTTACACTTTGTTTTACACCTATGATGACAATGGTGATCCAGAATGGTTTAACTCTTTAACATCCTTATCAGGGGGAGTATTAAACGCTGGTTTCGCTGCCAATACATTGGAAAAATTCAGATACAACTATGCCGTTGATCCTGCCGATGTAGATCCATTGTTGCCTGACCCCTCTCTGAGCGAAGGCCGGTTAAGCATTGATTTTAACTCAGCAACTGTCAGAAACCATCCTGCCTGCCAAGATGGAACCAGTCGTCAGTTAAATTTTGTGGCACTGGCTACATGGCAAATCAACAGTGTCACAGAAGCCTGGTGTATTGAACCATTGATTGATGATGCAGCCAGACCTGAACCTGACTTCGGCACAGCCTGGTGGGCTGGCTCTAATGACAACGGCTGGGGGTATTCTTTGGCTCAAACCGGCGATGTCATCATTGCTTTCTTATTCTATTATGATGCCGCTGGTAACTCACGTTGGTCAACTGGTATAACCTCCGGTTTTGCAGCCAACCAAGACATCACTTTACCCATGACAGATGTATTTGGCTACGGCAGAACAGCATCACCAATTGGTACCACTTTCGTTGACTCAGGAAACATTGTATTGAATCTATCCAATACTTTTCGAGATTTAACTACAGATGGCGTTAACACCATTGATGTCACTTATCAAGGTCCAGAAGGTGGTCGTTGGTTTAGAGACGGGGTTCAAATCATGACCTTGTTACAAGAACACTGATTTGAGTCATTAATAGGCGTAAAAAAACCCAGCACTTGCTGGGTTTTTTTTGGCCTTCAATCCGCCGTTTTTTATGGCGCAATTTTAATAAGCATACACTTCAAATAATTCATCTGTTTGCTTGTCCCAAACACCGTAATACTTACCTAATTTGCGTTCAGCTGGTGTGGCATAAGTATCGGCAATGATTTGTAAAGGTTCTAGATAAATACTTTCATCCTTGCCACAACTGGATTTAATCGCCCGTTGCTCTAAACCAGCTCTGGACATGGATAACATTTTCAAAGCCAAATCCCTGACTCTTTGGCCTCTGAACTTAGTACTTAATCCCAATCGGGGCACCTCATTGCGTAAATGTTCATGATCGGCCAAAGTCCAATCACTGATCCAATCACTGGCTAAATCCAACTGTTGTTGATCATATAACAGGCCAACCCACAATGCAGGTAAGGCACAAATACGGCGCCATGGCCCTCCATCTGCACCACGCATTTCAAGAAATTTTTTCAACCTAACTTCTGGGAATGCAGTGGTTAAATGATCTTCCCAATCTTTCATGGTAGGAAGCTCACCAGGTAAAACTGCCAATTTGCCAGCCATGAAGTCTCTGAAAGACAAACCAGCCGCATCGATGTACTTGCCATCACGGTAAACAAAATACATGGGCACATCTAACATATAATCCACATACCGTTCAAAACTCATTGCTGGCTCAAAAACAAATGGAATGATGCCGCAGCGATCGGCATCGGTGTCAGTCCAAATATGAGACCTGTAACTGACAAAGCCATTACCCTTGCCTTCTGTAAAAGGTGAGTTGGCAAATAATGCTGTGGCA
>BQJT01000385.1 GCA_021604845.1 Cyclobacteriaceae bacterium
CTGGCGTCGAGTATGAAAACAGCTCAGAATTCACCAACTCAACTTTTGAAGTGGCAATCCTGGGAGGAAGTGCAGACGAAGCCAGCCAGGTGAGCGGCTCGGGAATCGAAGCTGTTCAAGCCGCATATGATTTTATAAAAGAAGGTGGCTCGGACCCATCCCTGGGAGTACCCATTCAATATAAAGTGAAATTCCTGGCCGACAATAGCACAGTTGCTACCGGGGGAGTGGCCAGATACAAAGTACCGGATTGCAGTTTTGTACCAACAAGGGTTAAGATCAACAATGTCTCTATCCTGGCAATTCCACCCCTAAATGGTTCTAATAAGAATTGGGACTTAAATTGTGGACCTGCCTGTAGTAGCTCCAAACACCCTGACCCGTTTTTTCAAATCGTAAAAGGGAGTACGGTGCAGTTTACCTCGTCAAGCTTTACCAATATTGAACCAGATGAATTACCAATAGACTGGGATGTTCGCGACAGAAACTTTGAATATGGGGTTAACGAAGTGATCACGCTAATGGTAAGGGATGACGATGATTCGGCAATTCCCAGCAACGCCGATAAAATGGGTGAAGTGAAATTTACGCTAAGTCAACATGCAGGAAATAACAGAATGGTCGGTTCCAATGGTCAAACGAGGATCCAATTGGATGTAACCTGGAGATAACCTAAAGGTGTGTTTTGTGGAGGCCTGTCAATGAATTGGAAACTAGTTCCAGTCGGCGACAGGCCTTTTTTAAGAAAATTAGAAAAAGACTCCCATTGGAAGCCATAAGTATCAATTCCAGGTCAGCCGCTTCATCCCAGAAGTCAGGATTTTGATCTTTTCAATTCAATCAGGCAATTGCATCCACAATCGCATTTAGCGTATCACTAGGACGCATCGCTTTCGCCGCCAAGGCATCATTTGGCTGATAGTATCCCCCAATCTCCTGAGCTTTACCCTGAGCTCCGATTAACTCCTCATTGATTTTCTCTTCACTTCCTTTCATCTGTTCTGCCACAGAAGCAAACTTACCCTGCAGATCAGGATCTTCGTTTTGCTCAGCTAGTGCCTCTGCCCAGTACATGGCCAGGTAGAAGTGGCTTCCGCGATTGTCAATTCCTCCAAGTCTTCTGGCGGGAGACTTGTCGTTCTCTAAAAACTTGACCGCTGCCTGGTCCAATGAAGCGCCTAAAATTTTTGCTTTGGCATTTTGGTTTGCGTCAGCTAAATGCTCCAATGAAGCAGCTAACGCCAAGAATTCACCCAGTGAATCCCATCGTAAATATCCTTCTTGTACAAACTGCTGAACGTGCTTCGGAGCAGACCCTCCTGCACCTGTTTCAAATAGCCCTCCGCCGTTCATCAAAGGCACAATAGACAGCATTTTAGCGCTTGTTCCCACTTCCAGAATTGGGAAGAGATCCGTTAGATAATCTCTCAATACATTGCCAGTTACCGAAATCGTATCTAGCCCCTTTCTAATGCGCTCAACGGAGTATTTAGTTGCTTCTACGGGCGGCTTGATCAATATTTCCAAACCTGAAGTATCATGATTGGAGAGGTACTTATGGACTTTCTTGATCAATTGAGCATCGTGCGCTCTGTTTTCGTCCAGCCAAAAAACCGCAGGTGCTCCAGTCGCTTTGGCTCGAGTCACCGCAAGCTTCACCCAATCCTGGATCGGTAGATCCTTCACCTGACACATTCGGAAAATGTCTCCGGTTTCCACTGCTTGTTCTAAAACAATTGCTCCGCTCTCATTCACTACCTGAATACTACCCGCTTCAGTAGACTGAAACGTTTTATCATGCGACCCGTACTCTTCAGCCTTCTGCGCCATCAGTCCAACATTAGGAACGCTACCCATGGTTGTCGGATCATAAGCACCATGCAATTTACAGTCCTCAATTACCGCTTGATAAACTCCTGAGTAGGAACGATCAGGAATTGTTGCCTTCGTGTCCTGTTGTTTACCTTCCGCATTCCACATCTGACCGGAGGTCCTGATCATAGCGGGCATGGAAGCATCTACAATTACATCACTTGGCACATGCAGGTTGGTGATCCCCTTATCCGAGTTTACCATTGCCAGCGCCGGACGTGACTGATACACTTCCTGAATTGCAGCTTCGACTTCTTGTTGCTTCTCGTGCCCTTTTATTTTGGCATATACATCACCCAATCCATTTTTGGCATCCACCCCCAAGGATTCAAATAAGTCCGCGTACTTATCAAAAACGTCTTTGTAATAGACCTCCACACAAGCTCCGAAAATAATGGGATCGGATACCTTCATCATGGTCGCCTTCATGTGCAATGAAAAAAGTATGCCCTTATCCTTTGCGTCCTGGGTCTCACGTTCTAAGAATGCCTTCAATTTAGCCATGCTCATCACTGAAGCATCTACAATCTCCCCTTCCAATACAGGGACTGAGTCTTTCAATGTGGTGGTACTACCGGCAGCACTCACAAATTTGATTGCCAGAGTACTTGCTTTTTCAATAGTTGCTGACACCTCACTTCCGTAAAAATCTCCAGAATCCATACTGGAAACGTGGGACTTCGAATCCGAACTCCACGCACCCATCGAGTGTGGGTGGCTTTTAGCGTATTGTTTTACTGCAAAAGGGGCTCTTCTATCCGAATTGCCCTCTCTTAAGACAGGGTTTACAGCACTCCCTTTGATTTTGTCGTATCGCTCCTTTATCTCAGCTTCCCTTTGGGAAGCAGGCTCCTCGGGGTAGTCAGGCAATGAGTACCCTTTTGATTGGAGTTCTTTAATAGCTGTTCTTAGCTGTGGAATAGAAGCACTAATATTGGGAAGCTTGATAATATTGGCCTCTGGCTTCTTGGCGAGTTCACCTAGTTCAGTCAAAGCATCATTAATTTTTTGCTCATCAGAGAGGAAGTCTGGAAAGTTGGCAATAATACGACCAGCTAAGGAGATATCTTGCAATTCGACCTCCACCCCGGCGGTGGACAAAAATGCTTTGACGATTGGTAAAAATGACTGCGTAGCAAGTGCAGGTGCCTCATCAGTTTTGGTGTAAATTATCTTGGAATTCTGTGCCATACGATGGTAATATTGGACTTGTGATGGTTAATAATTTAACGAGACTAACCGCTCGCCCATATCAGGAGTGGCGAAGATAGGAATTAATAGCTGCAAGAGCAACAGTGTGGAGCATACAGGTTTGCTCAGCAAGGGCAACGGTGTGGAGCATACAGGTTTGCTCAGCAAGGGCAACAGTGTGGGG
>BQJT01000386.1 GCA_021604845.1 Cyclobacteriaceae bacterium
AGGACCATGGGCAACCTGCTTGTAGGTACATGTACCCATGGGTCTGTGTGTGTGTGTGTGTGTGTGTGTGTGTGTGTGTGTGTTTGTGCAACATCCTATGTGCTGGCATTTTTGGTTTTTGAGCATTGTGCACCCACACATAAGCTAAACAGAGTGAGGCGCAACTATTACTCCGGTTCTTTGATGCCCATTGCACGGAGAGGAGCTTCATTGAGCAATGTCGATTACATGCTGTGAATAGTCGTCGTCGAGAACGGAAGCGGTTATTGGAATCCCACACTTGGTTAGAAATATCAGTTGTGAGAGGAATGGCTTGGGTGTCCCCAACAGCCTACATTTGTGAATATCTCAAGACAGCAAAGCATTTACTTCCACCTCCTGGTGAGGTGTTGCCAATTCTTATCAGCTTCGATGGAATGACATGTGGTACGTAAATGCATGTGATTGCCAATCCAATCCGGACCAGTAGTTTTGTGGATCCCCTCCCTAAGGTAGTAGGTTTGGAAACCCCCCCTTTGGAGTTACTTAGGGTGCAATACGGGATCAATTGTAGGGAAATTGTGGGTTGGACACACAAGCAAGGTTTGGGTACCAATTCCCACATTTGATTTGGTGTATTTTATTTTAGGTGTGTATGAAGAAAGTTGGGTGGGGGCTTGGTCATTGTTATTACCCAGAACAGTGAACAAGGGTATTGGAGGTGGGAGGTTTATTCGTAGTTTACAAAAAGAAAACTATGCCACCATAATGACCACCTTTGGCACTACAAACTTGTTGCAAGATTTGGCAGGGTTACATGCCAACCTTGCACAAGCTTTCTCAGAACATACACCTAAGGTATCAACTTACATTTTTTATGTAGTGACGCGCCATTCTTGGGGCTACACTCTTTACCCACAATACTCACAAATAGGTGTACTTGGGTGGGGATGCCAAGTTTTTAGTGATGGCACTATTGGGCTTATCATGTCGGTCAGAGAATTGTTGCTTCTGGTGTTGCGTGCAACGAAAGGATTGGTTGATAGCAACATATCAGGAAGTGCAACAACTAGCATGCACAGATTTGGAGGGTGCATTCCCGGAAAATTTATTTAATGGTGTCCACTTGGATGGAATCATTTACTGTTTAGGTCATTTGATGGCTAATGTGGCACATAATGTTTTATGTATGACCTCTTTGGTGTACTCAAAGATGTTAGAAGCACATGCTGACTTTCCAGTGCAGAAACAAAAAATATGGTTAGCTCGTGTGCATGAATTATTGGATGATTGGGTGCAACCAACACAAGAGGCTCGTACCAAGGAAGAAGGTGTTTTCATTGTGTTGGCATTTTGTGTCTTTTTATGTCCATACAGGGAGTTTGCCTTTCAAGCAAGTGTTGTGCCTTTTTCGTTGCCCAAGTGATGGAGAACCTCAACAAAAGCGCCAGTGTATAGCACAACGAAAAAGTGGAACCCCATGGGTAGAGTTACAAAAACTGTTGGTGGAGGTGAAGTTCAAAATTCACCTACCAAAAGACACGCAGCGGGCATGGGACGTGTTACGAGGGGATGATATGATTGATTCCGATGGCCGAGTGAATGAGCCATTAAACTTGCTATGGTCAATCATCGGTGATGTTGGGTATGGAATTGTGCACGGAGAGGGCATTTCTTGGGTAGATCAATGGGAGGAAGTTATGGAGGTATTGCGTGTGGTGGTGTTGGGCATCCCAACATCAACAAAGAGGTTTGGACTCCCGTTCCATATCTTAGTAGCCCATTTTCGGGCAAATTACTTGGATATATTTGGTCTGACCCAACTGCCATATCTTGTCAACCATTTTGTGGAACGGTGTCACCAGTGGGATAAACGCCTTGCAAAATCGATGGTTTCAAAGGCTGTTGGTAGTAAAGGGATTGGAACATATGCATTTAATGCAATCTGACGATGTTTGATCTTGCGCAAGTTGTATAGCTGTGGCCTAATCACGCATATTCCAGATTAAATAAACTGTGCTTGATTTCTACTTCATTGCAAAGGTTAGTTGTTTTTTATGTGTTTTGTGTGTATAAACTGTATGTGTTTGTTGTTTGTGCAAGCAAAACTGACCTCATTCGGGAATTTAATTGTAGTATTTCAGTTTCCACTTTTTCAACTTGACAACAGCCAACCCATATTTCATCCAAATTGAAGCAAAACTGACAGAGTTCCGCATGTAGCAGGTGCACTGTGGAACTTGTAGAAGGGAAGGGGTACACTGTGCTTTGGTTGTATTAAACTGGTCCTACTTGCACGTAGTATTGTGAGGAGCACACAGTGTGTGATTCTATACTGTTGCCCTCCACTGTATTAAGGGGGGAGTGATGGGATAGATGATCGGTAGAGATACAACAAGTTATGGAGCATGTGTTTTTTCTTTTTGTTTTGGTAACTTCTGTTCTGATTAATGGGGAAGGCTAAGAGGTATGAATCTTTGCCAATAAGAATCTTGTGCCCTTGTAATTGTGTTGCTTTGTAGCCAATTTGAAGTGGCCAGCCGACCTGTGAAGTTTGTGAGTGTATGGTGTTGAATGTGGTGGCCCACTCCACATACTCATGGCCACACTCTCGCACACCCACTCACCCACCCACCCACTCACTCACTCACCAAACTTTATGCACACAGCTACATCAGAGAGTGAATTTCCAGTAGAGGAGCAACAGAAAATCTTGGATAAATTAGTGGCAGAGTCATTTGTTATGATCAAACAATCAAACATTCCAAATGCGGGAAATGGTTGCTTTGCTGTTCAACGATTGCTAGTTGGGGCCAAGATGTACTTGCGCGGGAAGTTCGGTTCTACTCGAACACACAAAACACACAGCATCCGGCAGTCCAACAACCGCGCAAAGTTTTTCAACCCACCTATAGGGGAGGAATTACCTGCTGGATTTTATGTGAACTCTGTCTTCAATGAAAGTGGAAAGAGGACACGGCGCAAAGCTATGTGTACATTGGTGCAGGATGGACCAACTATGTATTTCCGAATGTTGTGTACTGTCAAGCCAGGAGAGGAACTCTTGGCAGATTACTCATGGTAAACTTGCCAATTGGTTGGACACTAAAAACATGAGAGGGAACAGTTCTGGTGTATGGTTTGTTCACAGTCTGTTTGGGTGTCCCACTGTGGCTCCAATCTTCCTGGCATGCTACAGCAGCACATGGGCCACTACTGGGTCCTTTTTGTTTGAAAAGAAACCAAGCGAAAATGGCCATGCGG
>BQJT01000387.1 GCA_021604845.1 Cyclobacteriaceae bacterium
ATCCTGACTATCTATAAGCGTCTCGCCCATTTCGGAGGCACAGCCATCTTCAGTAAAAACAACCACGGTATAAGTGCCATTATCTGCTTCTGTAGCATTGGGGATGGTGGCCACACTGTTTACGCCGATTAATCCAACGCCTTCTCTTCGCCACTCGTAAGAATAACTTCCATCATCTGGTGGAAAAACATTGGCGGAGAGCTGAATGTCCGTTGAGCCATTCAAGCAGTTGGGGGCTGAACTGGAAACAGCATTCAAGGCAATAGATTCCAAGATATCTACTTCAATACTAGTCGAGGAGGTACACCCAGCAGGTGTGGTTATTGTAACAGCATAGGTCCCACCATTTGCTTGTAACACGTCTACAATTTCCGGATCAGCTAGAGAAGACGAAAACCCTGCAGGGTTTGGGCTTGGCCCGGTCCAGTCATAAGTGTAGGTGTCTATATCTGGTGTAGCAAACAGTTCTAATGTTTCTCCTTCACAAATAGTAGCATCCGTGGCATCTGCTCCCGCATCCGGGACGATATTAACCACAATATCTGTTAAGTTGGAATTGTCAGAGCGACAGCCAAACTGCATGGCATAAACATACCATTGCCCATTGTCGCCGAGATCTACATTGGGGATATTTAAGCTATTGGTAGTTGTAACTACTGCACCGCTTTGTGGATTGTTAACTGGAATCCAATGGTAGGTAGTTGCGCCTTGCAAGGTAGTAGATAACACGACTTGCGCTCCCTCACATACCGGCCCATTGTTAAAAATAACTGGTGTAGTTGGTTTGGGCAGTATAGTGACTTCCACAGAAACAGGGTCTGATTCGCAACCATTTCTGACGGTCCTTAAGGTATAAAAACCGCCATCCAGATTGGTTAAAGGTCCGATTTCCGGAAACTGCCCCTGGAGCGTTTCTCCACCTGGTGTATCCCAGATGTAAGTTAAGCCACTACCCATTGGTTCTGCTGCGAGGTTAATAATTTCACCTGCACAAACGGTGGTATCCGAAAAACTAACTGCTGCCTGTGGCTTTGCGGTGACTAAAACATTTCTCACCTGAGAAGGTGGAGATAAACAACCATCCGCTTCTACTGTTAGGAAATACATTTTATTCCCAGGTAAATGTGGGGCGGGAATCGTAAAATTAGGCATGGAAGTGGTCCCAATTAGATTGGCCGGTTCAGGTTGGTCTACGTACCATCGAAAAGTGACATTGCTACCACTGGGGAAAATGGAAGAAGTCAGTACAATGTTTTCAAAATTACAAACATTATTGTCAGTGATAATCTCTGGCGTAAGCGGTAAATCTTCAATAGCCACCTGAACGGTGCCCACCGCAGTACAGCCTGTAATTCCTGTTATCGTTACAGAATAAGTGCCAGCATTATCAGCATCAATATTAGTAACTACCGGGTTTTCTACAAAAGAAGTAAATTCATCTGGTCCCGACCACTGATAAGTATAAACAATGCCGCCAGTTGCTTCAGGTGGGTTTGGAAATAAGTATAAGGTATCACCACCGCATAAACCCGAATTAGCCGTTGGTTGCGGTCCGGCCGATTCAATCCGAATGAGGGCATCACAGCTAGCCGAATTGGCAGAAGAATCCACAACTGTAAGGGTTGCGGTAATCGTGCTTCCAGCCTGATCACAGTTGAAGGTGTTGGGACTTAGCGACATATTGGCAATTCCACAATTGTCAAAACTTCCCGCATCGATTACATTTGCGGGTACCGTCTCCATATCCAAACCAGAAGGATTTATAAAAATAGTCGTTGGCTGACATAAAGGATTAGGCAATTCATTGTCCTCTACAATAACACTAAAGGTGCAGGTATCTGGGTTGCCACTAGCATCTGCCTGAATGTAAGAGAAAAAAGTCTCGCCCACATTAAAAGTATGTGTAGGACTTATCATAGGAGCACTGACTGTCGTAGGCGGAATTTCAGTTGCACCTGTAGCAAAATAAGAAGGCGTAAATGAATGATAACTCAGCGTAACAAATAAATAACTGACACTATCTATATCTCCATCCATATTTACTAAAGCAGGATTACATGGGTTGATGCCATCTCCCGCTTGCCCAGGCGGAACCTGGATTTCGTTTGGTACCGCTCTAATACGGACCTCCCCATCTGCTGCCCAAGTATTAAAAAGGTCAGCGGAAATTGTAATTACTAAGGCGCCGGGCGTGTTGCAATCAGAACCACCAAGCGTAGTAGTACCAATCAGGTTATCATCATCTCCATACACAAAGAGGAAAGCACCATTTGTATTAAAGTCACCTTGAAAATCAAGGATAATATCTACTGTGCCGTTGGCATTGGCAGCTAAGCCGTTGAAGGTATATGCTTTTTCATCGGTTACATAATCGTTTAAATTGGGATTTAAAGAGAATTGGAAATAAGCACTTCCAGTATCGGCTGGCATAGTAAGTAGCTGAGGTTCCCCAACAGCGCAATTATCCGTAGCCCCTACCATATTCGGAATCGTTATTTCAGCCGTACAAAGGCCTGCTTCCGCAGAAACAACAATATCTGCTGGACAACTAACCACCGGAGGTTCCTGATCGGTAACGGTAACGATATACACGCAGCTATCCACATTGCCTGCGCAATCCGTAGCATAATAAGCAATGCGATTAGCTCCAGGTTCCAATGTGGTAAGCACATCATCAATCGGATCAACAGCAACCCTGGCATCTTCATTAACGCGGTATTCATATACGAGACCGAGTAAATCGTTCACCTCGAATTGCAGGTTTACATTGGCGGTACTTCCTCCAGCGCAAAGATCATTAACGGCAAAACGGCCGGGTAGCCCATCGGGAATATTTGGCTCGAGCCGAATGGTAATGATGCCATCCGCTGCCCAGGCATTAATTTGTTCTTCCGTGATAGTTAAAGTTGTATCTGAATCGGTACATTGCTCATTTGACAAGGCCGTTTGTCCCAGTAGGGTCCCATCTTCGCCCAGGATGTTAAAATACTCGGTCGCTCCTTCCGCATCTGCATTTGTCAACTCAACAAGAAGTGTCCCTTCACCAAAAGCATTAATCGGTAAGGGGTGATTCAAAACGAGGTCAAAAGTCAAAGGATCCACTGGCGTTTCGCCTTCCTCGCCTGGTGCAGCCTGACTACTCAATGCCACCATTTCGCTTACATTTGCCTGGCTGATCGATGAAGC
>BQJT01000388.1 GCA_021604845.1 Cyclobacteriaceae bacterium
ATTATTGCTATTGATGAGTTACAGAATCCTTCTATTCTTAGCCATGGTTTAACTCAACCGCCGGTTGATAACATCTTTTTTATTTTGGGGATATCTGGTTTGTGTGTGGGTGTTTTGGGAAAAGTGGTCAGAAACAAAACCTTTTTGGGGACCTGGTAGGCAACAAGCTTCTGCTTAAGACAACGGATAATTTGTTGCTCTTGACCCGCTGCCAGAATACGCTCAAGTACCAGCACCACGCTTTCACCCCAGTGCTCATCTGGCAGGCCTACAATTACAAATTCTGTTTGAATTCTTAAGTATTCCAGGCAATCCGCTACTGCCGGATATAAGTTTTGGGGAATTACTTTGTACCCGCCGGTGTTGATAGCTTCATCAAATCTGCCAATCCATTTAAAACTATTTTTATCAATAATTTGAACCAGGTCATTGGTGATAAGTGGTTGGTGGTTGGTTACCGCTCCGTTAATGGTCAAGCGTCCAATTGAATCCGCCTCAACCTTAATACCGGGAAGTGCCTGGTAGCTATTCTGTTTCCCAGGTGGATTCAATTTCATTAATGCTATATGGGAAGCTGTTTCCGTCATGCCATATGTCTGATATATCGCCGCACCAATAGAGGCGGTCTTTTCGCTTAGTTCTGTGTCTACCTGCCCACCGCCCACGATCACCATTTTACAATGGTTCAGAAAGCTTTGACCCACGGGACTATTTAACAGAGAACGAAGCTGCAATGGAACCAGAGCCACAAAATCTATGGGAGGCAAATCGGAAATATCCGGGATGGTTTGCGGTTTTCTAAGGTAAAGATTCATCCCTGTTTCAATACCTCTAACCAACATCATTTTACCTCCGATGTGATTTGTGGAAATGCTGACCAGGCATCGGTAGCCGGTTTGGAGCTTCAATGCCTTGGCAGTGGCCCGGGCGCTTTGTTTGAGTTGATCTCGGGTCAGGAACACTTTTTTGGGAGGCCCGGTACTACCTGAGGTCTGGAATTGAAATCTGGTTTCACCATTTACGTAGTCTTTCAGGAATTTCAGGGCTTCCTCGAAAGGCTGATTGTCCGGAATCCGGTGTCCGGTAAGTTCACGATATGGTATAAATTGCTTACCAATATGTAAACCGTATTCCATCTAGGGGAACTTCGGGAATTTATCGAAATCCGGGTCTCTTTTTTCTAAAAATGCATTTTTGCCTTCTTGTGCTTCATCCATTAGGTAGTACATTAAAGTTGCATCACCTGCAAATTCCATAAGCCCGGATTGTCCATCCAACTCTGCATTGAGTCCGCGTTTTATCATTCGTATCGCCAATGGACTACGTTTCATAATGGTTTTACACCATTCAATGGTGGTTTTTTCAAGTTCATCCAGGGAAACTACCTTGTTGACCATACCCATTCTTTCGGCCTCCGCTGCTGAGTATTGCTCACAGAGGAACCAAATTTCTCTGGCCTTTTTTTGCCCTACATGCCTGGCTAAATAACTGGATCCGAAACCGGCATCAAAACTACCTACTTTCGGTCCGGTTTGGCCAAAAATTGCATTTTCAGAAGCAATCGTAAGATCGCATACAACGTGTAATACATGTCCGCCACCAATTGCATAGCCATTAACCATGGCAATTACCGGTTTGGGCATCGATCTAATACGTTTGTGTAAATCGAGAACATTTAATCGCGGAACACCGTCTTCACCGATATAGCCACCTTTTCCTTTTACATTTTGGTCACCACCACTGCAAAATGCCTTATCACCGGTGCCAGTCAAAACCACTACCCTGATATCCGTACGTTCCCGGCAGATATCCATGGCCTCTATCATTTCGATATTAGTTTCAGGCCTGAATGCATTATATACTTCTGGTCTGTCGATGGTAATTTTCGCTATGCCCTGATACAACTCAAAGTTGATATCGGTAAATTCTTTAATCTTCTTCCAGCGAATATTTGTCATAACTCTTTATTTATACCTTGTTTCAATTCCTGGTAAATATTTCCCAATTCCTGATTAAACTCAATTTCAAGCACAGTAGCATGATCATGTGTTTCAAATAGTTGCTCCAGTCTCTTGAAAACATCGTCCGGTTTATTACAATATAGATATTTCAATCCAAAGTCATCGGCTGAGTTTTTAGCGGTCAGGCTTTGTTGGGTTACAAAAAGTTCTTCCAGTTCAGGTTGCTCACGCGGCCCAGGGATTAGTTTGAAAATGCCTCCTCCGTGGTTATTCAGGATGATAATTTTTAGATTGGGCAACTTGTAGTGGTGCCAAAAAGCATTGCGGTCATAGAAAAAAGCCATGTCACCGGTTATCAATACGTTTGTCCTTTCATTTACCAGTGCGTGACCTACCGCAGTACTGGTACATCCATCAATACCACTGGTCCCCCGGTTAGCGGAGATTTCTATGATCTCAGGAATAACACCGATAAGATCCGCTAACCTTACCGGACTGCTATTGGACAGATGCAGATGCTTTCCGCCTAGTCTGTTTATGATTTCTCCAGTAACCTGAAGTTCATTAAAATGATCTTTTGACAAAAAGGTCCTGGTTATTTGTTTGGCCTTGGTTTCAAATTTTTGCCAAAGCTTATACCAGGGGTTATTGGTCCGCTGTTTAACTATACCGGTCAACTTATCGAAAAAAGCTGCCGGATCCATTGGAATAATCTGGCTTAGGCAATTAAAGGTATCTGACGGGAATTGATCCAGCTGTACGTGCCAGTGCTGTGATGGTTGGTATTTTCGGAGGAACAGTTTTAGGTTTTTACTTACAATCGCCTGGTTAAAACTAATAAGCAGGTCTGGTTTTAAAGTCTCCAAAACTGCCTCGTCTGCTTCCAGAATAATTTCAACATGTTGAATTAATCCTGCCACACCTGCCAGGTTAGAGACAACATCGCCCGCGATGGGCACCAGGGTATGCCGGCAAAACCTTTCAAGTGCAGTACAAAGCGTCTTTGAATAGCTTCCCTGGCCTCCAACTACCAGTATTTTTCGAGCTTTTGACCACTCTTGCAGGAGCATATCCCATTGCCCATGATCCAGGTTCCTAACTGTAAAACTGCGTTTAACTACCGGAACCCTTTTACTGTACTGCCATTTAAAGCCATCAGCCGGGTATAATGGCTCCCTAAAAGGAACATTTATGTGTACAGGTCCA
>BQJT01000389.1 GCA_021604845.1 Cyclobacteriaceae bacterium
AAGAATTGGGAGCCCAGCGCTAAACCTCACAATACCCCATACAGAACTGCTGATCCAACGGGTCGGTGTTGGCCCGCAATGCAAATGGATGGGCACTTCCCGTTGTTCAAATCCGCCAATTCGCACGATGGTCGAGTCTGACACAATCACCGCGAGTTGTTGCAGGCGCTTTCAATTTCCATACTGAAGATTACCAGACGCTACTCTTTCTTAACGGCTCCATTCTTCAAATCATTAAAATTCAGACTCGTCTATCAGCCTCTTGTTAAAAAAGGGGTAGGGTGGAGTCAGAGGGTTTTTCTGCCGGGTAGGTGAGGCGACCGGCATCAGGTTTGGCAAACGGGGTGAGCGTGTGGGTTTTGACAGAGCTTGCCGAGATGATGTGGTGGACCGTCCAACCACGGATGACCAATGCATCGGCTATTAACGTCCGGTGGCAGCGCCAGGGAACCGCTTCCGCACACATCACGGCTAATGGTGACGGCTGTCCGATATCTACCAGTTCCTCCAGCCCATCCCAAAACTCTTGAGTTTGCATATAATCCGCATAACCTCGGAAACCCGCATTCCGCCATCCCACATTCACCGAGTCCGGCCGTGTTTTCCTCCGACCTCCCAACTCCGGCACGTGCCGATACTGCAGCCCGGCTTCACGAAGACTCTGTGCAAGAGTCTCCTGGTGGAACTGCGGGTTGCGCCGTGAAAACGGAATCGTTCTGACGTCGACCAGTAATTGAATGCCGTGCGTTTTGAGGAGTCCGAGGAAATCCTCAATCGGTCGCGTCGAATGGCCTATGGTCCACAAGTCCAAGGGCATGGATGGCGGAGGAGGATGAGATGTCGCAGGCTTGTTGAGTCCACTGTGCAAGTTTTTCAACATCATCCAAAATATCCATCAGCTCTTCGTATCTGGTCTTAATCCTCCGCTTGCCAAAAGCAGTGCAGATAGACCAACCACCTACCTATGATATCGGTCAGGCGATTTCCCCAGTTAGCGTATAATAGATGAATCTCCAAGGCCAAGTTGATGAGTAATTCAGAGGGAAGGGCAATTCCTCTTCTTTAATCAACCACTCCAGGGCCGATCTAACTGTGTTTTAATCAAAATCATAAATCTAAAGCACTCCCTAAAATGGGATTGGACTCTCAGATCTTATGAAGGAATGAAATACTACCGTTAACGGCTCAAAAAAGTTGATTGTTCATGAGCTAAAAGTGTATTAAAATCAAACAGATTCAAAAATTTCTTTCCGCAAATAGAAATATGCTGAAATTAGAAGAAAATCAAATATCTGCAATATCCAGATTTTTCTCCACGACCGTCATTCAGGAAATGGCCCGTTTTGGAAAATCCCCTCTATTTGGGAGATTACTCAGAGAATCTCGCCTGATTGATATATCCCCAGAATCCGAAAAAATTTGCCAGCTTTTTGAAGTTGCGTTTTCTTTTTTGAAAAGAAAACATTTTCGACATGAATATATATACAAAACTGCTCTAACACAGAAAGTATTACTTGGCGTTCACAATCTTCAAACCGCTGCAATGCTAACTGAATTTCGCGTAGGTAATTGTAAAGCTGATTATGTAATTCTGAATGGAACCGCGACGGTTTATGAAATAAAGTCTGAGAGAGATACATTATCTCGGCTAGAACGGCAAATAGCTGCTTACATGAAGGTCTTTGCTAAAGTTAACGTAATAGTAGGGGAGAATCATATTGATTCTGTATTTAATCTAGTTCCCAAGGAAGTTGGCGTTTTGAAATTATCTAACCGTCATCAAATCACTACGCTGCAAGAAGGAAAAAATGTTCCAGAAAGAACATGCCCAGCTACCATATTTGAAGCCATCCAACTAAAAGAGGCCAAAATAATACTTGAAGACTTTGGGGTAGAAGTTCGAAATGTCCCAAATACCCGACTATATAAAGAGTTGCGAGCTCGTTTTATAAAATTAAAACCTTATGAAGCTCAATACGGAATGGTAAGGACCTTAAAAAAAACCAGAAATTTAGTTTCTTTGGAGAACCTTCTTAATCAACTGCCGCCTTCTCTGCAAACAGCTGCTTTGGCAACTTCGCTCCGTAAGCAAGACTATGAAAGGTTACTGCGTGCCATCAACACTCCTATCCACCACGCAGTAATGTGGGCATAGCAAATGTACTACCCTTATTTTCGAGGTAAACAGTATGAGTTAATCACCATAAGAGAAACTGCTCGTATTTTTGCGTCGCAAAGCTTTATCCCAATTATAGAACCTGTAAAAGAGCAGCTCACTGGCCTCAAGAAAACGCTTGAGGCCATATGTGCAGTTGATGCTCAGGCAATTGTCCTAATCAACCCCCAATTGGGTGACCATAAAAGTAATGGTGAAGAAATTTGCTTCCTCCTGAGTAATGAATTTAAAAGCTCCCCTAATATTATTAAAGGGGTTCTATTAACGGAAGATCTATCTTCTGAAGACGCGCATTATCTATTGAAAACTAATGACGAGAATGGTGAATTGGCGCTTATACATGCGGGATTTTCGGAAGCGAAGGATCTTGCAGCAAAGATTATTGATCAAAAAAACATTTCCACTAGTATTTTTCTAGAGGACTATTGCGGGAAATTGTATCGTCGCCACTTTAAAGGCCATAAAAAAAGGATCCTTATTAGGGATGGATTTCAGCATAGAAGCAGAAACGCAGATCACCCACCAGTTGAATTTTTTTCTGATTTGCATGTTACCTTTAATGATGAAGCCATGGATGGTTTTGGTGATTTCCTAATAGTAGGGGATGAATACTCAGAAACTGGTGGGCCTGCCTACACTATAGCCATACACCTTACTTTTATTGACCACGACAAAGATGATGAGATGCATATCCATCACTTTAAATCGGATCGTCAGGATACCCCCAAGGACCCAGCCGGGAAATTTGCAGAGGCTCTAAATAAACTAATAGCCGAACTAAAAAAACCCAAAAATAAAATACGAGAAACCTCAGCCATTAAAGAATTTCGCAGCTTACATAGCACCGTGACCTGGTCAAGCTTTTTGATACCCCTCAGTTAAGCAACTTTTTTCATTGCCCCAAATTGTTCTTCAAAGTCATTTGGACTGATATACCCCAGAGTTGAATGTAACCGATATCGGTTATAAAACATCGATAT
>BQJT01000390.1 GCA_021604845.1 Cyclobacteriaceae bacterium
CACACCAAAACAACCGTTTATATCCGTGCCTGTTACGGTATAAATTCCCGCTGAGTCTACCTCTATCGTATCACTCGTCTGGCCAGTACTCCACAGATAAGTATCTCCGCCACTCGCGATTAGCGTTGAACTTGTTCCAGCACAAAAGGAAGTATCCCCCGTGATGGAAATATCAGGTAAAGGTAGTTCGGTAAGCTCAATCACTGCCACACCAATACAGCCATTTACATCTGTTCCTAATACCGTATAAACACCGGCGCTGTCCACCATTATCGTATTACTCGTCTCGCCAGTACTCCACAAATAGGTTTCACCGCCACTCGCGATCAGCGTGGAGCTTGTCCCGGCGCATAAAGTAGTATCTCCCGCAATAAAAATATCTGGCAAGGGAGAAGCTTGTACAGTAAGTGCTTGTTCTTCTGAGCAGCCAGTTTCGGTATTCCTGACTGTAATAATATGCCCCCCCGGTACCAGCATAATGGTTTGACTAAATTGGCCTGAACCGGAAATTCCACCCTCAAAACCATCGGGAAACTCAATGTTAGCCATTTCTTCAGAACAAATCTCAACTATTTCTGGCAACTGAAATTCAATCGTATCAACTGACAGAATCAAAATAACGACACTATCACAGCCAAGTGATGTCATAAGGGAATCTATATACACACCAGGTTCCGTATATATTGTATCACCAACCATAATGCTTTCGTCCACACAAATAGTTGTATCAATGACGGTCTCCAGGTTCACACAAGGTAAAACCGTTATACTTCCATCGCCCACCATAAAATCGAACACATTGAGATCCTGGTCAAAGACTAAAATAGCAGTCGGGTCATTTGCGAAAGCGATATCACTTGTGCCGAGCGCTTTGGCTTCAAAGCAAATTTTATAGATTTCTGTACCATCCTCTAAAGTAGCACTGGCCCCACCGGTATCATCAAAAATGGTGGTGATAACCCCTTGGGCAGCTAACTCGAGGTTAAAATGGTCTGCAACAGACAAACCAGCGAGTGCAGCTGCGTTGATTTCGATGCCAACAAATTCCAAAATACTGGTATCAAAAGTTATAGAATATTGATAAGCAGCAATATTGGTATAGCCCTGCGCTCGTACACTGACACAAACGGTATCTCCAAGTTGAACTTCTTCCTCTGAGATATTAAAAGGTGCCCCCTCACCATTAAGTATGCCGGCAACGGTAAATTTAAATTGACCTGACCACGGACTTTCTCCAGCTGCGGTTGTTACCCTGACTCGCCAATAATAATCCGCACCAGCATCCAGGGTTTCGGTAACCTGAAAGGTCAAACCGAATATATTAGAGTCCTGCTCGATGATAGTAGTGAAATCCGCATCTGTTGCTAATTGAACATCATAGCCAATAGCTGCTTCCACTAATGCCCAGGCAAGCAAAGGTGATGGGTTTACCTCTTCTGCACATTGAATAGGAAGGACAAGTTCTGGAGCAAGCGGTGGCACCACAGCAGTACTAGATATGGTTAATAAATCGTATTCAACCCCATTATTGCTAAAATCCAAGGAGAGGGACAAAGTAACTGTTCCCGACTCAAGGATGCCTAAAGGTATTACTGGCGAGTTAACAAATACATTCCAACCGCCTCCTGGAATGGCTGTCTCTGTATCCTGAAAGGGTAAGGAAGCAACTTCTAAACTGTCCACGTGCACACTTACCGTGTCTAAAGGACCAAAATTATCATTGCTATAAGTAATGACCAGATAATATTCTCCATCAGCTGGAATTTCTAAATCCCATGACATGACACCACCAGTAGAATCTACATACATCGTTTTTTCATCGGAAGCATTAGACCGTGGCATGGTCAGCGGGCTTCCTGGTCCAGTATAGGTAAATCCTGTCTCGGCCTCTTGAAAAATGACCTGATTGAAACTTTCAAAGGGCAACATTAACAAAATGCATAAAAGGGCTGAAGTAGCTCCAAAAAAGGAAGAAAATATTTTTTCTCTAAGGAATAATCCTAATCCTGATTTTGCATTTAGGAGATTATACACCTTAGAATCACAAGGGATGAGTAAATAATTGTGCATATAATTTACTTTTTAGTTAAATATCACGGATTAAGTCAACTGGAGCTTTTAGAACTGAGGAAAAGTTAGGCTTAAAAAGAGGTTTAGTACTTAAATTTCAGGATAAAAAAGTAAATATATGAAATACATTTAACTTAATCAAGGATAAGGGTTGTGTTAGGATTAGCTAGCACTTTTATACAAAGCAACAATGGTAGGGGTGCGTATTTTACGCTGGCACGTTGTTTAATTTCCGAAGTTGCATTTTAAATGAGGAAGGTTCTTAGACCTATACTAATGACTTCTAACGAATCAAAAGTATTCCTCCTGTGAACACTTCGGCTGTTCCATCCACTCTGGATACTTCTATGCTATAAACATATATTCCCGTACTGGCATCCTGGCCGGCCACTTTTCCATTCCAACCTTCAGTCGGAATCGATGCAGGAATATTTGAAGTTTCAAACACCAGTCCGCCCCATCGATCAAAGATTTGGAAAGAATGAATGGCTGCAACTGAAGTGTTGCTGTATAAAGTAAAGAAATCATTGATACCATCTTTGTTAGGAGAAAAAGCAGACGGAATGTAGATACCTTTTTGTCGGTTGACGATTAAGTGGACTTCATCCGTAACAACGCAATTATTATTATTGATGGCCCTTACGGTGTAAGTAGTAGAATTAATAGGTTGTGCAATTACAGATAAACAAGTATCACAATCCAAACCATCTATAGGGGTCCATTGGAGCGAAGAAGGCGTAAAATTGGTGATAGCTTTAAGTGTTACACTGTTACCTAAAGATAATTCTACATCATTACCAAGTTGTAATGTGCTTTCAGCAGGAGCTGCTATTTGAATCGAGGTTTGCTGTTGGCATCCTTCTGTATCTTCTGCTACCAGCATATAATTCCCTGCTTCCAAACCGCCTATCATTGAAGTTTGTTGAAAAGGGCCATCATTAATACTAAAAACATAAGGCCCTTGCCCGCCCCATACGGAATCGATTCTTATTTGTGCATCACTTTCCCCAAAACAACTCGGAGCGATCGTGCTTACTATAAAATCAACCTGGTCT
>BQJT01000391.1 GCA_021604845.1 Cyclobacteriaceae bacterium
AGTTTTCTACGGTCGGGTTTAAAGACATTACCGTCTCGTTTTGGAATCTAAATTTTGGGGGCGGCTATATAGGCACCTGGGCTTGTCAGTACAATATTGGTGGTGAATGGATTACTATTGTTACCTATTCTTCGAACTCTAGTAGTAGTTGTGCCAATTGGGTAAAACTCACAGATGAATCCTTGCCTGCAGAAGCAGCCAATCACCCTGCTGTTAAATTGAGATGGGGATGGCATAGTGGCTCCACGTACCATAACAACGGCGGTAACCGCCTCGACAATGTTTTTGTTAAAGGGACCCGAGATTGCGATATTTCCGTCACTTCCGTGGAAACCATCAAAGCGAGTTGTCCAAACACCAACAATGGCAGGATCACGGTCAATGCCTCCTGCCCCGGTTGTTGCGCAATGCAATACTCTATCAACAATGGAAGTAGCTGGCAGAATAGCAATGTTTTTAATAATGTTGGTACGGGCAATCACACGGTGAAAGCCCGAGACAAAGACTTTACAAGTTGTGTAGCTGCTTATGGGTCTAACCCGGCAGTTGTTAGTTCCGAACCAGACAATGTGCCCGTAGCAGTTTGTAAGAATTTTACTGTATCCTTAGATGCTGCTGGTAATGGGAGTCTCACAGGAAATGACATGGATGGGGGGTCCACAGATGACTGCGAAATTACTGCTAAGACCCCAAGCAAGAGTTCCTTTAATTGTATGAATGTCGGTTCAGTATTAGTCACCCTTAGCGTAACCGATGGAAGCAATTCGACTAGTACCTGCCAGGCTATTGTAACTATAAGGGATAACGTTGGCCCCGTGGCCCTATGCCAGGATTTCACCGCACAATTAGATGAAAATGGGAATACTTCTATTACCCCTCAACAAGTCAATGATGGCTCAAGCGATGCTTGTGGTATTAACACGCTCACATTAGATCAAAGCGACTTTAGCTGCAACACCGGTTCAAGTTTAGTAACCCTTACCGTGACGGATATTAATGGAAATGCTAGCAACTGTAGCGCTACAGTCTCAATTGTGGACCAAATGGCTCCAACTGCCTCTTGTAATGATCTTACCATCAATTTGGTAGACCGCAATACCCACAACTTGACTGCCGCAAACATCAATGCAATCGCTCTTGGATCCAGCGATAATTGTGCCGGACTCTCTACAGCTATCACAAATGGCACCACTGCTTATGATTGCAATGATATCGGCAGTGATTTTATCCTTACCCTGACTGTAACCGACGCAAGTAACAACTCCAATACTTGTACTGCTACAGTTACCATTGCCGATCCTAATAGCGTATGTAATGAGCCTCCGGTAGCCATTTGTCAGGATATTACCGTTTCTGTCGATGACAACTGCGAAGCCAGTATTATAGCCAATCAGATTGATAATGGCTCTTTTGATCCTGACTTTGACGAGTTGATTTATAGTGTAGATAATGAGGGACCATTCGGACCAGGCACTTACGAAGTAAACCTGACCGTGGATGACGGCGAATACACCAGCTCTTGTTCTGCTACCGTCATGGTAATCGACGATATTGCCCCAACCGCCTCTTGTAATGAACTTACCATTAATTTGGTAGACCGCAATACCTACAACTTGACTGCCGCAAACATCAATGCAATCACCCTAGGCTCCAGCGATAATTGTGCTGAACTCTCTACAGCAATCACAAATGGCTCCACTGCTTATGATTGCAATGATATCGGCAGTGATTTTATCCTTACCCTAACTGTAGCCGACGCCAGTAACAACTCCAATACTTGTACTGCTACAGTTACCATTGCTGATCCTAATAGCGTGTGTAATGATCCTCCGGTAGCCATTTGTCAGGATATCACCGTTTCCGTCAATGGCAACTGCGAAGCCAGTATTATAGCCAATCAGATTGATAATGGCTCTTCTGATCCTGACTTTGACGAGTTGATTTATAGTGTAGATAATGAGGGACCATTCGGACCAGGCACTTACGAAGTAAACCTGACCGTGGATGACGGCGAATACACCAGCTCTTGTTCCGCTACTATCACCGTAATTGATGATACCGTCCCAACAATTGACTGCCCCGATGATCAAATCTTTAACACAGATGCCGGAAGCTGTGCCAGTACCTTTACGGTGCCTGTTCCTACAGCTGATGACAATTGTGAAGTCACCGTGTTACGGCATCGCTATCGGGCAGTAGATGAGTTAGGTAATAATATTTCAGGGGAGAATTGGTCATCCTGGTCGACCAGTGCCACAAGAACACTCGATGTAGGCCACTGGAAAATACAATGGCAAGCAAAGGATCCCTCCAACAATCAGAAAAAGTGCGCCTTTTTCGTAGACATTATTGATGGAGAGGCACCCGTTCCAGTTTGCCTTCACCCAACTATGACCTTTAATGGAGAAACCAGCATTGATATTTCCATGAGTGAGGTATGGAACGAAGCCGCTTCCAGTGATAACTGTGGAGATGTATTTTTCATTGATCAATCGGCTATCCAAATTACCTGTGATCAATTGGGTAGCACTATTCCCATAACAGTTACTGTGGAAGATGCCTCGGGCAACACGGCAAGCTGTACGTCGAATGTATTGGTAGATGGTCTGCCCTGCAACTGGGAAGTTGATCCCGCAGGCATTGGTTGTGGGCCCGCCGAAGCAGGTTTTGATGCCAATAATGGGTTTACTCTTTCTACGGAAAGTTGTTACGACCCAAATTACTACCGCCAAAATGATCAGCATGGGTTTATCCAACAATCCTTATGTGGTGATGGTGAGATCATCGCACGAGTAACATCCGTTACCGGCAATGGCTGGGCAGGCATATCCATGCGGGAAAGCAATGAACCCAGCGCCAGGATGATCCAACTAATGATTGATGGTGCTTCAATGACCCGAAGAGAAGTGCGGATGAGTGCTGGTGCTTCTGCCTATGCTCATCAATTTGCTACTCAAGGTAAAATCTGGCTAAAGCTGTCCCGCTCAGGTAATCAGTTTAGCGCCTATCATTCGCTGGACGGAGTGAATTGGGGTGCTGTCTTTGTTACCAATATTCCGATGAGCAATTGTATCAATATTGGCCTTATTTCTATGAATGGCTCCTCTACTGAAG
>BQJT01000392.1 GCA_021604845.1 Cyclobacteriaceae bacterium
CTAATTTATCATTCCGGTTGACTTCATCCCTGCTAATAGGGCGGAAGTACATCTTGTCATCCCATTGTCGGGTTTCGTTTTCGGTATTGTCTACAACCGTGTAAGTGTAGTCATATACGGATTTGTCATATCGATAAGGGACAAGCGGTGACATACCTGGCTTTAAGTCTGCCTGGATGTCGATGGATTTAATTCCTCTTTGTAACATCTCTCCGATCATCCAGCGTCGGCCATCATGGTAGCGATGTTCTTCGTAGGCTAGTTCGATTCTCCGCTCGTTTCTCAATCGCTCTTTAAGTGCATCGCCCGTGTCGTTGATAGCAGGCATACCTACTCTAAAGCGAATTTTGTTGATCCAATTTTTTGCTTCATCTTCCTCGCCCAATTCTATACAAGCTTCAGCATAGCTTAATGCCATTTCGGTATAGCGAATAAATGGCCAGGGAATTTCCTGCGCACTAGACTGGTTGTCGGCCAGGCCTGGGTCTGGATCAATAAATTTTCTAACATAGTAATGCGTTCTAGAGCCGTTCCAGTTTTCGATCGTGGACTCCCGCGTGTCAATTCCATTGAGGAACCCACCGGTTCCATCATCGTATATACCTGTTTGAACCTGATTGGCAGGGTCAATGGCAGCTACGTCAGAGGGGCGTGGTTTCCAATCGGCGCCGTCATACATAATTGTGGCATAAAAACGAGGATCTCTATTGTCATATGGAGCAGTTGCATGGTCCGTATTATTCCAATCGAAGCTAGAACCGTCCATCATTTCGTAATCATCTACCAATTGTTGGATCGGTGTATTACCAGCCCAGTTGTGATAGCCATTCGGACCGTTGTTGATACCAAAGTGGATACCACCCAATGGCCAGTTGTCTTCCACGGTGTAAAGAGCTGTGTGTGTCCGCTGGAAAATTAATTCTACAGCGGCAGCAGCATCCCCAACACTACTTCCACCTCCACAATAGATGGAAATATAGTTTGCTTTACCTTCTTCAGGGGAAACCGGTCCGGCTAAGTCCATCTTATAACCAGAAGTAGCATCCAAAACGACTTTTGCCGCATCTTTAGCTGCTTGCCAGCGGGTGGCGCGATCACCACCGGAATAAGCAACCAAATCCAAGTTGGAATAGGAAGAAAGCGTACCGGATTTGGAGGAAGCCGTAGGCCCATGATGCAGATCACTAGCAGCATATAGCAACATTCTGGCCTTTAAAGCCATCGCGGAAATTTTAGTTGCCCGGCCTGGCGTTTGAGGCTTACCATCCAGCAAGGTCGCTGCTTTATCCAAATCACTAACGATAAAGTTGACACATTCTTCATAAGTATTTCTCGATACAGAATAGTCCTCATCTAAGCCATATGGCCGATCAATTATTGGCACACCACCAAAAAAGCGAACTAATTGGTGATAGTAATAAGCCCGGAGGAAATGAGCCTCGCCGGTTAAGCGTTCCCGCAACTGATCATCCGTAAAGGTAGATGTGGGTAAACGATCTAAGGCAACATTAGCCTGCCGAATCGCTAGGTACATCCGGCCCCATTCGTAAGTATCACTTTGATTACCCAAATTCGACGGGGAAATAGTAGATTCAGTAAAGTCATTAATACTTCTTCCGGCGTGGGTGAACATGGCTTCATCGCAATAAGAAGAAAGTCCTTCTTCTTCAAATCCGCCGTAACCCAGGAAGGAATACACATTAAAAATATAGGCTTCAGAAAGCGGTCCGTCCGCCCAGGTCGCCTCACTCGAGATTTTGTCGAGGGGCTCGGTATTTAGGAAGTCCTGGTTGCAGGATACTGCCAGTATCACGGAAAGCAAGACTATTAAAAATTTACTATGTGATTTCATATAAATAAATTTGGTTCATCGACAATTTTATTTGTCCGATGATTTAATTTTTAAAAAGTTAAACTTACCCCAGTATTAAGCACTCTCGCCTGTGGATAATAAGTTCCCGCACTATTAGTGGCTTCAGGATCGAATACTTTTTGCTTAGTAAAGGTTACTAAATTTAAACCATTAACATAAACCCTTAAACCTTTTAATTTCACTTTGTCCAATACTGCTTGAGGTAGATTATATCCCAATTCGATATTTTTCAAACGAATGTAATCTGTATCAAATAACCAGTAGCTATTGTTTCCAAAACTTCCACCAGTGTAATAAGTATCCCCTCTACTTGCCAGACGAGGAGAAGAACTGCTGGGGTTGTCGATAGACCAACGGTTGTCATGGTCATATTTAAGGAAGTTTCCGATATCGCCAGATTCCGTTTGTACACGGATGGAGCCACCAGTAGCTCCCTGGAACAGAGCGGAAAGGTCAAAGTTTTTGAACTGAACAGATAAAGTAGCACCAAAACTAAAGGTTGGAACGATACTTTCATCCAGCCGAACTTGATCATCCCCATCAATTTTGCCATCACCATTGGTATCTTTAAATTTCATATCTCCCGGCAGTAATTGGCTTGTCACCTCACTATAATCGAGGGTATTTGCTTCCACCTCTGCCTGATTCAAAAATACACCATCTGATTCGTAAACGAGGTAAGCATTAATTGGTTTGCCTTCTTGTAGCTGATAATCGGGAGCACCTGGAACTTCATCCATAAACACCACTTCATTTTTGGCATATCCGCCATTAATGCCTGCGCGGAATTTAAGATCACCTGTGGCACTACCATTGTAGCCTAGACTAAACTCAAAGCCTTTATTATCAACCTTACCAGCGTTAACAGGAGGCAAAAGCGAGCTGATACCGGAAGAAGCAGGCGTGGACCCCGTCTTTTGAATCAGGATTTGATCCCGTCTGTTATTAAAGTATTCCAAGGTAAAGTCAAATTTGCCATCGAGGATGGTACCATCAAGGCCCAGGTTGAAGTTTTTAGCTCTTTCCCAAGTAAAACTAGGGTTGGCTAGAATTGTTTCCCGAAGGGTGGTTACTACTACACCATCAATTGGGTAGGCACCAAAGCCATAAGTTGATAGGTAAGCAAACTCTTGTAATTGGTCATTAAAGTAGACTTGATCGTTACCCATCTGACCATAGGAAGCCCGTATTTTCAAGTAATCAACAAAGGGAACGTCGAAGAAATTCTCGTTGGAAATATT
>BQJT01000393.1 GCA_021604845.1 Cyclobacteriaceae bacterium
TGAACATATCCAGAACGATGTATATGGCCAGGTACTGGTATCACTGTTACCGCTATATGCGGATAAGCGATTTATTTTGAGCGAGCGGACAGAATCCAGTAAAATGATTTTTCAGATTCTGAAAAGTATCGACAAAACCATGGATGAAAAGGATGCAGGACTATGGGAGTTTCGTGATTTAAGCCAGTATCATTGTTACACCTTCTTATTCCACTGGGCGGGTACCTGTGCTGCTATCAACATAGCCCGTGGATTGGGTGATCAAAAAATGATGAAAATGGCCACTGCTCTCAGGGAACGTTCAATTGCCAGAATTGAACAATGTTACGATGCGGAAAGGGGCGTTTACACTCAGGCTGTGGGAACGAAAAACCTTGATGCAAGTACATTGCAACTGATCCTGATGAATTACTTGGATCCATCCACTGAAAAAGCCAGAAAACATTTGGAAAACCTGGAAGCGGAACTAAAATCTGACAATGGTTTATTCTATAGATACAAGCATCAGGATGATTTTGGCGTTCCGGAAACCACCTTTCTAATATGCGCTTTCTGGTATGTAGAAACATTGGCAGCAGTTGGAAGGGTAGAGGATGCCATAGAGAAATTTGAATCTTTGATTCAGTACGGAAATCACCTGGGTCTGCTCAGCGAGGATGTACATGCCGCCTCAGGAAGCCAATGGGGTAATTTTCCTCAGACTTACAGTCATGTGGGATTGGTTAACGCAGCATACCGTATTGCCAAGAAACTGGATAAACCTAACTTTCTGTAAATATGAGCAGTTCCTGCCACTAACTTTGTAGAGACACAATTGCTGTTGGTTGTTAACTTATAAGACTAAGCCTTGTAAGAATCCATTCATGATAAGATCCGGAATTTTTCCGGATTTTACTACCCTGCGAGTTCCATGGTACTTAACCGAAATCCTGGTTTAACCACTTGGAATAGTCCAGGGTACCCGCTATATTGTCCAGCTATTTCGAATGATCAATATATTGAATTTCAAAGAATGATACCTGTCACAAATGTTACAATAAGTACAATTACACTGCAGGTTATCAGAAAGATATGTTAAACTATAAAACAAATTATTTAATAATACATAATTGTACTATAATAACTGACACTTACTTTGAATGAACTTAGCTATGTTTATATCCAAAGAAATTACAAAAAAAATAATACTGTCTCTTTTGATGGGATTTGTGGCTGAAACCTGTTTGGCCGGGGATATTCTGACTCTAACAAATGCGCTGGTATTTGATGGAAAGGTTACCAAAATAAAACACTGCCAGGTATCATTTATGGTACAGGGTACCAAATACAATATACCAGCTGCGGATGTGCATTCGATCGTCTTTGAGGATAAAAGTGACAAGGTGTATACCCGGTACCTAAAGCAATTGGAGGTGGACCCGGGCAGATGTGTAAACGGCAGACTTGATGCGGGTAGTTACCATGGGAAGAAAAGCAGTCATATTGCTATGGGGTTTTTGTTCGGGCCTTTTGCGATGCTGGGAACAGCGTTAGCTAACCCAACACCGGAAAAGGGAAAACTTACTGGAAAAATGTCCGAGCACACGGATCTTTTCAACGATCCTGATTATTTGGAATGTTATCAGAAGAAGGCCAAGGGAAAACTAATCGGTGCAGAAGCCATTGGGTTTGGAATTTCCGCATTGATGATACTTTTGATAACACCTACTTATTTAAAAGGGCAATAGTGGCTTTAGCAGAAGGTTCACCTGCCGGATTTCAAACCAGTTAACAGAGCTGTTTTAAGAAATCCCTTACTTCATCCGGGGCGTTTAAATTATACTTTGCAGCACTGGAGGTACTTCCCACCTTTATAGTCAAGGCATCCTCTGGCATGGCCCTGAAAGTATCTTCATCAGTCCAATCATCGCCAATCGCTACAATGTAATCTGAGGGGAAGTCAGCAATCCATTGTTGTGCAGCCCGACCTTTATTTACCAGAGCGCTTTTTATTTCCACTACCATATCGCCTTCCAGAACCTGTAGATTCATGTTTGAGGAAAGATACTTCAAATGACTGCTCAATTCCCGGGTTCGCAGTTCTCCAAGACCTGTTTCAACTTTGCGATGATGCCAAACCAACGAGTAATCTTTCTCTTCAATGAACGATCCGGGAGTACGATCCACATACAATTCCAGCACGGACCTTATCTCGTTTTTCCATTTGTCGCTAAGTTTGGTTATGGTGCGCCATTCTTTCCCTCTTTCTTTCAGCCAAACTCCATGTTCACCAATAAAGTCAACATTTAAATGTCCTAACCAATCTTCCAAAGTTTTACGATCACGTCCACTGATGATCACCACCTGATACTTTGGATTTGTGGTAAGTTTTTCCAGAATGTCTAACAGACCCTGATCCGGCACCGCCTGTTCGGGGGTTTCACTGAATCGAACCAGGGTACCATCGTAGTCCAGAAAGAACAGGGCCTTATCCGCGCTTTTGATAGCTTTTTTGGCATTTTCAATAGATTTCCGATCAAGATATTTTGTAGCCAACCCTTTCTGTGTGGTCTTAATTTCTTCTAGTCTCTCCATAAACATGTTCACCCAGTGATGGATGTTATAACGTTGTAGTGATTTTTGCATGACATCGATATGTGCCACCTGTTCGTCTTCCGGCATAGTAAGCGCCCTATAGAGCGCCTGTACCATGGCATTAATGTCGTTAGGGTTAATAAGTATTGCTTCGGAAAGCTCCTTGGAAGCTCCACACATTTCACTAAGAATAAGCACTCCTTTCTTATCAAGCTTGCTGGCAACAAATTCTTTACATACCAGGTTCATGCCATCTCGCATTGGGGTGACCAGTGCTACATGGGCCATTCTATAAAAGCCACTCAACGCTTCCAATGGCAAAGAACGGTAGAAGTAATGAATTGGGGTCCAGTTGATTCTTCCAAACTGCCCATTAATACGCCCCACCAACAAATCTACTTCCTCCTTCAACTCCTGGTATCTGGTTACCTTATCCCGCGAAGGCACTACCAGCATTACCAATGATACTTTTTCTTTGAACTCCGGGTACTTATAAAGGAAACGTTCAAACGCTTTC
>BQJT01000394.1 GCA_021604845.1 Cyclobacteriaceae bacterium
TTGATTAAAATTATTCATGAGTGTTGAACTTTATGGTATTTTAAAATAGATAAAACAAAGATGGAGGTAACTAAAAAGGTAAGTCTAGACTATTGTTTCAAAGTTTAGTAGTATTGTTTCTAGAGATAAAATATTAGTGGATTATTGTTGCATTATGGTGCTTAAGTGATTGATTATTAATTATTTACATGTCTCATTAGAATATTGAGCAAAAAAGGTAGTATTTTAAAAAGAGAAGCCACCAAAGTGGCCCCTCTGCCATAACCTATTTCAATAATACCACTTTTGTTTAGCTGGTGGCTCGTAGGTTACACCGTCTACGAGCCTCGACCTATAACCCACCACCTACATCCCATTCACATCCCCGCCACCACTAACCGCTTTGTCAATTGCAGATTCCCGGATTGTACTTCCAGGATATACATTCCAGCAGGTAAATGGCTGACGTTTAGCTGTTCCGTACGGTAGTTTATTTCTTCCCATTGCTGTTGCAAAACGGATTGTCCATTTTGGTTGTAGAGTTGTACTTGTACTTTCTGGCCTATGAAGTCCTCCAGTTGTAGGTTGATCACATCGGTGGCCGGGTTGGGAAATACCGTGACATTCATCGGAGTTGTATTTTCCTGAGCTATATCGACAGCGATTGGAGCTGCGAGTTGGGAACTACTATTAATACGGACGTTTTCGAAGATTCCGGTTACGTCGCTGTTTGTATCATTATTCATGGTAATCAGTCCAACGTGGATACAATTACTCATGGCTAAGGAGGTAGAAAAGACGGTTGACCAATTCACTCCATCGGAAGAATGGTAGGCACTGAATTGGTTGCCCACCCGCGATAGTTTTAACCAGTTTTTACCTTGAGTGGAAAAAATATGGGCAAAGGCAGGCGTACCGGCGCTAGTGCGAATTTCCCGCCGTGTTAGCATTTGACCATCAATCATCAATTGAATCATTGGAGCACTGGGGTCATTGCTTTCCCGCATAGCGATGCCGGCCCAGCCACTACCTATTACATCTGTCACCCGAGCGATTATTTCACCATCGCTGCATAATTCCCCTTGGATAAAGCCCTGCTGATCATTTTGGCGGTAATAGCTGGGGTCAAAACAGGCCTCCGTAGAAAGCGAAAATATATCTGGAGCGCCAAAATCAGCTTCGCCGGGGTCACAGCCAAGGCCAGCCAGATCAACTTCCCAGTTACAGGGCAGACCACTTACCGAGACATAAGCGGTACAGGTGGCGGTATTGCCGTTGGTATCCTCCACGGTAACCGTTACGGGGATCGTATTGCCTAACTGATCACAAGTAATTTGCGCAAGGCTTTGATCAATAAAAAATACATCTCCACAATTATCGCTGGAAGCCGCTTCATTCCACAGGTCGGTCATGGAAAGACTAATACTTGCTTCCCCGTTAAAGGCGACGGTTGGGTTAATACAAACCGGTACTGGGGCTTGTGTATCAACAACCTCTACATAGAAGGCACATTTAACTTTATTATTAGCAGGGTCTTTGGCTTGCCACTGCATTTTCCAATGGCCTATGTCCAGGGTTTCTCTAGGGTTAGTAGACCAGGAAGACCAACCTGTTTGCGGTATATTATTGCCCATTTCGTCTGCCGGACGATAGCGGTGGCGCAACAAGCTGACTTCGCAATTATCGTCAGTAGCAGGCGCTGGTACAACAAAAGTACTGCTGCAGCTCCCGGGATCGGTATTTAGGGTAATATCTGCTGGACAATCGACAGTAGGAGCTGTGTTGTCTTCCACCGTGAGTCTAGAAGTACAGGTGCTGGTATTATTTTTGGCATCTCTGACTTCCAGCGTGATGGTCTGGCTACCAACATCTTCACAGCCAAATAGATTAGACCTCAATAATATACTGGGGAGCGTTGAGTTGGAACAATTATCTGTAGAAGAACCGGTAACAATTGCGGGCTGCAAAAATGCAATACCCGGGCTGCTAATCAATTCCAGGGTTATATCCTCACAAATAGCTTTAGGAGGGAGATTGTCTTCGACGGTTACCACCGCTGAACAGGTATTGATATTGTCATGATCATCTACGACCGATAGGACAACTGACACCTCACCTATTTCTGTACAGTCGAAGGCAATTTGACTCAAAGTTAGCTGCACGTTGCAGACATCCGCACTGCCATCATCTATCTGTTCCGGGCTAATGATCTGGTTGCCACTTTCATCCAGCGCGATCGTAATATCCTGGCAAAGGGCGGTTGGAATGATGCTATCATCTACAGAAATGGTAGTGGTGCAACTGCTGGTATTGCCACTTGCGTCACTAACGGTCAGGGTGATATCAAGTTCTCCCACATCGGCACAACTCAGTGTGTTTTGGCTAAGACTATACGTTAGTCCTCCGCAATCATCGGTGCTATTGTTGTCAATGTGTTGATAAGCAATAGATGTACTGCCATTCTGGTCCAGCTCAAAAACATCAAGAGCAAAGATCGATTTGCAGCGAGCAGTAGGGGCTTCCGTATCAACAATAGTAATGGTAGAGGTACAGGAAGTAGAGCCGGTTGCATCCGGAATCGAGAGCGTCACTACCTGACTTCCAATATCATCACAATCAAAACTGGTAGGGCTTATTGCTATTTCGCCAGAACAGGCCCCCAGTGTGGAGCCATTGTCAATATCTTCGGTGGTGATGGTCAATTGATTTCCGGTTAAAGGAAAGGTCTGAGCAGGCTTGCAGGAAGGCACGGGGATGTCTGCCGGATCATTTTCTACAGTGACCAAAGCGCCACATACGGAGCTATGGCCTGCCCGGTCTGTAACCGTAAGCACGACCAATACCTCTCCTTGGTCAGAACAATCAAAACTGTCGTGGGAGGATGTGATGTCCATAATTTCACAATTATCACTAGAGTTGTCATTAATCAGGTTGTGGAAATTGGAATTATTGTAAGTGCCATTTTGTAACTGCACTGTAAGGTTTTTGCAATTCGCATCGGGCGCTTCCGTTTCCACCTCGACAGCAACATTTCGGGAATCGTGGACAAAACCTGTTTCATCAACAATACTAATCGTATAATTTCCCAGAGAGACAAAAGAAAAGACGC
>BQJT01000395.1 GCA_021604845.1 Cyclobacteriaceae bacterium
CAATTTTAGAGGCAGAGGAAAAAACAACCCTTATAATCCAAATGCCCAGCCTCAGGGCGCTGACCCAGTCCGGCAACCTTTTGCTAAGAATAACGCTAATATGGTAATAGAACCATTGGTTAATATAGAAGGCTTATCTTCCAGTTTTGGCTCTCCGCATGACCCTACCGGAGATATCGGTAGAGACCACTACCTCCAAGCAATTAATGCCACCCAATTGGGTGTTTTTGATAAAGAAGGTAATTTGATTGGTAATTCATTTGCAGCCAACACCATTTGGAGTAGTATTGGTTTTTCTTCTGCTGGAGACCCTATTATTCTTTATGACCAAGAGGTCAACCGTTGGATTATCACTGAATTTCCCAACGGCAATCAACTACTTGTAGCCGTTTCTCAAAATAGTGACCCTTTGGGAAGCTGGGATGCTTATAATTTTGGCACGCCAAACTTTCCGGATTATCCCAAGTATGGTGTTTGGTCCAATGCCTATTCTGTTACAACCAATGAAGGAGGCAATGACCTGCCCACCTATTATATTGACAAAGCAGCTTTGTTGAATGGAGAAGATGTGGTGATGATTCAACGTATAACTTTGCCTAACCTTCCAAATAGCCCTGGCTTTTTTGTCGCCACTCCGGTTGATTGGTCAGGCCTGATAGCGCCTCCTGCTGATCAGGGTCCAATTGTGCTACGGCTGAATGACGATGCATGGAGCAACGCAGGCGAAGACAAAATCGATGTTTACAGTATCAACCTCGATTGGGACAACCCAGATAATACGACTGTTACCAATAGTAGTGTTGTTACTGCCCCCTATGATACCAACCCTTGCTCTGTTCCTGGTTTTGGCCTTTCTTGTGTTCCACAAGCAGGTAATGGCGGTGGACTTGATGGCTTGCCCGAAATCATCCTGAATCAGGCCCATTATCGCAATTTTGAAACCCATGAGACGCTGGTTTTTACTTTCATTGTTGACGCTACTGCTGGCCAAAATCTTTCGGGTATGCGTTGGATGGAATTCAGAAGATTAGCTGGTGAAGATTGGACCGTATACCAGGAAGGCACTTATGCCCCAGATGATGGCTTGGATCGTTACGCTGGTTCTATTGCCATGGACCGTAAAGGAAGTATTGCCCTGGCTTATGCAGCTTCCAGCGAAAACGAGTTTGTTAGCTTGCGCTTTACCGGGCGACTTGCCACTGATCCCCTTGGCGAAATGACCGTTGAAGAATACATTATTACTGAAGGAACAAATACCATTAATTCTAACGGACGTTTTAGTGATTATGCCCATATGTCCATTGATCCACTTAATGATCGCACTTTTTGGTTTACTGGAGAATACGGTGGTGGTGGTAATGGGCTTTCAACAACGCGTATTGTAGCTTTTGATTTAAGAAATGATACAACGGACATCAGCCCAACCACTATTTTGAGCCCGCAAAGTGCACCCGATTTAACGGATAATGAAACCATTCAAATTGAAGTAAAAAACCTGGGTTTAGATACCCCAAGCGTTTTCACTGTGGGCTACATTTTTGAAGATCAACCAATGATTGTGGAAGAGGTAAATGTTGTGTTGTACCCGGATAGCATTTACTTACACACCTTTACCCCCACTATTGATATTTCAGTAGTAGGTAGTTATAATTTAAAAACCTTCACAAGCCTATCATCTGATGAAGTTATAGCTAATGATACACTCCGTACGGTTATTTCTAAATTGCCCCGATGGGACACAGGCATTTCGGCAGTTGATGGCCTGGGGCAAACACTTTGTTCAGATTCAACAGAAATAGCTTTAAGTCTGACCAATTTTGGCACCCTCCCCCTTGCCAGTGTTAACGTTATTATCAATTTAAATGGTGAAGCCTTTGATACCATCCAATGGGCAGGTAATTTACCTTCAGGTATGACAGAAGCGATTGTATTTGGTCTAACCGGAATGGTGGAGGGGCAAAACGAAATTAGCGTTTTTACAGCCCTCCCAAATGGCGAAGTAGATGAAATTACAGATAATGATGGATTCTCCCGAACCTTTGCAGTCTTACCAAACGGTGTCTCTATTTCCTTGGAATTAGAGACGGACTTTTATCCGGGAGAAACAACCTGGGAAATAGAAGATGAAGGCGGCCATGTAATATATGCCGGAGGGCCGTATGAAGATCAAGTTACCCTAATTATTGAAGAGCTTTGCCTTGATCCAGAAGCCTGCTATACCTTTACTATTTTTGATGCTTATGGTGATGGCATATGCTGCAATTATGGTATAGGCAGTTATGCCCTTAAGGATGAAAATGGCTTGCCTTTATTAGTAAGTAATGGTCAGTTTGGGACTCAGGAAACCAATAATTTCTGTGCCACCTTTGTTTGTATGCTGGAAGTCGATGTAGCTAGTTCTCCCGAAAGTGCTATAGGTGCCGCGGATGGTGCAATATTGATTACTGTTTCTAATGGCATTGAGCCTTTTCAATACAGTATTGATGGCGGAACTACTTTCCAAGCCAGCAACATGTTTGGTGAACTTTCTGCCGGAGATTATAATATCGTAGTTCAGAGTGCTGCAAATTGTCTGATTGAAACTTTGGCCACCATAACGACCTGCGCCTTAGATATTCTGGCAGAAGCGCTGAATGAATCCGCTCCAAATGCCGGAGATGGCAGTATTAGCATAACAGCAAGTAATGGTCAGGCACCATTTTCATATAGCATTAATGACGGAACTAGCTTTCAGGACAGCAGCCATTTTAACAGCTTGTTAATGGGTGTCTATCCTCTGGTGGTCCGAGATGCCCTGGGCTGTGAAGCAACGCTAGAGGTTATCATTGATATACAAACCGATACTGACGAACAATTCTTTGGTCAAGCCATTGAAGTTTTTCCAAACCCCACTAATGGTATTTTCCGTATTAATGTCAACGGTTTGGGCTATCAGGGAGCCTTCCTCCATCTGGAAATATTAGATGCCTCCGGAAAACGAATCCAAAATGGCAATCTGGTGATTTATGACAGCCAATATACCGGGCTACTTTCTTTGGTCGCATTTCCGGCTGGTGTTTATTACGTTCGTTTTTTGCATGAGGAG
>BQJT01000396.1 GCA_021604845.1 Cyclobacteriaceae bacterium
ACCACCACTAAAAAGTACCTGAGCGGAACCATCCATTTGCCCACAGGCTTCCGAAATGTTAGTGATTTCGGTAATAGACAGGATGGGTTCTGCAAATATCGTCGTATTAGCTGTAGCTGTGCAACCCCGGGCATCGGTGACCACTAAGGTATAATTTCCTGGAGCAAGATTGGATAAGTTGTCTGTGTTGAGGCTCGGATTACCGTTCCATTCGTAGCTAAGGGGCATGGTCCCATCGGTCAGGATGGCCTGGACGGAGCCGTTGCTTTCGCCACAGGCAGCATTTACAGTAATCAAATCCACTATGCTTGGAGGAGGTAAGTCATCGATTTGAATGCTCGCCGCCTTTTGACAACCATTGTTATCTGTTACGATCACGCTGTGCGTGCCGGAAAAGGCATTATTCAATTGAGCAGCGTTCAGGCTGGGATTGTTGTCCCATTCATAAGAATAGGGCGGTATGCCGCCGGAAACGACCACTTCGGCCATACCATTTGCCTGGCTGCAACTAGCATGTTGTATGAGGTTGGAATTGGCCAATAATTCTGTGGGTTCACTGAGGATGATATTAGAAAAGGTCACCTGGCAGTTGTCTTGGTCTTGAATGGTCAGCTCATAAGTGCCTGGATTTAGATTGCCAAAAGTATTATTCGCCTGGAAAGGCCCGCCATTCAGGGAATAGCTGACCAGACCGTTGCCTCCCGAAGCATTGGCAGTAATCGAACCGTCCGTGGCCTGATAGCAAGTAATGTCGGTGCTATCGTAAGTTGCGGAAAGGTTGTTGAGTAGTAAGATTTCAAAAGGGGCAGCATCCGTACAACCTCCTGCGTCTTTGACGTAAGCGACATAATTGCCGGGAGGCAGACTGCCAAAAGTAGCAGAAGATTGGAAGTTGACATTATCCAAAGAGTAGGTATAGTTGCCAAAACCTGTTTGGGCGCTAAGGCTTACTCCACCGTTTAGCTCTCCGGCGCAAACCACATCTGTAGTTTGGTCAATGTTTAAGGCAACAGGTGCAGGAGAGGGCACATAAGCACCATATATTTTGGTACAACCTAAAGCGTCGGTAATAGTGGTTAGGTAGTTTCCGGCAGGCAATTCGGTCTTTATACTGCCGGTGGAACCATCAGGCCAACTAATGGTGTAGGGAGGGGTTCCGCCTAGGCCTAAAACTTCTATATCCATGCGAAAATCCAGTCCCGGGCAACCTTGTGCATTAGCCAGATTGGCTGTTGCGCTGAGGCTCGTGTTGGCTGCGATGATCTCCTCTACTCCGTCTGAACAACCCAATTGATCAACTACGGTAAAAACATGCTCACCGGAATTTAAATTGGTGATGGTGACCTGATTGCTGCTGGATACATTCCCATTTGAACTACTAAAAGTATAAGGCGGCATCCCGCCACTGGCTTGCAGTGTAATGGTTCCATCATTGCTTTCTCCATAACAGCTTTCTGCGCTTTTGGTGATCACCGTCAGCGTTAAGGGGGTTGGTTGGTCAATGGTAATTGCTGATAAGACTTGAAAACAACCTGTGCCATCGTAAACCACATAGCAGTAGGTGCCAACAGCCAGGTTTTGCAGCTGGATGGTGGTATCAGAAGTACTTATGGTGGCATTGGGCACTGGTTCAACAAGAGGATAACTGCTGCTATTGCAATCGATCGGCAGAATAGTTAAGGGCGGGGCGTACCCGGAAACGACAAATTGAGCCTCTCCCCGGCTCTGGCCACAACCGCTATAGTCATCCTGAATAACTTGTGGGGTGGAGAGACTTAGCGGAGAATTAAACGGTGCCAGACTAACAATGGTGCTGTCTACACAGCCTTTTGAATCTCGTACATAAACCATATTCTGTGTACCAGCCTCTTGTAATACATTATCCGGTGAAAAACCAAGTCCATCCAAAGAGTATTCATAGGGCGGAGTGCCCTGGCTGGCGCTTACTGTAATCGTACCGTTATTGTCAGAGCAATTGGATGGAGCAGTGGTTCCAGAGATGTTGACCTGGATAGGGGCAGGCTCCCCGATCACAAAATTAATTTCCTTTGAACATCCCCTGCGGTCACTGATCCGTAGGCAATGACTGCCAGCGCGTAGGTTGTTGATAGTGAGGGAGTTTGAATTGATGCCATTTAACACCTCCGGTACTTCCGTACAATCTAATTCTATAGTAAATGGAGCTCCATATCCGCCGGAAAAGGAGAGATCAACCGATCCGTCGTCGGAACCCGGACAACTGGTTGGGTAGGTCGCATCAACGCTAAGCTCAACTACAGGAGGATTAAATATATCAATGGAATATGTTTCGGAAGCACAATTGGACTCGTCAAAAATAACAAAATCATGCGGTCCGGGTGTCATTCCCAACACTGGGATGGGGGAAGAATTTGGCCAATTCATATTGGTCGTACCGTCGATTAATATCCGTCGTTGATTATCGGCATAGCCACCCGTATGGTGAATCCATACTAAAGCATCATCATCATGGCACTGGACAGGAATAAAGGTGATATCCGTAATCACTAGCTCTTCCGGTTCCACAACAGTGACCGTTTCTACGACCTGGCAACCATCGCCATCCTCCACCCTGATGGAATGATCACCTGCCGGTAGATTTTCCAGCAAGATCCCATTCAATCCAGCAGGAAAGAATTCAAAAGGGCCGTTATTAAGGCTGATTTTGTAATCGCAATTCATCGTACAGCTAATATTTCCGCCCAGGGCTTCTACCTGAATGGTGCCGTTATTACTTCCAAAACAACTTAATGGGCTAGCTTCTGTAACGATGTTCAGTCCGTTGACGCTCAAATCCACCTGATGTTTTTTGATACAATCGAGTGCATCAATGACCTTGATATGATGCTTTCCACCGGTTAAGGTATCAATGGGGACGATAGTTTCTGTATCGGTGTTAAAAACCAGCATATTGTTGAGATAAACCCGATAGGGGGGCAGGCCGCCCGTGATAGAGTTGCCGGTCAGGTCGATGACCCCATCGTTAACACAACTGGAGCTGGGGGTAGCCGTATTGATTGGGCTAATGACCAGTTCTGTCACTGGTGGTACATTGAT
>BQJT01000397.1 GCA_021604845.1 Cyclobacteriaceae bacterium
TTGGCCCATGCATAACGCTCATCGCTGTAGTTGAAATTATCCCAAGGCGTATTATCAGTGGAAGTCTCTTTCAAACGCAGGTAGATATAGGGATCGGTAATTTTGTCGCCGATGACGGTGGGTGAACTGGTGCTGATATTATTCGAATAGTTCACATGTACCCCCTCAGTAGCACCTGACTTAGTCGTAATAATTATCACGCCAAAAGCAGCCCGCGCTCCATAGATAGCGGCAGAAGAAGCATCCTTCAACACCGAAATGCTTTCGACATCACGAGGTGCAATTCGATTCAGTTCGATGGCATCAGATGGAACCCCATCAATGAGCACCAAAGGTTCCCCGCCATTAACGGAAGTAAAGCCCCGAATATTGAGCTTGGCAGCTTGGCCTGGTTCTCCGCTATTGAAATCAATATTCAGGTTTGGAGAAACACCTTGCAGGCCTTGCGCTAGATTTGCAATTGGCCGGCTTTGCAATTGTTCTGTGGTTACATTGTCCACAGCTCCTGAAAGATTCACCCGCTTCTGAGAGCCAAAACCTGTTACCACTACTTCATCCAACGATACACTAGTAAGGTCCATTACTACATTAATCTGTGAGCGGGTGCCAACCTGAACTTCCTTGGGTGTCAACCCGGTAAATGAAAAAAGCAGGATACTCTCTTCGGAGGGCACTGTGATTTCATAAAAGCCCTGTAAATCTGTGACTGTTCCTTTCGCTGTCCCCTTTATTAAGACGGTTACGCCTGGCAAACCCTGGTCATCCTCCGTAGAGGTGACTTTGCCGGACACCGTATTTTGTGCTTGCAGATTGAAGCCTACAAGAAGGGAAAAGGTCACTATAAGCCCTTTCCATAAATCTTTACTAGTAAGTGTTTTTAATACTTTCATTGCGATGATTTTAGTAAAAAAATAACGTTGTAAATCTTAAATTCCAAAAGAGTAATATTGATTTATTATTCGACGGTGCCTAAGGTATAAAGCTGATCGACAATTATGATCATCGGTATCAATATAATTTTCGATTTTTTCAATCGTTCCTATTTTATTTTTTGCAGGTTCTTGGTTAATTTACCGTGCTTGGGTTGCCTTTTAGTGCTAAATCAAAATTAGTTTACCAAGAATTAAAAAAAGGGATAATTTTTGGTCTAAAAGCGGGTGGTTTCGTATTTTTACTATGAATATACTGAAAAACAATCTAACATCGTTCTTAATCGTGAAGCATGGGAAAGGAGCTATTCAGGTTTTTTCTAGTATTATATCTTACCCTCATCTGTTCTGCCTTTTCAAATCCAGATAAGTTTGGTGCGGATTACCTAACGGTTAAAGATGGCCTGCTCAATAATTATGTCAATTCGGTTTTTCAAGATCATCAAGGGTTTATATGGTTTGGAACCGACGAAGGTTTAAGTCGGTATGATGGCTATGGATTTCTTAACTTGATACATGACTCTCAGAATCCCAATTCTTTAAGTCACAATATTATTAATTACATTTTTGAAGACAGTCACCAGCAACTTTGGGTATCTACTCGTTCAGGCCTAAACCGCTTGATCAATGACCAACAGGGTTTTGTTCGCTATTTCGCATCGGTTAATGATGCTGGCAGCCTAAGTGATAATGAAGTATTCTGTATCTATGAAGACAGGGAACACAATTTGTGGATCGGTACTGGTGACGGAGCGCTGAATTTCTACCATAGGGAAAAGGACCAATTTTCTCGCTATTTACCACCAGATAAGAAATCTGAGTTAAGGTCCATTACGGAGGATAAACAGGGCAGGCTCCTACTTGGATATGGTGCCTGGGTGCAAGAGCAGGGAGAAGGCGGAGTCTGTATTTTCGATAAGCGAACAAAGCGGTATTTGCCTACCCCTGTTGATGAACCGACCCAAAATCTGGCCGTAATGAAACTCATCGCGGACCAGGAGGATAATTTATGGATAGCTACCTATAATAATGGATTTTATCAGTATGAGTTAAAGAACAATAAGTTGACCGCTTTTGAGGTCACTCCAAATATTGCAGAACAAGCACCCATAAAGCTGATTAACAGCATTTTGGAAGTAGGGGACAGTACCATTTGGCTCGCCACCGATGGGATGGGGGTCTTATTATTTGATAAACAAACCCATGCTTTTTCGCAAATGAATAGAACGGTCAACAACATTGGCTTATCAAATAGTTCATTCACAAATATTTTCATTGATAAAACTGGAATTATCTGGATTGGCTCTGTTAATCAAGGGGTTCTAAAATTGGATAGATATAAATGCAAAATTGATCGTTTGGAGTATAACCCGAGCAGTGTTTCCGGATTGAGTAGCAAATCGGTAATGGCTTTAGCCGAAAGCAAGGACGGTGGAATCTGGATTGGTATGGACCAGGGAGGTGTTAATTATTATAACCGAAACACGGAACGAATTACTAGCTATCACAACCTGCCTGGTCAGCCCAATAGCCTCAGCGATAATGTCATTAACGGTTTATATGAAAACCATGCTGGAGAACTTTTAATAGGAACCTTCTTAAATGGCTTTGATATATTGGATGCCGAGCGAAAGAACTTTACTCATTATGGTCCCGGCAATACAGTAGGTAGTGCTACTTATATCAATTGTTTTCTAGAGGATCAGGATGAAGTGTATTGGATCGGTTCACGGAGACAGGGGCTTATCCGCTTTAATAGAAAAACAGGAGAATCCTATAGTTATAAACATGAGTCCGGTAATAAGTATAGTATTCCAAATAATCACGTTTTAACGATTATTGAGGAATCTGACAAGCTACTATGGGTAGCCACCTTTAACGGTTTCGCTTTATTTAATAAGGAATTAGGTACGTTTAAGTCATGGCAGCATGATCCGGAAAACCCCGAAAGCCTAAGTGGCGTAGAAATCTATGCTTTGTGTAAAGACCACAAAGGGGGAATATGGCTAGGTACCGACGACGGGCTAAATCACTTTGATCCTAAAACAGAAAAAATTACGCATCTCCGAACTGCCGATGGTTTGCCCAGCAATACGATTAAAGGACTTCTTATTGATGATCAAAATCAATT
>BQJT01000398.1 GCA_021604845.1 Cyclobacteriaceae bacterium
AATACTTGCTATATGCTTATATTTGTTTGCAGGTTATTTTGAACTAGACCATGGGGGTGCAGACAATATATATGCTTTTCTTTTGTTTTTGTTATACTTTGCCTTGTGTATACGCACAAGGAGATGAGGTATGGCCGAAAATGGAGCGCTCCTATTTCAATCACTTCTATCAGGAAAATGATTCTCATTCCAAGAAATGTTTTAAGGATATTTTCTTTGACCAGCAAGGCCGCTTATGTTTGATCCCGTGTGGAGTCGATATGTTGCTCAATTCCATTGGCCTATTTCGTTTTAATGGCTATTCTTTCCAGTCGGTAGAAATATTTACACCGGAAGGCACTGTAATGGCGATGCCTTGGGTCAGGGCGATAGATAAACATGGGCGAATTCTAGGTATTGATGAAAAAAAGCGCCTCTTTATGATGGATCCGGATACACAGGAAGGAACCATCATTTTGCCCACCGATTCCGCTTTACACGACTTGCGGGTCCTTGCCTTTTCTACCGGGCCTGAGGCAACCTTTGTGCTTGGTAGTTCAGAAGACAACAAAGTTGTGATGTTCGAGTTATGGGAAGGCGAGTTGATAAAAGAACCGTCCTTTGATTTTCCCGAATTGGCAGAGTTGCCAGAAGATTATAGAATGGTTGTAAGCCCGGAATCGATATGGTTAACCACTTTCTCGCTTCCGCTCTATCGTTTTGACCGGCAGAAGGGTACCATGCAGACGTATCATGAATGGGATTTTGTTGAGCCGATGATTAAACTGTCTGATAAAGAATTAGTTGATGGCACGGAACGTCCAAGGGTGTTGATAAGTCCAAATGGAGACACTTACTTGTTTTTTTCGGTCATATATGGCAAGCACTTATTTCAGTTTGATCTGGAAGAAAATAAATTTCTGTCCATGGCGGATCAGTTCCCTACGGATTGGCTACCTGCCGATATTTTCCAGGACGAATCCGGCAATATTTGCTTTCTTTTTAAGGATGAAAACGAATCTTACCGGGCGATGCTGGAAACGGTGAATGGACAGCGCTTCGACTATTCCTCTTTAGTGTCTGGGCATAGCGCTATCAAGCGGTTGGCCGGCAAGGATTTTCGACGGCAGGTTTTTTTGTTGACCGATACCGGCGTGTTCTGTGCTGGCATCCGGGAGCAAGACGCAATCCGACAGGCTTTGACAGATAAAAGGGTCAGTTCTATGGCTGAACTGCCAGATGGTCGCTTATTGGTCAATACAATCTACAATAAATGGGTGGTATATGATGAAATGACTGGTATGTCCACTCCTTTCCAGGGGCCTGACTGTGGTATAAAACATTTCGCTTTCGGTCGGGGGATGAAACAGCAAATTATTCCCGACAGTCAGGGCGACCTCTGGTTCATTACTAAAAATTACCTGGTCAGGTTTGATCCGGTTACCAATGAATGTAAGTCTTTTGATTTTGGCGTAAATAGTTCTCTTTTTGCTTTCGTCCGAGAAGGACTAGTCGTATTTCAATACGACCGTCAGCATATTTCTTTTATTGACCTCCATACCCAGCAGCTGGTTTCCTTCGGTCCGGGAGTGCAAGTAGCTTTCGATGGGTTCGTTCGGGACATACTGGTGGATGCTGAAGGGATGGTTTGGGTTGCTACTAATAAGGGGCTCTGGAGAATTGATATAGACCGGAGCGAAAGCGAAGTTCTTGGCCTCGAGGATGGCTTTGCGGATTTCCGCTTCACTACTATTTTCGAGGACAAGAGGGGAAGGCTTTGGCTAGGCACTTACCTTGGCGGCCTTCATATCTATGATCCCGATACCGGCGCCATTACCATTATCGATCAAAGACGAGGATTATCTAACAATACCATTATGAGCATTATTGCCGATGAAGATGGTGATATGTGGATAGGTACAGAATATGGGATTAACCTGGTTTCAAAAGAAGGGCAAGTGCAATACAGCGTCCACAAAGAAGATGGTTTGACCTCCGAGACATTTGAACGTTTTGATCCATTTAAGCGTAGAGACGGGCGCTTGTATTTTGGCAGTCGGCGCGGCATTAACATCATCGACCCTGATGTGCTGAAAGTCTCTATGAATAGTGATACAACAGTGCAAGTCTACCTGACAGAGTTGGGGTATTTTGACCAGAAAGAAGGAAAAGATGTTGTTATGAAAAGTCATTTCCAACAAATTGGCCGATTGAAAATATCACCGGAAAGACCGTACCTCCACCTTAGGTTTGGTTTGTCGAGTTATCTGGAACCCCACAACAATCGATACGCTTATCTGTTGGAAGGCAAAGATGAAGACTGGCATTACCTAGGCACTCAGCCGGAACTAAATATTAGTCGTTTGCAGCCCGGAAAATACCGACTCCTTATCAAGGGGGCCGATTTTCGTAACAATTGGACCGCGTCACCACTGGTGATCGAGATTCACGCCAGGGAATTCTTCTATAAACAAGCCTGGTTCTATTTACTAGCTGCCCTGCCCTTCTTAGTCTTTGGACTGATCTGGGCGCTTAACAAACAACAGGAGGCCCTGCGACTCGAAAGAGAAGTCGCCCAACGAACGCGGAAAATACGGGAAGACAAGGCGGTGATTGAACAGCAAGCTACGGAACTTCGTCAACTGGACACCATGAAGTCGCGCTTCTTCACCAATATATCCCACGAGTTGCGTACACCGATCACCCTGATCAAGGCTCCGTTGGAGAACCTGGTACAAAAGCATAGCGCTTTGATTGATAAACAGATCGGCCGGAGCTTGAAAATAGTGCTCAACAATGTTGGTAAATTGGGTAAGTTAGTGGAAGAACTATTGGAACTGTCGAAACTGGAGGCTAATAAGGCAACGTTGAATGAAACTTCCACTCCGCTGAAGCTTTTCTGCCGGCAGCTATTTAGTGCCTATGAATCTGGAGCAGCTTTAAAGAATATTAACTACCATTTTTATTCCAACCTGGGAAAAGAGGATCATTTTCTGGTCGACCGTAAGCGATTAGAGAAGATCGTTAATAATCTCCTCTCCAATGCAC
>BQJT01000399.1 GCA_021604845.1 Cyclobacteriaceae bacterium
GCCAATATTTGCCCTGGTTCTGGAATAGGTGATTAAATGCATATCCTCCCGTAGTTGTCCGCAACTTCCGCTGCGCCAGCCCCGTATTGCCTACTGCCAACTGCAGCATTTTAGCACCAGGATCATCACTTTCCCGCATAAAAACACCCGCCCAGGCATCGCCGTCGATATCACTTACATGAGCAATGATTTCTCCATCCCCACAAAGCTCCTGTTGGATCATACTTTGGGCATCGCTATTGCTGTAGTAGTTGGGATCATAACAATCCTCGGCGCTTAAGATATAAGTTGCAGTAGTAGGATCGTAGCCAGACTCGGCGCTTTCGGAGCAGTTGATCTGGTCCCCTTGCCAGCCGCAGGGGAGGCCTTCGACGGTGATGTTGGCGGTGCAACTTCCAGCCAGCAAACCGAAATCCTTAACCGTGACCGTAACTGGAATGGTACTGCCTACCTGATCACAGCTTATTAGTACGGAAGGTACATCAAAGAAATCGGTATCCAGGCCACAGTTATCATTTTGAGCATTTTCATCCCAAAGCTGTCCTCCCGGAACTTCAATTTCAGCTTCTCCATTGAATGTGATCGTCGGATTTAAGCACACAGGTGTTGGTGCTTCGTTATCTTTAATTCTTACCAGGTAATTACATTGCGCTACATTCCCGCTTTCATCACTGGCCTCCCATTGAATCTTCCAATAACCAATTAGTGGTAGATAAAGAGTAGGAGCATCCATCCAGGAAGACCAGGGTGAGCTGTTATAGTGATGCCCGAATTTATTCGATCTCCGATAACGGTATCGAAGTAAAGTGACTTCACAATTATCAATAGCTTCAAGAAAAGACACCGTGTGGGTAGCGCCGCAAACCTCTGGATCGGTAAACAAATTTACTTGCTCATTGCACGTTATGGTTGGGGCCAGTTGATCTTCCACAACCACGATAGCCGAACAAGTGCTTACTTGACCATTATTGTCGGTGGCTGTTAAGACAACCGTATTGCTTCCCAGGTCATCACAATTAAAGTCCATTTGACTCAGACTTAAGGAGACTGCCGCTCCACAAGCGTTTCCAGAACCATTGTCAATATCATTGAGGCTTATACTAGCATGACCTGTTTCATCCAGTTCAATCGTTTCGGAAACACAAATTGCGTTTAGCACACTGCCGTCTTCAATAATTACGCCAGCAATACAATCTGTAGAATTTCCACTATTATCCGTTACAGTAACTGTAATAGACTGAGAGCCAACATCGTCACAGCCAAACTGATTCTGGCTTAATGTGGTGGATTGAATGCCACAGCGATCACCAGCATACGCTAAGACATCATCAATTTGTAGGGTGGCTGTTCCGGTATCATCCAGTTGTACCACAACGTCAGTCTCACAGCCTATGGAGGGAGGCTGGTTATCCACTACCGTCAGGCTGGCGGAACAAGTGCTGGATAAATTGCCGTCACTTGCGGTTAAGATGACCGTATTGACACCAACATAATTGCATGGAAACCTCAATTTCCCATTTAAAATCGAAATCGGACTGCCGTCTTCGGTTGTAAAACCGAGGGAAACATTATCACAATTATCGTAAGAACCATCATCAATCAATACCGGAGGCCCTGGATTACCTGGAGTAATAATGACAGGCGCATTAACATTTATAGTACGATCCTGGCACTGGGCTACCGGAGGTGTTTCATCTACTACCGTTACCGTGGCAGAGCAAGTGCCGGTATTCCCACTTTGATCTGTTGCTGTGAGTGTTACTTCAATTGCTCCAATTTCACTGCAATCAAATTCGGATTGGCTTAGGGTGAAAGACGCAATCGTGCAGGCTTCGTCTTCACCGGCATGTACCTGATTGGCATCCAATAAGCCGTTTCCGGAATCATCCAATTGCACTGTGGCAGACTGGCAAGAAACCACTGGTGCTTCATTATCTGCTACCGTGATGGATGTCGAGCAGGTGTTAGTATTACCATTATTATCCATAAGGGTCACGACCACCGATTGAATACCAATGTCATCACAATCAAATTCAGAGGGGCTTACCGTGCGGGACTGGATGCCGCAGGCATCATTTGAAATGAACAGTACCTGTCCGGGATTGAGGTTACCGATACCCTCACCGTCCAACTGTACCGTAGCAGGCCAACAAGTAGCTATCGGAGGTTCATCGTCAACGACAGTGGCCGTTGCCGTACAAGAATTGATAAGGTTATTATCATCACTGATGCTCAGTGTAACGATACTTGTACCGATGCTATTACAATCGAATACAATTGGAAAAAGGTTATTTAAAACAGTTATCGAACCGCAATTATCATAGGAACCATCATTAAATGCTCCTCGATATCTGGTTGCAGTGCCATTGCTTCCCAGGTTGATGGTTAAATCCTTACAGAGGGCAACAGGGGGAATATTGTCTTCTACCGTAACGGTTGTTGAGCAAGTGCTTGAATTATCGCTAGGGTCTGTAACAGTCACTACTACTTGCTGTGTTCCAATATCGGCACAGGTAAAGTCAGAGGGGTTTACCATCTGGGACTGAATACCGCATTCATCATCTGTGAGTAGGAGTATCAGTACATCATCAGCCATGATTTGCCCGGTGCCATTTACATCTAATTGGACAGTAGCAAAACTGCAAACAGCTCTCGGTGGAGTATTATCTATGACGGTTGCGGTAGCCGTGCAGGAACTGGTCAGCGTGCCATCGCTAACAGTTACATTGATTGTTCTTATTCCGACGTTTTGACAACCGAAAATAATTGGAGGTATGTTGTTCAAAACGGTTACCGAACCACAATTATCGTATGAACCATCATTAAAAGCCGATCGATTTATAACTTGATTACCAGTGGAGCCAACATCAAGTGTTAAGTCTTTACAAAGCGCAACCGGGGGAGTATTGTCTTCAACCAGCACCATAGCCGTACAAGTACTTTGGTTATTATTTTGAGCCGTTACGGTTAAAGTCACCTCCTGACTGCCCAGTTGCGAACAATCAAAAACGGTCGGGCTAACGC
>BQJT01000400.1 GCA_021604845.1 Cyclobacteriaceae bacterium
GTCGCTCAAATGATTGCGGAGGAAGCATGGGATGGTCTTTCACCAAATGATCAGGCAGCCTTGGGGCAGATCAGCAATATGGCTTTTTCTCAGTTAGCTTCTACAGTCCTGCAAAAAACGTTTGAGCAATCCATTAAGAGCAAAGTGGCCCAATATTTTCTACTGGGGATGGAGTCTAATGCAGCTACTTTAGTCAGCTTGTTGGATAAAATGCTGACCATTCCGGCTTACCTTTGGGAAGATAAAAACCTGATGATTCTCCAGGGTAGCTTTGATCGAATCCTCCTGGGTTTGCTCAAAGGTATACGTTTAACGCAAAGTACGGCTCAGTTTTTGCCTTCCGGCCCTTTTGACGCTTACCTCGATGGTGTTAAAGGCCCCTATAATCGGGCGATAGACATTTGCCTGCCGGAGCAAAGTTTCTCCTATCCTATCCATGAAAATATGCGCAAAGCCTTTTTTAAAGCAGCTTTTCCAGGGCAACCCATCCAGGCCCTTTCTGATAATGATCGTTCTGAAATTAAAAAAAATGGCAATGACACCTACCTGGAATATCATTACAGTAATAAAGTAAGGTTTAAGGTGCGCTTCGGTTGTTATTGTGGTGTTTGGAGGGACCAACCAGCAGAGACTACTCCAAATAGGCCCGCTAGTACTACAATACCTGGCTTGTCTGAAATAGACCTCACCGGATGGCAAAACAAACCTGGATATGGCCGCACTGTTAGAGAGCGATCCTTTCCATGGATTCCGGTAGCGGGTGGGTTGACTGGTGGTGGTATAATCACCTATTTTCTTACCAGAGACGGGAATGGCGGCAATGTCGATAGCTTGCCTGAATTAGTGACGAGGGATGATGATATTATTGTTCCTTGCGATGGCTCGGGCAGCATTGATGTTTTTACAAATGATACTGGCGAAGGGCTGGTCATTACTTCTATTACACCAGTAACTGTTGCGACCATTAATTCCGATCAAAATAATGGCCTTATTTCAATTTCAAACGTGACTATTGCGGCTGACTTTTCCTTTGACATTTCTATAAGCGATCAGCATGGACAAACCGCTACAAGTACGCTAAATGTCCAGGTTACGGTGCCAACTGTTGCTGCTAGCTCAGATAGCTACGAAGTGCCTTTTGGGGAAACCTTAACGGGGAATGTTTTGGCTAATGACCAGGGGCCTGATTTGGCAGTGACAGATCATAGCCTACCAGCTGAAGGGATAGCCAATATAGCACCTGATGGCACCTTATCTTTTGTACCAGCCGAAGGGTATCAAGGCACTATTACACTGACCTACACCGTGGCAGGTCCATGCAATCAAAGCGCAGAAACCAGCATTACGATTGTTGTGCTTCCTCCCGATTGTGAATATGATGCCAATTTTACTACCACGGATGCCACCTGTATCCTATCTGATGGTTCTGTTAGCACGATGGTGGAACCGACCGGGGATTACACCTTTCAATGGTCGGAAGGAAGTACTTCAGCCAACCTGGATATGATTCAGGCAGGGGCCTACCAACTCACCATCACAACTGCCGATGGGCATTGCGAAAAAACTTTTGAGGTAATTGTTTCAGAGCAAACACCTCCCTTGACGGTTGATGATGATGCTTACGAAACCACCGTTGGTGCACCCACTACTGGCAATGTGCTGGAAAATGATGAAGGACTTGGTATTATGCTGGAAAACATCTCAAATGTGATAGGTGGCGTAGTTGATTTTTCTGAAGATGGATCGTTTACTTTTACCCCTGCGAATGGGTTTAGCGGGGAAGCCTCCTTTAACTACCAGGTGGTGGATGATTGTGGGAATACCGCTTCGGGGCAAGTCACCGTTTTGGTCACACCAGTAGCATGCAATTTCACGGTGGAATTTCTGGCCCAACCTGCCAGCTGTGGACTAGAAAATGGATCATTGGAAGTCGTAGTCAACGAGCCAGGAAATTATGATTTTGTTTGGGATAATGGCATATCCGGGCCTATAAACAGCCCGATTGGAGCAGGGGAGCATACGGTGACGGTTTCCGACCTGGATTTAGGCTGCAGTATCACCTTCACCACTACTCTGACAGGCACAAATGCTTTGACCATAGAGCTAGAAAGTATTGTCCCTCCTTCTTCTCCTAGTGCTAATGATGGGGCTATAAATGTTGTAATAACGTCGGCCAATAATGGGCCTTACACCATCAAACTAAATGGAGATGACTGGGGTGTGGCTACCGGCGAGGTCTTTACAATTGAAGGCTTAGGCGCAGGGGAGTATACCGTTCAGATAATGGACCCCAATGGTTGTTTGTCCAATATTTTGGAAGTGGATATCCCTTTTGAACCGAATATTGGAATAGGTGTTTCTGGGACTTTTATGCAAACCAATTCTTACGATGTAGAAATGCCGGGACAGGATGGGAAGACGATTTACACCTCAGTAACCTATTTCACCAGTCAATTTAGAACCGGCAATACCAACCAGGAAATACGGGTGGGTTTAATCAATGGCTTGCACCTACCGGGCAATGGTTTGGTCATTCCCACAACTGTCCGAATCGAACAATTATCGAATATCTTTCAATGGCAAGAATCAGGTATTTCTCTAATCGGGCAAGTAGGTTTTCTTGGAGATTTTAATCGCTTAAATTCAAAAGTACAGTGGCAAGCACAAGGCAAAGCCAATTGGCGCTTGAATCGAGCCATCTCACTTAACGTAAAAGCGGGCATTCGAGGCTGGGAAAAAGTGGATCAGCCATATGTGGAATTTGGCTTTATCACCAACTAATTACTAGTCCTACTCTCTCGACTTATCAGGCTGGCCGGGAATAGCCAAAAAGCATGTTGGCGCTTTAGTTCATTAGTGTATTAGTGTCTGACAACCAATGAGTTGCAATGTGTTGACAAGCTAAAAGCCGACGAGCAAGCTAGTTCCCGGCCATTCTCTTACGACTAAACCCCTACAACACGCCGACTGACTACCTATTAAACGGATACTCACTCACCCAATTAAATTTCCGATTCAT
>BQJT01000401.1 GCA_021604845.1 Cyclobacteriaceae bacterium
CATATTGATTTGAGTAAACTGCGACAAAGAGTCGCTGTGTATGACAGTTTCTCCAACTCTGTAATTGGCTGATCCCAACCGGTATTTGAGGTTGGTTATGTTAGCCTGTAGCTTATGGTATGCTGCTATTCCCCGATCCCACCGGCCACTATCCAACCGGATGTGATCCATTTTTGCCGCAAAATTCGATGAGTCTGATAAACCGACATCCACACTGATATTTCCTATTCTTAGTTGCTGAATATGAAAGGGACTTGCAGTGCTGTCCACACTCTTTCGATCGTCAGGCTCTATCTGGTGTGGTAAAAGATTCCCCGTCAGGGAAAGGTTCGAGATCGAAATCAACTCCCAGCTGTCAACTGGTGGTTTTTCCAGGAATGGTCTGCCTGGCACCGCCTGCAGGTTTTCCGCGGTTATATCCATTCCCCTATGGGTTCCGATCATAGAGCCGACTAAAAGCCTGCTGGATTCAAACATAATTTCGCTTAGACGTAACTCCGTTTGCTGATCCTGGATCCATACCGCCGGACTTCGAAGAAATCTGAAACTGTAGTCTACCCCATCATCAAGCAGAAAATCATCTATTACACCGGTTAAACCATTCACCTTAGTGGATCTTTGACCTATGGTAGCGCCTACTTCCACATTGTCCAGCCGTAGCCTGCCAATTTCCAGAACAGGAGATGTTGCTGGAGTTTTGCTTTGTACTGAACGGTTGTCATTGGCAAATAAACCGCCATCCAAATACATAGAAGCATCTTTTAAATGAATCGAATCAACCCGCAAGGTATTTTCATAAATGAAAGTGAACACGTTAAAATTGAAAAGCGCTAACTGCTCAGTTAACAATACCGGTTGCAGGAATTCAGAATGTTTGACCCGCAATGAATCGAAGCGGACATTGTAATTTTCGTCATAGTATAAATTCTTATACTTAAGTTTCCACTCACTGCCAATATCCAGTTCGGTTTCATGGACATCCAGTGCCAGCTTGTCGATCATTAATGTTGCACTGTCTTCAGTAACCCTGAAGTTCTCAGCCACCAGATTTATTCGTGGCAAGTGAAGAGCAACAGTATCCTGATCACGGTAAATGGTCAAATCAAGCATGGCATTCCTGATTGCTCCGGATTGGATCGACAGTGTACCAAAGTGCCTTTTAAGAATATCAGAAAGTGGATGAACGCTGGTTTCCAGCTGGTTTCGTTTGGGATATATGTGTGCGGTAACTACAGGATCAACAATTAACAGCCGCTCAAAGTCATACTCTTCATCAGTAATCAAAACCTGATAGTCCAGGTTGAATATTTTTAATGCGGCCCCCTCAATATGAATCACCTCACTGTGACTGGTGTCTTTCTGTATGTACTGGTAATCCAAAAGGTCCAGCTCCTTTCTATGATAGTCCCATACTACCGAACTGAAGGAAAATTCAGAATGTTGCAAATCCAATGACTGATTACCCAGGGCAAGGTGAAATTTAGCGTCATCACCTAGATTCCGCATATCCCAATCGGTAATTAACAGATCTAATAGTCTAACCTGGATGATTTCCGATGCCGTTTCAAGATTCAACCCTGCCCGGTCAATCTGGAAATGCTTTACGTTGAAGTGATCCAGGATGGTTTTCACCGCAGGGTAAAACTGTGCGATTTGATGTGGTATGTTTATTGGTTTGAACCTGGGTGTGGTACTTTCTTCGGGGTCTTTACTCAATCCGATAAACGCCACCGGTTCATTGAAGGATAACCTGTCAATCTCGAACTGCGAGCTGATGAATATTGAGCTAATGGGCCCAAGATCCACAATCAGGTTGGGAATTTTTATTTGGATTACCCCTGTTGAGTCTGACAGATCCTTTTTCCGAATTACCAGGCTGTCAATAGTAAACAGGAAATCAGAATAATTGATATCAGTGTCTCCAAAGTACAGTTCATATTTGCCATTGGTACCAGTATCCACCAGGACTTTCATGGTAGTCTGAAAACCCATGACATGAAAGTATTGAAAAATTCGCAATCCAATAAACCCCATCACAATCAGCATTCCGATGACTACAAAAATTAAAACCGGTTTTTTAATCTGCCCCATGGATAATACTACTTGTATCAATGCTAAAAGGTACTGAAACACTCAGTGGCCAACCCCAGGCCTCTGAATGACCGCCTGGCCTTGTATTCTCAGGTGTTATCCACGGGTTGCTCATGGGAATCGATAATTAATAATGCCGGGTCATGATCCGATGATATCAACAAGCGGCATAAAGTTGAAAATATAGCAAAATGAACCGGTTATTATTGATAACATTTCATTGTATTTAGCCCCTACTTATGGTACTTTTGTGACCTTATACTACGAAAAACCTCTTAAATATAACGATATGACCAAAATAAAAGTCGCCATAAATGGTTTCGGCCGAATAGGCCGCCTTACATTCAAATCCTTACTGGAAAAGGACAATATAGACATTGTTGCCATTAACGATCTTACCGATAATCTCACCCTGGCGCATTTGTTGAAATACGATTCTGTTCATGGAAGATTTAACGGAAGCGTTACTGCCGACGATCAGGGGTTCACTGTAAATGGAGACAAAATTAAGGTATTGGCGGAACGTGATCCGTCCAAGCTTCCCTGGGGTCAATTAGGAGTTGACGTAGTATTGGAATCAACAGGAATTTTCAGGGACGTTGAAGGAGCAGGAAAGCACCTTACTGCCGGGGCCAAAAAGGTAGTTATTTCGGCACCTGCCAAGGGTGATATTAAAACTGTGGTTCTTGGAGTGAATGATGAAGTATTGTCTCCCGATGATACCATTCTATCTAATGCCTCTTGTACCACCAACTGCCTGGCACCAATGGCCAAAATACTGGATGATAATTTTGGTATTGAAAAAGGTTTTATCACCACCACCCACGCCTATACCGCCGACCAGCGATTACAGGATGCCCCTCATAGTGATTTGAGACGGGCCAGGGCCGCAGCAGTTTCTATAGTACCAACATCCACCGGCGCCG
>BQJT01000402.1 GCA_021604845.1 Cyclobacteriaceae bacterium
AATACGCAACATGGAATGAAAATTATTGATTGGGAGGGTGCTGGATATTGGAGTGCATTATTTGATTTTTACAGTTATTTTTTTTATCGACCTGCTTGTAGGGAAGTGCCGGTGAGCATGTTAGGTTCAGAAGTAATGAAAGCCCTGCCGATGTTTATTTCAAAAATAACCGAACACGCTCCCGAAGTTTCAAGTAGTCTAAAGGCGCAGGAGAAAACCTATCGATGGATATTTTATATTGAGATGATCTATAGATTAGTGGATCGGCAAATGACAGATACAAATCTGGATGTTATGCATTATATCCAAGAATACATTAAGGCTTTTAATCTTTACGAAGAACTGGCTATCGGTAAAAACGTATGACGTTTCAGAAATCTAAGCCAGACAATTTAGCGGCATCGCCGATATTCATCTTGAAGTTTTGTTGAATTGAGGGAAAAGAATAGAACATGTGCGGGATAGCTGGAGAATTGCGATTCAATCAGGCGGTGGAGTCGAAAGCCGATTGGGAAAAGATTAGTGCATTGATGGCACGTCGGGGACCCAATGACCAGGGAATTTGGACCGACCATAAAGCCTGTACCTTGGTCTTCCGCCGTTTGGCCATCATTGATTTAAGTATGAATGCGCACCAACCTATGACGGCTCATAATGGTCGCTATACACTCGTTTTTAATGGGGAGATTTATAATTTTCAGGACTTGCGGAAAAAATTAGAAGGCCGTGGAGTACGATTCCGGTCAACTAGTGACACCGAAGTTGTGCTGCATGCCCTAATGGAATGGGGAACGACTGCGTTAGAACGTTTTAACGGGATGTTTGCCTTGGGTTTTTTTGATTCTGTAGAAAAGCGATTGCTATTGGCTCGCGACCATGCTGGGATGAAACCGCTATATTTTCTAAAGAAGGCCGAAGGGATGGTATTCGCATCACAATATAATCAAATATTGGCGCATCCCTTGAGCCACAATCTTGAAGTTTCACCAGAAGCACTTGGCCTCTATTTGCGGTTGGCATACATTCCTGCGCCTTATGCTCTTATGCAGGATTCCCAGATGCTTGAGCCGGGAACCTGGGTCCAATTCACGGGGAATGGACAAATAGAAAAGGGACAGTACTTTAAATTTCCACAGTACGAAATACCAAAATTAAAAGGGCAAGAGGCTCTGGAGGCGGTGGATGCGGCAATCACAGGGGCTGTGAAACGGCATCTAATTAGTGATGTCCCGGTGGGAGCATTCCTTTCCGGTGGCATCGACTCACCTCTGGTCGTCGCGAAAATGAGATCGGTGAGTGCAGCGCCCATTGAAGTTTTCACAATCGGAACCGGAGAAGAAGCTACTGACGAAACACAGGATGCCATGGCATATGCCAGGGATTTTGGAGTCCAGCATAGGATTGAATGTATGGATCCTGCCAAAGCGCTGGATTTTTTGGAGGATGTGATCGAAAGCTGTGGAGAGCCGTTTGGAGATTATTCTCTCTTTCCCACCATGATGGTATCCCGCCTGGCCAGTCAAAATTACAAAGTCATGCTTTCCGGTGATGGCGGTGATGAATTGTTTTGGGGCTATACGGGCCGCTTTGGTTCCTTGGTGAGGAATGCCGGTGATTTTCGGTACCCATTCTGGTGTCGTTGGGTCTGGCGAGGATTTAAAAGAGTTCTGCAATATGGAAATTATAACCATCTAAATCAACGCTCCCTCGGAAACTATCATCGTCTCATGCTCACCCATCTTTCCGAACAATGGTTGAAACAAATTTTTCCTTCGCTGCCATCCTGGCCAAATGCCTATAAAGCATTTGAATACCATAGTTGCGATCCAGATCGTGCGGCACAATATTCCCGGATAAGCGAATTTGAATGTCATTTGCCCTATGTGTTGATGAAAGTGGACCGGGCAAGTATGTTTCATTCATTAGAAGTTCGGGTCCCCCTCCTGGATAAGGAGGTTATTGAGGTAGCGGCACAAACGGACTGGCATCAGTGCCTTAATGTGGAACAAAAGACAGGAAAGATGATATTACGTCAGATCTTATCCAAATATACCAAACAACAGACTCAAGGGAAGCGGGGTTTTGAGGTGCCTATGGGTGAATGGTTGCGTACCTCACTCCGTGAAATGCTTGAGGAAAGCCTCATGAAACGGGATGAAATGTTGGGGTTGGAAGTAAACAAGAAAGCTCTCCGACAGCTGTATGATCAGCATCTCAATGGTCGGAGCGATTATTCATGGGCGCTATGGCCTCTGCTCAGTTTATCCCTCTGGATTAATAAACATTATCATTAGCTGTGAAAGAGTTCATGAAAAAGCAAAAAAACTAATAGTTGAACGATAATGTTGCGCAAGCCTGGCAGTCTGAGTCATTGGGGGAGAATCTCTGTTTACCCGAAAATTTCAGGATTCAGCGGGATCCTTCCTTGTTAATCAGGATGATATTCTGAAAGACAGTTTAATCCAAATTTTCGGATGCATTTCCGCCGCAATCCACGGGCATGGCGAGTGAGGCGTTTTCGCCTAAGATTGCATCCCAAATGGCATTTGAGCCTATCTTTAGCTGGGATATAAGTTTTTATTTCTTTGAAGAGGTTTAATATGTTTAATCCGGAAAAGCCATTAGTCACGATTGCTATTCCGACCTACAATCGAGCAGACACTTACCTGAAGCACACTCTTCAAAGCGCGAAAGATCAATCCTATCAAAATGTAGAAATTATCGTTTCAGATAATTGTTCGATTGATCAAACCGAAAAAGTGGTAAAAGAATTTGATGATCCTCGCATTCGATATGTAAAGCACAGTCAAAATATCGGGCATTACAATAATTTTAAATTTTGTATAGAACAAGCACACATCCACAAAATCCTCATCAATAAGATCATCATCCTGTAATAGTAAAAAATAATCCCCCCGTGCTTGTTCTATACAAAATTTAAAATTATTGTAATGCCCGATATTTTGACTGTGCTTTACATATCGAATGCGAGGATCATCAAATTCTTTTACCAC
>BQJT01000403.1 GCA_021604845.1 Cyclobacteriaceae bacterium
CAGAAAGGTCCCCAGGGGGGCAGAGAATTTCTCTATAAGATCCATAAAATCAAGTTAAGAATTTCTTCTTGAGTCATTCCATTTTTATAAATGATTTTCATTATCTGATCTATCTGATCGCGTGGATGCATTAATTGTAAATTCATTTTCAGAAAATTGCTTTCTACATAGAGTATTAATACTGGGTGTGCGGACCGTTCGTTCCCCTGACCGGGAAAATTGACCTGCCAGGTTTAATTCTTATTTGGTGCCAGACCCGACTTTCCTGCCTCATTGGTGATCACCAGGGCCGCCCCATAAGCCGAACCCATGGGTACGGAGGAAATATTAAAAGAATAATCCGGTAATTGGTATTGCAGCATTTTATTGAATAGATCATTATGTATAAATCCTCCATCCATATAAACATTTTTTATGGGCGAATTTCCATTTACCAATTGAAGTGATTCTCTTTGTAAAGTAACCAACCCCCAAACTAAATGATGATAGGCCTCTTCATAGCTATTAAAACTATTAGGATCCCAGCTATTCGGATCTAGCACCTTCAGTAACAAAGGGTTTTTGATAGTTTTGGGAAAGAAACGATTGCTGATAGCGCCTGAAGCGACCTTAGCAATAAAGTCTTCATTCAATGATACGCTCTGGTAGTATTCAGGATCTTTATGGTAAATGTCGTTGAGTACCTTCATCTGATATTCCATTTCATTTCCGATGAAAAGGCGGGCCGCTTTAACCGGTTTCGAATTGATGCTCAGGTAAGTGAGGCAATCCTTTTTTAACTCCTCCATAGAAAGAGGCTCCGTAGTGAAGGGATTCAGGGTAATGCTCCAGGTACCTGTTGAAATCAGTATAAACGGTTCAGTTGACCTAATAATATAGGGGACTAAGGCTGCTGAGCTATCGTGAACCCCAACCCCGGTTTTTATAGACTGCCCGTTCAATTGAGCATAGTAATGGTGAACGGTAGGAACTATTTTAGGCAGTAACCTGTCCAATCCCTCCTGAATAATCCATTGATGGTAATGATTGTGTCTGAAATCCCATAATTTGGTATGGCATCCAATAGAAGTGGGCTCGCTTACCAGTTCACCGGTAAATAGATAAGAGAGGAATTGGGGAAAATGCAAGGAATGCTTGATTCGATGGAAGAATTTGGGTTTTGAATATTTTAACCAATAGAGTTGCATCCCTGAATTAAGCATACCTAGTGATGGAGAGGCGGTTTCCAGGTCGTTTTGTTCCATCTCTCCATATTTTTCCGAAAATTGCTGCTGCAGGCTTTTTGGGTATGGATTAAGATAATTATATAGCGGTGTTACTGGTTTTCCTGCACTGTCTAAATGGACCATGCTAGCCCCGTAGCCAGAAAAATTCAACTGCTTTATGTTATAATCCCGGGATTTCAGCGCCCTCATTAGCGTACTTCTCATCCATTTGATCAAGGATTCCAAATCTTCGCAAGGTTCTCCATCATCGTCCTCAATCAAATTGAGCTGCATGTATTCCTGATGAACCTCCTTGAGGTCATCATCAAACAAGAAGAACTTCTTATTTGTTTTGCCTATGTCAAAAATTGCAGTGACCGGAATTTGCATAAGTATTTAAATTAATCAGGGTTCCACGGTGATCCGACCCTGCATCATGGTGAAATGCCCGGAAAAGGTACAAATATAGGGATACACTCCGGGTCCGGGTGCGGTGAATTCAATGTACACTGTGTCACCTGGATAAGCCAACCGGGAGGCTGCAAGTATCCGGTCTTGTTCTGATTTTGGGATAAATTCGTCCTGCTGAGCTGAGATGGCAGCCATGCCAACCGGATTTATGTCGGATTCGGATTTCACGATCACCAGGTTGTGAGCCATATCACCGGCATTGTGATAACGAATCACCATACGCTCTCCGGATTTCATGCGAATTTCCGTAAGATCGTAACTAAGTGTTATACCGACCGAACTGATATCTATTACCCGGATGTCATCATCTATGGTTACCGCCGGTTCAGTTGGTGCTTTGCTTTCATCGGCACCGGCAGCGATCCCTCCCGAAGCTCGAGCATCGCTACTAATGGATGGCTTCGGACTCTCTGAAGCGTGATCGCCAGGCACCCGGTGAATTGTTTTGTGAATTACCTGCTTCAGCTCTGTTCCTTCGGTAGCACGCAGGTTATAGTCAATGGCCAAAACCAATCCCATTGAGGTCTCAATCATGTCGGGTATTCCAGGAAGCACACCCAAGGTTTTCTGAACCAGGTCCTGTCTGAGCTCAGGAATTTCCAGCAGCACTGTTTTCTGATCGCTTGACAGCTGTATGGATTGAATACCTAAAGAATCTGCCCTTGTTTCTCCTGGATGGTTAGCTGAATAAATTTTCCCGCGGGTACCATACTGACTAGTCCAGGGATAAGTCCATAAGCTTAGCTTATACTGCTGTGGATCAATAGCCACCGTTGAATCGAGTGCCTCAGAGAAGCGCAGCTCCATAACACCCTTCCTGGTATTCACTGCCACCGGGAGATGCAGCGGTTTTCCAGTGTACCGAACCCGATGAAAAGAACCCCAATCACCTCCATGCCCTACCGACTGCCAACTGGTGAGCCCGGCAACATACAAATGACCATCCTCATGAAATCTCCCGTGAACCAGTCCCGATTGGAATTTTAAAGGGAGTGTGAGATGTGCACCCTGCCAGTCACCGTCCACGTCTTCAAGCAGTACAAGTGATAAAGAACCTCGACCGTAGGAGGTAAGCAGAAGTTGCCCTTGCAACTCCGCCGGCCATGAAGGACTCTCTATAAAAATGGGGGTAGAAGTTGAATTGTCTACAAAATGAGGAACCCACAATATGGGTTTCACAAAATTGGTTGGTGCGGGATGCTGATGGGCGGAGTACATGAAACCATGAAAGCCACCTTCTTCAATGCGATGCACCTTGCTTGTGGGCACCCAGTTGCCTTCGTTGTCGCTATAGAGGATTTCATCATTTGGCCCAATGGAGAGTCCATTGGGATTCC
>BQJT01000404.1 GCA_021604845.1 Cyclobacteriaceae bacterium
GATAATTTTGGGACATCACATTTTTGCAAAACAATAATTTAAAATATAACTTGCAAGAAATTTAAACCTCCTTTCCTTAAATAAACTCAAAATTAAACCTTAAGAGGATTGTTTTTTCTCTATTATTTTTAGGTTTAACTCCCTTTTTTAAAACCATAGACAAAATACTCCCGGTTTACAACTTGACTAAACCTCTCGTTCAATAGTTAATAGATATTTCAACTATTGAAAATTCTACTACTTTAAACCTAGGTTTTGTAATACTTAAATGTATTTCAATCCACCCGACGTAATCAATTTAAATCAGTGTTTTAACACATGGTATATGCCATTTTATAACTCACAAGGTTCGTTTGGCCTTGAATGAGCTGATATTATATTGACTTTTTGAACCTTTAACTAACATAAATTCATTTAACACATGAGAACTTTCCTAACGCTTCTATTATGCTGTTTTTGTTTTATGAGTTTTGCTCAAAGTGCACAGCGCGCTGTTAAACCGCTGGATCTTGTGCAATCTTATCAAACTAAAAGCGCTGCTTTTGAGTCTGTGAGTCCCTTTTCAAAAGCTTTAGAAAAAAAGGCTCAAGTAACCGAATTAAACCAAGATGTAGTAGATTATGATGTATTAAATGTAAATGCTGCTACACTACAAGATTTTTCAGGTAAAGCACCTGAAGCAATGACACTAAGCATTCCCTCCGAAAGCAAAAACACCACATTTGAACTTGACTTAGTGAGGGTTGATATTTTTACCTCTGATTTTGAGGTTACACTAGGCTCAACCGGTATGGCTGCCGATGTTAAGCATGGCGTACATTACCGCGGTATCATCAAAGGCGATAACAGCTCAATTGCTGCCATCAGTATTTTTGATGATGAAGTAATGGGCTTAATTGCCAATAACGATGGCAACCTTGTTTTAGGTAAATTGGCTGGAGACAGCTGGAGTGGTGAACATATTTTGTATGACGACAAAGAGGTCATGCACGATATGCCTTTTGATTGTGCTATGCCAGACGACGGCATTGGGTACAAACAAAAAGATTTAGATTTTGACAACACCAAAGATGTGGGTGATTGTATCCGTCTTTATATCGAAGTAGATAAAGACATCCATGATGATAAAGGTGGCGTTACTGGAGCGACCAACTACACAACAGGCCTTTTGAATGAAGTGATTACGCTGTATGCCAATGAGAGCATTGCATCTGTGGTGTCTCAAATCGTGGTTTGGGATGTAACCAGCCCTTACTCCAGTACCAGCAGTAGTGGTATGTTGAGTGATTTCCAAGGGGCTACTGGTAGTTTCAATGGCGACCTTGCTCAATTGCTTTCTTACCAGGCTAGTGGTGGTATTGCTGCTGGTTTTGCCGGTATTTGTAACTCGAATCCTGATAATAGTAAAAGTTTTAGTAGCATAGATGGCTCCTATTCTAGTGTTCCTACATTTTCCTGGTCTGTGATGGTGGTAACCCACGAATTTGGCCACTTATGGGGCTCTCGTCATACCCATGCTTGTGTTTGGAATGGTAATAATACAGCAATTGACGGTTGTGCAGGTAGCACGGAAGGCTCTTGCTCTAATCCTGGCTATCCATCACAGGGCGGTACTATTATGTCTTATTGCCATTTGCAGAGTGTTGGTATCAATTTCAATGAAGGCTTTGGCCCTCAGCCAGGTAATGTGATTCGCAATAGTGTAGCCAATGCAAGTTGTACGGCACCTTGTGGCCCGGCTACTTGTACGGATGGTATTCAAAATGGCGATGAAACTGGCGTAGATTGTGGTGGTTCCACTTGCCCTGCTTGTCCTACTTGTACGGATGGTATTATGAATGGCGATGAAACCGGAGTTGACTGTGGTGGTTCTTGTGCCCCTTGTCCTTGTACTGGACCAGGTGTGACACTAACAATTAATTTAGATAATTATCCAGAAGAAACCAGTTGGGAAGTTAGAGATGGTGGTAATGTAGTAGCTTCTGGTGGTACTTACGGTTCACAGCCAGATGGCTCCCAGGTAGTTGAAAATATTTGCCTTCCAGCTGATGGCTGTTTCGACTTTATTATTTATGATTCTTACGGTGATGGTATCTGCTGTGGTTATGGCAATGGTGATTATACTTTAACCGACGATTCTAATGGTGCTACGTTAGCTTCTGGTGGTAATTTTGGTTCATCTGAAACGACCAATTTCTGTGTAAGCAGTGGACCTCCAGTACCTGGATGTACAAATCCTGCTGCCCATAATTACAACCCAAGTGCCACAGTAGACGATGGTTCCTGTGAAACCTGTTCTGATGGTATTCAAAATGGTGATGAAACCGGTGTTGATTGCGGTGGCTCCCGTTGTGCTGCTTGTCCAGTCCCAGGCTGTACCGATCCGAATGCACACAATTACGATCCAGGAGCGAATCAAGATGATGGTTCCTGCGAAACTTGTACAGATGGCATTCAAAATGGCGATGAAACCGATGTGGATTGTGGTGGCTCCCTTTGTGCCCCTTGTGGCGGTGGTGGTTGTACAGCTGGTTCAGTAACCTTCTCTTATGAAACAGGCCTGGAAGGCTGGGCTGATGGCGGTAGCGATTGTGCCAGAGTATCTACCTCTTCTCGTTCATGGGATGGTCAATATTCTATTCGGATAAGAGATAACTCCGGTACGGCTTCTTCAACTACTTCTCCGGCTTATGACCTGAGCCAATACTCTTCTGTTGAGATCGAATTCTATTTCTATCCCAACAGCATGGAAAATGGAGAAGATTTTTGGGTACGCTTTAACAATGGATCTGGTTGGTCAACTGTGGCTGCCTATGCAAGTGGAAGCAGCTTTAATAATGGTGGTTTCTACGTTGCAACAGTCACTGTTCCAGGGTCCTCCTTATCCAGCAACTCCCAATTCCGCTTCCAATGTGATGCAAGTGGCAACAATGATCAAATCTATCTGGATTTGGTAACCATTAGAGGCCTATGTTCTGGTTTACTGGAGTCGGGCGAACCAACTCAAACTA
>BQJT01000405.1 GCA_021604845.1 Cyclobacteriaceae bacterium
TGTTCTTCCAACGGGGTATAATGGCATCACTAACGTTTCAGCAGGTGGTAATACCTTTACTAGCAGCGTTATCTGGTCAGGATTGACTATTGCAGCCGGAGAAACGATTACCCTTACTTTTGAAACTACCGTACAAGCCACTGGCAACTACCTCAACTCCGCTGAAGTATTTACCGCTAATGAAGATGATATTGATTCTACACCTAATAGTGGAGTGGATACCGATGGTGATGGGGACTGTGAAGATGACCCAGAGGATGAAGACGATGGCGATTGTGCTAGCGTTGATCCAATTCCGGTCATCGACCTTGAATTAGACAAAGAGGTCGATAACATCAGCCCATTGCTGGGTGAAAATGCCGTCTTTACCATTACAGTTATTAACCAAGGACCAAGTACTGCTACTGGAGTAATTGTAACTGATCAGTTGCCTTCAGGCTTAACTTATCTGGATGACAATAGTGTTAATGCTTATGATCCGGCTTCTGGTAATTGGACCATTGGAACATTAGCAGCTGGAGAATCTGCTTCTATCCAAATTACCACCTTGGTAGAGTTCTTTGGTGATTACACTAACCTGGCTTCTGTAACAGTTGCCAATGAAGATGATATTGACTCAACACCAAATAACGAAGTAGATACCGATGGTGATGGGGATGTTTCTGATGATCCGGATGATGAAGATGATGGCGATGGTGTCGTATTAGATCCACTGCCATTGATCGACCTTGAACTGGATAAGAGCGTCAATAACCCAACTCCTGCAGGTGGCGAAGTGATTACATTCTCAATTAGAGTGGAAAATCAAGGCCCAAGAAATGCTACTGGAGTGACAGTGGAAGATATCGTTCCTGATGGTTATAGCAATATCAACAATATTAGCGGCAATGGCGCCTTGAATGGCAATGTCATTAGCTGGTCTGATCTTGATATACCTGTAGGTGGCGTATTTACCTTCACTTTTGATGTAACAGTAGAACTTACCGGTGATTATCTCAACCTGGCAGAAGTAACAGTTGCCAATGAGCAAGACCTCGATTCTACACCTGGTAATGGCGTAGATACCGATAATGATGGTAATTATGAAGATGATCCAGGTGATGAAGACGATGGTGATGGCGCTAGCGTAACACCACTTCCTTGTGATATCTTCAGCAATTCGATCTTTAATATCGAATGTGATGATAATGGCACACCTACTGATGGAAGTGACGATACGTTCACTTTTGACATCGTTGTAACAGGTTTGAGTACCAGTGATGGCTGGATTGCGAATGATCCAAACGCCACAGAAGGGGTATACGACGAAATGGTTCATATGGGACCATATCCAATTGGAACGGATTTGTTCTTCTTTATCAATGATAATCTGGATCAAGGTTGTTTCGACCTGGTACAAGTGCCATCGCCTCCTCCTTGTTCTGATCAGTGTGCCATTACGGGCGTAGTGATTGGAGACATCTTCTGTGATGATAATGGTACACCAGGTAATCCTTCTGATGATGGATACTATGTAGAAGTTACAGTCAATGGTATCAATGTTGGTAATACCTGGACGGCTACTTCAAATGGATTGTCTGTTTCCGCACTTTATGCTCGTACAGCTGAGTTGGGACCTTTCCCAGTGGGAACTGGAACTGTGACCATTGATATCATGGATGAAATTGATGAACTCTGTGTAGCCTCCGTCAATGCGGAGATTCCAGATACGCCTTGCTCTATTTCCTGTAGCGTTATGGTGGATCTATTGGAGATTGCTTGTGATGATGCTGGTACACCTAGCAATCCTACAGATGATGTCTATACAGTAACCTGTATGATTCAAGGTAATAACACGATCAGTGACACCTGGATAGCAAGCAATGGCGCAACCGGAACATTTGGAGAAGCCGTTACTTTTGGGCCATATCCGATCGCTACTAATGGTACTTTGATTATGACTTTTGCGGATGCGGGCAACCAACTCTGTTCTGAAACGGTTATCGTTAGTGCTCCTCCTCCATGTTCTGATGAGTGCTTCATTAATCCAATCGTCTCGGATGTCATTTGTGATGATAATAATACACCAACCATTCCAAATGATGATACTTATACATTTGTATTGTTGGTAGAAGGTGAGAATGGCAGTGCTACCTGGACGGCTTCCGATGGATCATCTGGTGCTTATGGTGTGCCTCAAGTTTATGGACCATATCCAATTGGAAATGGAAACATTAGCCTGGCCATCACAGACAGTGAAGATGATAATTGCAATGCGATTGCCACAGCATTGGCACCAGCGTCTTGTTCAAATGATTGTGAAATCATCTTGTCGCTGGCAGCTACACCACTTTGTAACGATAATGGCACGCCTGGTAATCCAAATGATGATACGTTTACCTTTACGGTAAACGTAAATGGAAATAATGCTGGAGAAAACTGGACAACCAATAATGGAGCATCTGGTGAATTTGGTAACACCATAACCTTTGGCCCATATCCGGTAATCGGCGGCGATGTGACAGTGACCTTTAGTGCACTTTCTGACCCAACATGCTTTGAGTCTATTACGGCTGAAGCGCCATTGACTTGTTCTGAAGCATGCTTCATTTCAGCATCAGTAGAGTTTATTGCATGCTTTGATAATGACACACCATTTGATCCAAGTGATGATCAATTCTTCGTGGGTGTTCAGGTAGATGGATTTAACAATAGCGGATTCTGGACCACGGATGATGGTACAGTTGGCAATAATAGCTTCCAATATGGTAGCTTGATTGCCTTCGGCCCATATTCTATCAACTCAGGTTCTGCTAATATTACAGTGTACGATGCAGGCGATCCGACTTGTTCCGCCTCCGTCTTTGCTGTGGCACCTCCTCCTTGTTCGTTTGATTGTGACATTGAAGGATTAGTTACTAACATCCTATGTTCTGATAATGGCACGCCTGCTGATCCGGAAGATGATACCTTTACTTTTGAGGTAGTCATGACTGGTG
>BQJT01000406.1 GCA_021604845.1 Cyclobacteriaceae bacterium
GAAACGGTGTCACCAAGGGCTTTGGTCAGTGGGCTACTAATTCGGGCTTTATGTGGGGCCAAAGGACCACCATTTCCTATGACGGGTTTCAACCTGGTAGAAGGGTAAGTTTTAACAATTCGGATACGGAGCATTTATTGTCGAGAGTGAAAGAAATAAAGTATCTGGCTCCCAGGAATCAGCTTGGAGGATGGCGGGGTGGTAACAATGTTACCAGGGGCGATAATTCAGGGGCTTTTACAGTTATTGGAGACTATCCGGAGTTTAACAGGATCAATATTCAAAATATTACCAGTGGACGATTTATTAATCAAAAAGATATTGATGATTACCGTAAAGTGGCGGTGATTGGACAAAACGTTTTCAATTTACTATTTGACGAAGATGAGGATCCTATTGGTGAGTACATCACCATTAATAAAGTAAACTTTCAGGTAGTGGGTTTTATCCGGCCAATCCGCGAAGATGGCAATGAAAGGGATCTGAATACCATCCAGGTACCCTTCACCACTTTTCAAAGGGCCTTCGGGTTTGGCAACCGGGTAGGCTGGTATGCATTCTCAGCATATGAAGAGTATGACGTGGCCGGGGTACAGGATAAAATGCTGACACTGCTAAAAAATAAAAACAGCATCCACCCGCTGGATGAAGATGCCATTGGCTATAACAATCTTCAGAAGGAGTTCGAGGAAATATCAGGGCTATTCAGAGGACTAAACCTATTTACCTGGTTTGTTGGTTTAAGTACTTTATTTGCCGGTATCATTGGAGTTAGTAATATCATGTTGATCATTGTTAAGGAGCGAACCAAAGAAATAGGCATTCGAAAATCACTCGGCGCTACCCCCTACTCTATCATCTCATTGATTGTACAGGAATCCGTGTTCTTAACGGTGGTGGGGGGATATACTGCATTGGTCACCGGTTTATTGATCCTGGACCTGCTATCCAGGTTTTTACCCGATGACTTTATAATTCTAAACCCGGATGTCAGTCCGGCAGTAGCTATAGGATCTTTGACCTTATTGATAATCGGTGGAATTATTGCCGGGATACTCCCTGCCCAAAAGGCTGCCGCGGTAAGCCCAATAGAAGCTATTAGACAAGAATAAACTAAAAACAAGAAATGAAGCGAATATTTCAAGTGTTACTGTTGGTGTTATTGGTATCCAGCTTTCTGTATATGAGTTACTTCCTGTACTCAAAATCGAAGGAACCGGATGCAGTATATGAGACTGACAGTGTGTTCGTTACCACTATTGTCAGGAAAACTGTAGCAACTGGCTCGATACTGCCCAGAAAGGAAATAGAGATCAAATCTCAGGTTTCCGGAGTGGTCGACCGTATTTATATTGAAGCGGGAGAGGTTGCCAAAAGAGGTCAGTTAATGGCCCGCATACGAATTATCCCTAATTCTGTATCACTGAACAACGCCCAAACTCAGTTGCGATCGGCACAAATAAATTTTGATAATGCTAAAAAAGAAAAGGAACGTCAGGAAAACCTTTTTAAAGACAACATTATCTCTGAAGTAGAATACAACCAGTTCAAGCTTGACTATGAACTGAGAAAAGAAGCTTTGGATGCAGCAGAAAGTAATTTACAACTGGTGAAGGAAGGAGCTTCAAAAAAAGCAGGTACTGCTACCAACGAAGTACGGTCCACCGTTGACGGTATGGTGCTGGATGTGCCGGTTAAAGAAGGAAATTTCGTGATTGAAAGCAACACCTTTAATGAAGGTACCACCATCGCTTCTATCGCAAATATGCAATCCATGATATTCGAAGGTAAAGTAGATGAGTCGGAAGTGGGAAAGATAAAAGAAGGGATGCCTCTGAAATTGATTATCGGGGCTTTAGCCGGCAAAACTTTTGATGCATCCCTTGAGTATATAAGCCCCAAAGGTGTTGAAGAAGAAGGTGCCATTCAGTTTGAAGTAAAGGCTGCCATTGAAGTTCAGGACAGCGTTTTCTTAAGGGCCGGGTATAGCGCAAATGCAGATATTGTACTGGAACGAAAGGACGACGTTATGGCCATCAAAGAGAGCAACCTGATCTTCGAAGAGGAAGACAAGATTTTTGTTGAAGTGATGACCGGTCAGCAGCAATTCGAAAAACGTCAAATCGAAACCGGCATTTCAGACGGAATCAACATTGAAGTGGTTTCCGGTTTATCATTGGATGAACGACTGAAGAAACTCTGATTACTGATCTCTGAGCTCAGATCGACAAAAAGGCTGTCCATCCAGAGCTCAGAGACCTTAGGCCAGAAAGATTAGAAATCTTAGATCTTAGATTTTAGATTTTAGATTTTAAATCAGGGATCAGTAGATGCTTCTGCCGCGTCAGCACTTTCTTCGGCTGCTGCTCGTTCACTCTTAACGGTTTCCAAGATCGCAGTATACCGCGTTTTCAGCTCCTTATCAGATCTAAGCGCTTTAGTAATTCTGTTATACAGACCAGCTCCTAATTGCTCTTTATCCTTAATTTTTTCAGTATAGGCCTCTTTAAAAGCGGCAATGTTCTCCTCATTTGCCTGCTCAATCCTGGTAAAAACCTCCAGTTCTTCCGGAGTGGCAATTTCTGCAAGTTTCACTGAGTCGTCAGCAACGTCCTTGAGTTCTTTAAATCTCCGGCCGCCGTCCATAAGCTCCTCGTCCTGTATCATGCCATTATAGTCGTCCTTGAGTCGCTCTTTTTCCTGATCAGCAAAGTCCATAACCAAGGCATACTTGGTTAGTTCTTCATCCGTAAGCGGTTCTTCATCCTGTGCCTGTGCGACAACCACCCCGAAAATCACAGCACCCAACAGCAAACCTAAAACTTTCAAATTCCAAATACTTTTCATTTTTCTGCTAATTTTTACGGTTTTTCATAGTTCCAAACCAGCAAGAAAAAATAATTTTGCGTGAAAAGCAAACCATAAATATTAATCCGTAAGCTCTTTTTTGATCTTGTCT
>BQJT01000407.1 GCA_021604845.1 Cyclobacteriaceae bacterium
CACCGTTTCAGACTTAAAAACGGAATTGTTTGGCCACACTTATGATGCTCCTTTCGGGGTATCTCCTATTGGTCTTCAGGGTTTGATTTGGCCCAAAGCCCCTGAAATATTGGCTAAGGCTGCCTACGAACACAATGTCCCTTTCATACTTAGCACGGTCAGTACCTCCAGTATTGAAAAGGTATCCGAAATCACCCAGGGAAACGCATGGTTTCAATTATACCACCCGGCAAAGGAAGAAATAAGGAATGACCTTTTAAGCCGGGTCGACCAGGCGCAATGTCCGGTACTGGTAATTTTAACCGATGTGCCGGTATTCGGATTTCGTCCGCGGGACATCCGCAACGGCCTCGCCATGCCGCCAGAAATGACATTGAAGAATTTTATGCAAATTCTTGGTAGACCTCACTGGGCATTGAACACATTGTTAGCAGGTACGCCACAATTTGCAACCATGAAGCGATATATGCCCAAAAATCTTAATCTCAAAAAATTGGGATTGTATATGAACCAGACTTTCTCAGGCTGGCTGGACGAAGAAAGGGTAGCCAGGATCAGGGATATTTGGAAGCGAAAACTGGTAATCAAGGGTGTGGTCAGCGAGGAAGATACCGAAAAAGCCATTAAACTGGGGTTGGATGGGATTATCGTTTCCAATCACGGAGGCAGGCAACTGGATTCCGGGCAGTCATCCATCGTGCCGATGCGTAATCTGGCAGAAAAATACGGCGATCAGATTACTATAATGATGGACAGCGGGATACGGTCGGGTCCGGATATTGCCAGGGCAATAGCATGCGGATCAAAGTTCACTTTTATGGGACGAAGTTTTATGTATGGGGTTAGCGCCCTTGGTAATAAAGGAGGCGATCACACTATGTCATTGCTTAAAATCCAATTTCAACAAACTATGGAGCAATTGCGCTGTCCTTCAGTAGCAGGCCTACCAAATCACTTAATCCAATGAACAACCACGATTTCACTCTAAAATGCGTCCTCAATCAACTAAAAACTCAACATTAAAAACTAAAAACTACTAATTTGAAACTTGGATTTGTAAGTGCGATCCTGCCGGAACTAACGCTTAAAGAAGTATTCCAATTCGCAGCAGATGAGGGTTTTAATTGTGTCGAAGTAATGTGCTGGCCTCCTGGAAAAGCTGAACGCCGATATGCAGGAGTTACTCATATAGACGTCACCAGGCTTTCCCCATCATACATTCGGGAATTACAAGATTTGGTTAAAAAAACGGGAGTTGAGATTAGCGCTTTAGGTTATTATCCCAATCCACTTACTCCGAACAAAGCCGAAGCCAGGGTATACAGGGAACATATTAGAAAAGTGATTTCCGCCTCCGCCAAACTAGGGGTAAACCGTATGACCACTTTTATCGGGCGCGACTGGACTAAATCACTGGACGATAACTGGAGTGCGTTTAAGCAAACCTGGAAACCGCTGGTCAAACATGCTGAAAAACTGGGAGTTAATATCGGTATAGAAAATTGTCCAATGTTATTTACCGGTGATGAATGGCCTGGGGGTAAAAACCTGGCCATAAGTCCAAAGGTATGGCGTAAAATGTTTGAAGAGATTCCCAACAAGAACTTTGGTCTTAACTACGATCCATCCCATCTGGTTTGGATGCATATGGACTATCTGAAGCCAATTCGTGAATTTGTCCATCGCTTTCATCATGTTCATGCAAAGGATGTACGAGTAGATAAACACCGACTGGATGAAGTGGGTATTCTGGCGCATCCATTGGAGTATCATACCCCAAAGCTTCCCGGGCTGGGTGAGGTAGACTGGGGGAAATTTTTTTCACAGCTGACGGACGCAGGATATAACGGACCGGTATGTGTGGAAGTAGAAGACAGGGCATTCGAAGGCTCTTTAAGAAGAAGGAAGGATTCGTTAAAACAGAGCATCCGTTATCTAAGGCAGTTTTGCTAATTGGTTTAAAATTGACAAACGGAGAATTATTTATCCCCGGATCAACAGTAGCACGTGCTCCTGAAAGCATTTTATTAAATTGGACTGAGGCATAATACATTTTATGGTACCAGCAATCTGTTTACATATTGGAGGTAGGTTTAAATTAGCGGCTTCCATCATCTTCATGGTGCTGATTGCCGGTTGTACGGGCACTGAACCAGAATCTATCTCTGAGCCATTAGTGCAGCCCGACCCCTTAGACAATTACACCGACTGGTCTATTTACAGAGGAGATAAAAAAGGCAATCAATACTCAGAGCTTGCACAAATACATGCCGCAAACGTTCATAAATTAGCACCTGCCTGGCAATATCGTACCGGGGATGCCAGCGGCCGTTCCTCTATGCAGGTGAATCCCATAGTAGTAAACGGGTTATTGTATCTTTCCACCTCCACACTTCGGGCAGTTGCCCTGGATGCAGCCACCGGTGAGGAAGTTTGGGTCTTTAAATCTGAAAGCTTCAATGAGAACCAGCAGTTGTTCAGGGGAAGAAGCCGGGGTGTCACCTATTGGCAATCTGATGATGGGGCAGATCAGCGGATCTTTCATTTTGTAAAAGACCGGGTATATGCGTTGAATGCAGAAACCGGTAGGTTAATCGAAAGTTTCGGGGAAAAGGGCCACATCGACTTAAGAAAGAACCTGGATATGGATCATACTGAAGCGTCTATAGAAGTGACCAGCCCAGGAGCAGTTTATCAAAATATGCTAATCGTTGGATCCAGAGTGCCGGAAGGGTATAACTCCACGCCCGGACATATCCGGGCTTACGATGCCGCTTCCGGTGAATTTAAATGGATTTTTCATACCATTCCCAAAGAAGGAGAATTTGGGTATGACACCTGGGAGTTTGATGAAGGTGAAACTTATGGAGGTGCCAACGCCTGGGGTGGATTTACTATTGATCAGGAACGCGGCTGGGTGTTTTGTGCTACCGGTTCCCCGGCCTTTGATTTTTA
>BQJT01000408.1 GCA_021604845.1 Cyclobacteriaceae bacterium
GTACTGCCAATTTGATTTTGAAAAGTATTACTAATCACTTGTAACAAATCACTAGCTAAGCCATCTGTGATACCTTGTGTAATATTCTCTAATTCTCCTGTTTGTGGTAGTTTAAGGGATACTCGAAATTCTACAGAATTATCCTTTGGGTTTAACTGTTTGCCTATTAAAAGATAATGTTCAGCATTATATGTATTTTCTACTTGATTAATCTTTGCCTGAAATGCCTGCTCACTACCATCTTCTGCATCCTGATAAACTAGAAGAGGATACATACCATAATCAAATATCGTAAAATTGCTTTGAGATTTCGATACAATAGAATCAACCAACTCACTCGCAGATCCTTGGAGGTGAGTTAGGTACTCATTCACTCCATGATTATCCATATAATTAAAATCACTAAAAGTAAGTGAACTGGCAAGAACTCTCAATCCATGGGCATTATCACTTTTCATAGTAGTTTTAGAATAACAACTACTTTCTTCATGCTCAGTAGTTTTTTTATCCGAACCATGAGCAACTGTATTAAATTGAATATTAGAAAAACCAAGAATAATCAACAGAAACGCCAGTGAGTAAAACTTCTGATAATTCATTGTCTAAATATTTTATATCGCCGATTGATTAAGCGCGTTGTTTTCAATTGTATTTACCTATATCTTCTCCACTTTCACCCCTCTCCTCTCACCATCTACCATTATCCCAAGCCAGTATAATCCGGAAGACCAATTGGTAGCAGGTATAGCCACGCTTTGCTGACCAGCAGCCAAGTCGAGCGCTTCTTCATATACTCGCTGCCCTTGAGTGGAATAGGCATATATAGTAGCCCTGCCAGAAACGGGCATTAGAAATTCCAGTTGGAAGTCACCTACACTGGGATTGGGGTAGGCTTTGATAGGGATATTGGAAAGGGTGAAGGCTTCATCTGCCAGTACAACATCAGTAGTAAAGTCGAGGGTAAAGCCCTGTAAAGAGGTATGATTGGTGATGTGCAAAGCAAAGGCATCCCCTGCTTGTACATTTATGGTAGCCAGGTAATTGTTGGTGCCTTCTGGACAGCCAGCAGGACTTTCGGTATCCGTTTCACCAGCTTGTAAACCAGTAGAACCAATGCAGGCTTCAGAAAGATGGGCTGCATCACCTATACGAGGGCCTGCCGACATAATCCGGACCGGGGTCATACCTGCACAATTTTCTATCCCGTTTAGTTGATAGAGGGTGAAGTCCAGATCATCAGTGGGAATATTTGGGGTAAGGGTAAAGGCAAGAATGCCAGGAGTGGTAGGCTGGAAATGGAGCCAGAGAGAAGGAGAAGTCGTGATATGGTGATGTGGTGATGTGGTGGTATTAGGTACGAAGTCCAGGTGTTGAGACTCGGTGGTATTGATCCAGAGGGGATCATTGCAGGTAGTGCCTTGTGCCTGTAAGAACAATGGTAAACTAAGAACGATGATTGATAGATATATTAGCTTCATGTTTTTAGATTTTATTTTGAGTTCATCTCATTAGGAAGGAATACATCATATTCTTCTTCCCCCCCTTACCCCCGCCAGCGGGGACATACTTAAGGGGCTTTCTTCTATGTAGTGAATTAAGAGTATGAAGTGGTTTAAAAGTCTTACTCTAATACATTACAGTGACTGACTTTGACATGGGCGAAACAGCACCATCTATATAGCGAGCTACAATTTTATATTTGTAGGCTTGTCCTCCCAGCAATCCTTCATCCCGGAAGAAGAAGAGCTCATCCGTAGGGGTATAATAATTGCTGTAGCTGCCCGTATTGCCAAACTCCTGAAGGGCATCATCCAGGTCTTGCTGTGTAACCAAAGCATCATCAGGATAAACTGTTTTATAGGCATACATTGATCCCTGTACTTCGCGATAAATCAGAAAACTATGTAACTGAGGGCTGATAGGATATTCCCATGCGAGGCCTACGATTCCCCCTCCATATATCAACTCACTTTGTGGAGGATTAGGATTGGATATTAGATAAACAATACCCCAGAAGTTGGTAATCGCTGCTCTTATACCATCGTCCAAAGGGCGTGCCTGTAATGCTTTTGAATAAGAAATATTATCTGCATCATCAATAGCAGCTATGCGGTAGTGGTAATTTCTATCATAGGTAGCAGTAGTATCTTCATAAGTAATCAGCCCTGTAGCATCTGTAGACCATAATGTTTCCCAAATTAGTCCTGTAGCATCTTTCCGTTGTACTTCATGTATCTCTACATCCTGATTGGTACTACATTCCCATTGTACTGTTATCTTCCCCATCGCAGGGCTTATATCTACAATATTTGGTGGAGATGGAGGTACTACATCTGGTAATTTCAGTATACATACCTCAGAGTGTTCAGATTGATTTTCTCGGAAGTCTAAAGCAGTTACTTTTAGATATACTTCTTCTGAAAGAGTATTCAGATTAAATTGCTCGTAGAATACCGTATCTTTTATAATGGTACTAGTAAGTTGGGTATATTCTCCATTGGGTTGGTTACTCATATAAACACGATAACCATAAAGGTCTTCTTCCGTATTGTTTTGCCAGCGGAACTGAGCGATGCCATCAAGGTCAGCATTGCAATCTACTATAGTAGGAGGTGATGGTGCTACTTCGTCATCTAATTGAGCAAAGCGTGGTACGGATTCCACTTCATATCCATTCACATCTACTGCTATCACTTTGTAATAATTGATTGAAAGAGCATCAGGGTCCAGGTACTGGCGAGTAGTTACAGAAATAGGAGTGTTATTGGCTTTCTCAAACAAGCCATTGTGCGTAAAACACCGGTATACATCAAAATGACTTATTTCATTATTATGTTCTGCTGGAAATTTCCAGATAACTTCCATTTTTCCGACTTCTTTTTCCCAAACCTTAGTTACATAAGGTTGTATGTCCAGAGGCATAGGTATACCATATACATGAACCGTATCTG
>BQJT01000409.1 GCA_021604845.1 Cyclobacteriaceae bacterium
ACCTAGGGCCTCACTCAACATTCTCACTGCCTCAAAATCGTTACATACAATCATTAAGCATTCACGATCTTCCTGGCTCCACCATCGAGATTTATCCGTCCTGGAAGCCGTGACGTCCGATTTATCCAGGGAAGCTGTGAGGGTAGGACAAAAGGAAAACTTTTCCATGTGTTGCCTGCCTTTCCAATCGATCCCCCAATTAGATCCTGCCCTTCATCTTTTTTAATAAGGTTAAAATTCAAAAATGGGAACTCTATAAAACCCTGGTTTTCTTCCAAATAGCGTCGATGCAATTAATTTCTTTTGTCAGACCCTAATGGCAGGGATCTAGATCTAGTTAATTTGAGGGGCACAAATCCTTATGAACTTCACTACACATATATCTAACATTTTGGTGCCTCTTACCTGCGGACATTCACCATTCGTCTGGTTCAGCTTCCGTCCTATGGACTGCAATATCTGCCTGCGGGTTTTTCAGTGAGAACTGGATTGGAATTAAGTAGGTCGTACTAGAAATTTGGTTGCGTCAGCCTACTCGCGTTCCTCGGATTCGCTGAATCGGGTTGGAGGACAACGATTATAGGAGGAAACGTGACCGCTCACAGGTCAGGCAAAGGCGAAATGTTCGAAATGAAAAACCACCGGAAATTTTTCCATGGAGAGGTAAACGGCATACTTGAAAAGCGCCCCTCTTTACAGGAATCACAAGGGCACTTTTTCGGGCAGAGATCCGTTGCCAGGTGTCGATGAATATTGATTCCAAGACCAAAGCCCGGGATTCATTTGGAACGTGAACCATTTCCCTCCAGAACACACACGAAATCATCCAATCTTGGTGGTCCTGCAAGAGCTTGGCGGAGACATGCAATGAGGAATTCCCTAGATGTGAAGAACCGGCAAATGCACCGAGATTTCCGGCATCACCAAATTTCAGTCACCCATGAAAGTCGGGGTAACCGAATCAGGAACCATTCATGGTGAGGCCACATGGCCGGAATTCACCCATCAACTACCCTGACATATCGACCCCAGCGTTTCCTGAAACCCCTCCCTCACAGATCAGATTTCCATTACCTTTGCTCCAAACCTTTCAAGCATAAATGTTTGTGGCATCCCCAGATCTGAAGCTCCGTGGGCCTTCACCATGGGCTGTCTCACATTAACTTCAGCGGGACTGTTACTCGTAGGCATTTTTCGTTGGCTAAAATAGTTATGACGTTATCTATACGCCATAAGGGTGAGACACTAATCGGCACCACCAATGAAATGAACCGGAGCAACTTGACAACACACAGACGGCGGGAGATAGTCTCGGACGTGATGGTATCTGTCTTCAGCGGGACTGTCAGAAAAAAACTCTATCCCTTTCGTTTTTTCGAATTAATAATTACAGGGCTGGCCCCTGGTCTGATGCAAAGCCACAAAGAATGGGCTTTATTTCCCCTTTATGAAAAATCATAAATTCTGATTCTTGGGAAAAAATGTGCCGACCTGCATTGGAGGCGACATAGAAATTTCTTTTCGCAACATCTTCAGGAGTTAGATACATAACAGGTGGACCTGGATTTTCATAAACACCATAAAAACCAACGCGTGGACTTAGAGGCAAAAAGACTTCCGTATGGGTCATACCAAAACCTATAGGCATGCCAGGTTCAAAATTTTTCCTTGTTAATGTTACTGGATCATCCGAACACACAAAGATGGGGCCGGAAGGAGGTGCTATGGTTACTGACCATAGACGGCGACCTAAAATAGGGAGCAAAGTATCAAAAACATCAAACTCTATTTCCATATTTCCTTCAGAGGGAAATTCAATTGAGTATCTTCTCTCATCGATAAACGACTTCATTCCTAAGAACGAAACCTCACACTCTTTGAGGTAACCAGCTTCCTTCGCCTTTTTAATAGTATTCTCAAATGTCCGCTCATCGGAAACTAGAGATTCTAATTCCCATTGTTTTATCTTGGCCCTGAGGCCATTGATTGATCGTCGATGCTTCGGATTTCTTACTGCCAATAGACAAAGAAGATTAATGATATGGGTAAATTCCTCTGCAGGGGGGAATTCTTGGATTTCAATAATCTTTTTAATAGACTGTGCTGCTATGCCCTCGAAGGTGGCCAATTCACATTCAATAGCATCCAAGGGTTCGTCCTCATTATCAATCCGATTAAAGTCCCTTTCAACAGCGACATTTTTCGGAGAAGTTTTAAAAAATTTACCATTAGACACATCTCGGACAAAAAAATGGCCATCCTTGGTGCCGGTTTCTGTGAATGCAGCAAGATAGGCCTGCGGCAGATAATGGTGATTACGCGCTATTGGTGACATCTAATAATATTCCAAAAGTGAAAATACCATACGCCTCATTTGGACCAGCAACAAATAATCATTTCAAGCGTCCGTCAGAAAAATTTCTTTTATCCCCCTAGCGCTAGGATTCCTCATTCGGTTCCCTCAGTCAAATACAAATTCCAATACCCAAACGGTATTACAAGATACAAACAAAATCCATTTTTGCCAAGAACGTCAAAGGCTTCGCCCTTTTAAATGATGAGACCCCCAGTCTTGCTTTCGTCTGATATTATAGTATCAGATTTGACCAGTGGGTACCTTTCCCCACGACCAGTGAACTGAGATTAGGAGGAATGATCGAGAAGAGGTTAGATGAATGTCATGGTCTCCCATGGTAGGGTAGAGTAAATCTTTATGGTAGCGGGGTTTCATGTTCCCAACGGCATTTAAGTTTGAAATGCCTTAACCCCTTAATATTTCTATTTTCCTATTTGGGTAAAGAGAATCCGATGAACAAAAAACCGCAATTTCCTGACGAACAATCAAGTGAAGGCGCTTTTACACGGCAAGATGATGCATTTCGGGAATGGGTGACTGATGATGGTAGTTCAGGATTTCCTGCGGCGCGGGGGCGGTATCATCTGTATGTC
>BQJT01000410.1 GCA_021604845.1 Cyclobacteriaceae bacterium
AACAGCAGATTTTACGGTAACGGATCCAATCTGTATTACAGAGGCAGCTACTATTACCTATGCAGGTACTGCTTCTTCTGCAGCGACCTATACCTGGGATTTTGATGGCGGAGTGGCTGATTCGGGGAGTGGCCAAGGGCCATATACAGTGACCTGGACCAATGGTGGTATAAAAACAATTAGCCTAACCGTCACCGAAAATGATTGTAGCTCTTCCAGCTTTACACAAACGATTCAAGTAGATGAGCCGTTAAATGATCCGATCATTAGTTGTACGACCGACAATACCTTTATTATTTTCAATTGGAATGAAGTGGATGGCGCAACTGACTACCAGGTCAATGTCCTATCAGGGCAAAATGGCAGTTTGGATGGAACGACTTTTACAGTTGATGGTCTAACACCTGGAGATATGGTAACAATCCAGGTGATTGCTGAAAGCGATGGCGCCTGTGGCAATAGTATGGCCGAAGAAAGTTGTATAGCGGCGGTTTGCCCGGATGTTAGTTTTGATGTAACACCCGTAAGTGACCTTTGTGCAGATGATGCCGTTCAAACCTTAACTGCCAATATCGTTGGTGGGGTAGGAGGGGGCACACTAACCTGGTCAGGGCCAGGCATAACGGATGTTAGTGGCTTATTTGCGCCAGCTGATGTTATACCCGGAGATATTAGCTTGAATTTGGAGTATGTGGAAGGCGTTTGCTCTTATGATACAACCATTATTGTAACTGTATTTGCTTTGCCCACAGCCGATTTTACAGCAACTTCGCTTATTTGTAACAACAATACCTCAACGGTAACCTATACAGGAGGTGCTGCAGTTGATGCCACTTATAATTGGGACTTTGGAGGCGGTACTGCCACTCCTGGGACGGGACAAGGGCCACACGAGGTGAGTTGGCCAAGCTCAGGAACGCAGACGGTTAGTTTAACTGTAGTTGAAAATGGCTGTACTTCTACACCTGTGATGCAAAATATTCAGGTAGAGGAGCCATTGGCAGAACCAGTTGTGATTTGTGCAGAAACATCTAGTACTAGTATCACCTTTAGCTGGGACGATGTGGCAGGAGCTACAGCCTATGAAGTGGCGGTTTTGGATGGTCCTAATGGTATGATGGTTGGCAATACCTATGTATTAAATGATCTTACGCCACAACAATCTGTAACGATTCAGGTGACTGCAGTAGGGAATGGACCTTGTGGCAATAGCGTAGGCGTAGGGACTTGTGTGGCACAGGATTGCCCTATGGTAGCGCTGACATTAAGCGGTACAGAAATCATCTGTGACGGATCAGATGCAGAGATATCCTTTAATTTTACAGGAGATAGCGATGGGCCTTTTACTGTAATTTATACCTTAAATGGTGCAAATGAAACAAGCGTTGAAGTCAGTGATGGGGCTATGATTACCCTTACTGGGCTTATAGAAACGACGACCCTTGAGGTGCTAACCATTACCGATAATTCTTTGCCTGATTGTGTTTTCCCTGGCAATTCAAGTTGGGAAGTTGTTGTTAACGAACCTATCAATGCTGGGACGGCCCTATCACCTCCAGAAATTTGTGCCAGTGTAGACGCTTTGGTGAACCTTATCGATTTGATCGAAAATGCGCCTCAGGGCGGGCAGTGGTCGGAAACTTCCGTTAATCCATCTGATGGTAACGCCTTCAATCCAGTAACCGGGCAATTCAATTCCCAAAATCAAAACGCTGGCACCTATACTTTTACGTATCAAATTGAGGCGCCCGATCCTTGCCCGGATGTAGAGGTCGAAGTTAACGTGATTGTTGTACCCGCACCCATTGCTGATGCCGGGCAAGATCAGGAGCTAACTTGCAACATGGGCATGGTGTCACTCGGCGGTTCCAATACGACAGGAGCAGTTAGTTTCATGTGGACGGCAGATGATGACAATATCGTTATTACCAATCCACAAAGCCAATTTATCGATGCCAGTCAGCCTGGTATTTATACCTTGACCATTGAGAATGCACAAGGATGTATCGCCACAGATGAGGTAGAAATCTTAACCAATTTTGATGTGCCGGTTGCAGAAGTTTCCATAAGCCAAATCAGTTGTTTTCAAGCTGATGATGGGGGCATTTTTATCGACAACGTTACCGGGGGGCAAGGGCCTTATGAGTTCTCTTTAAATGGCGGCCCCTTTAGCAGTCAAACCATCTTTATTCCTTTGGGGCCAGATAACCATTCCCTGGTTATTCAGGATCAAAATGGCTGCTTCTCTGAATTAAGGGTTGACCTATCTCAGCCGGCGGAATTGTTTGTGGAACTAACGACCAACCTGGAAGGTAATGACAATCTGATTCGCCTTGGCGATAGTGTGCGTTTGCAAGCCACTTATAATCAGGATGTCACACTAGATACCATTATTTGGCAACCTGATTCTATTGCTATGGGTAACTCGAGTTCCATTTGGGTTAATCCAAGTAACACCAGCCGATATTCCGTTATGATAATTGATGAAAATGGCTGTTCAGATTCCGATGACATGACTATTTTTGTCCGGAAAGACCGGCCAGTATTTATTCCCAATGTCTTTTCGCCCAATGGGGATGACAACAATGAGACCTTTTATATCCAGACCGGGTCTCATGTAAAACAAGTTCGTTCCTTTTTAATTTTCAATCGTTGGGGAGAAACCTTATTCGAATTGAGTACTTTTCAACCTAATGACCCAACTTCGGGATGGGATGGTACTTTCCGAGGGCGGGCTATGAATACCGGTGTGTATACCTATTTTGCAGAAGTTGAATTTGAAGATGGGGTTATTATCCTTTACGAGGGAGATGTGACCCTGTTAAGATAAATAGACCTAATGAATAAAGGGCAATTTTATTAAAATTGCCCTTTATTCATTTTTTTTACTCCAATTATACTAATTTTGGGCTATTCAATTGCTCCAACACTCTAATAACTATCCAGCG
>BQJT01000411.1 GCA_021604845.1 Cyclobacteriaceae bacterium
CTTTCGGGGAATGACCAGGGCATGCGCTCCACAAAGTTCTGCTGAACGAGCAATAGCACCAAAATTTCGAACATCGGTTACACCATCGAGTAACATAATCAACGGCGTTTCCGATTTCTCGTATATCATCGGCAAAACATCTTCCAAACGGTAATAAGGAATAAGGGCTAACATACCGATAATCCCTTGATGGTTTCCGCGTACCAATTTACCCAATCGCTCCTTCGGTACTACTTGAAGTGGAATCCGAAAGGTTTTGGATAAATGCCGGATTTCTTTTTCAAATTCACCCCGAGTGCCTTGCTGCAACAGCAGCTTGTCAATAGAAGTACCGCCCTTTATCGCATCCAACACAGGATGCCGCCCATAAATGATTTGACTGTCTTTATTTGCCATTCTATTTTTTTTAGCTGGACTTATTTTTACATTTTATATTTATCACTTTGCGGTTTTCCGGTTTCAATTTGCAACAAGATCGCAATTTATTTATTGTACACGCTGGAAGAACAAAAAAATATTGTTGTCAGTTGTTGTACAGTATTGTTAATCGGAATAAAAAGCTAACTAATTAACATCAGATTTCCCTATTTTTGTGGGCCAACAACAAATTAACTAAATATCAATACGTATTAGTATGAGTATATCATTTACCAGACACCCGTTTTTATTGACAATGGTCTTTCTTCTCATTGGTTCAATGGCTTGGGCCCAACGTCAAAGCAACCTTGATATCGCGCTCCGGTACATGGAAAAAAACCGCACTAAATGGAACCTTAATGAATTAGATATTGCTGATATGGCCGTGAGTAGTCAGCATACCAGCAAACACAATGGCGTTAATCATATGTACTTCATCCAACGTCATGCCGGAATCGAACTCCATAATGCGATAACGGGTATTCATGTAGGCCCAGAAGGCAAAGTGGTGCATGTGGCAAATCGATTTTTACCAGAAATAACAAGCAAAATAAATACAACCGCTGCCAACCTCGATGCATTCGATGCGATTGAAGCGGTGGCTACCCATTTAGGCTTGAATATCGAAGAACCCTTGCGTTTGCTCTCCCAGAAAGGAGAACGCTTGTACACCTACACTGGAGGTAATATTTCCAATAGTGATATTCCGGTAAAACTGGTTTATCAGCACTTGCAAGAAACCGATAAAATCCACCTGGCTTGGGATCTCTATATTGATATGGCAAGCACCGCCGATATGTGGAGCATCCGGGTAGATGCCCGCACTGGTGAAATATTGGACCAAGACAACTGGACTGTTTCCTGCACCTTTGGAGAAAGAGGCGCCAAACATGTCCACAGTGCAACATGCTCCAATTACGACCCGCTGCCAGCTGAATTTTCTCCAGTGAAGGAAGTTCTATTTGGCCAAAATAAAGTAATGACAGATAATGCGCAGTATAACGTGTTCCCTATTCCTGCCGAAAGCCCCATTCATGGCGCAAGAGAAATGGTAGTCAATCCTGCTGACCCGATGTTTTCCCCTCAAGGCTGGCATGATACCAATGGCCTGGAAGGAGCAGATTTCACTATTACACGTGGTAATAATGTACATGCCTTTCAGGATAGAAATGGGACTAATCAGTCGAGTAGTGACGAACCAGACGGAGGCGAGGACTTGATCTTCGATTTCTTTTTTGATGATCAAACTTCTGAACCAGAGGATTATACCGATGCAGCTGTTGTTCAACTATTTTATATGAATAACATTATCCATGATTTCACAGCGGCGTACGGATTTGATGAAGAGGCAGGGAATTTTCAGGCCAATAACTATGGTGTCAACCAAGGCCTTGGTGGTGACTATGTACTAGCACAAGCACAGGACGGTATAGAGTCTACCCCACCAAGCTTAAACAATGCCAATTTTGGTACTCCTCCCGATGGCAACAATGGAAGTATGCAAATGTTTTTGTGGAACACCGTAAGTGCGGACAAAATACTTACTGTAAATGAACCAAGTTCACTTTCTGGTATACAGTACAATGCTCAACCCGCCACATTTGGTGGTGCCATTACGACAAACCCATTAACGGGTGATGTGGTCATTATTGACGATGGTACTGGGCAGGGTTCTCAAGGCTGTAGCCCAGCAGTTAATGATGTTAGCGGCAAAATTGCCTTGATCGACCGTGGAAGTTGTGAGTTTGGTGAAAAAATGTTGTTTGCTGAACAAGCTGGGGCAATAGCGGTAATTGTTTGCAACTATGAGGATGATTTGGTCAATATGGGTGCAGGTGATGTTGGGGATCAAGTGACCATTCCCGGGGTTTTTATGACCCTGAGTGATTGTGCTACCTTTCGCGGCTTTGCTGGCTCTGAGCTAGCGGTTACACTACAACTCCCCGAATCATCAGCAGAAGGCCCTGAATTTCTGGATGGTGATTTTGACAATGGGATTATTGCCCACGAATATGGTCATGGTATTTCCAACCGTCTCACCGGAGGTCGCCTGGCAGCAGGCTGTTTGGGTAACGATGAACAAATGGGCGAAGGATGGAGTGACATTTTTTCACTGATAATGACTGTAAAACCTGGCGATACTGGCGATATGCCTAAAGGTATTGGCAATTATGTAAATCGGGCAGGCGTAGAAGGTGGTGGTATCAGACAACGGCCCTATACTACCAATTTTGACATTAATGGTTTAACTTATAGCGATGCCTTGAGTACCGGTAGTAATGACCCAGATCCAGATAATGGTAGTGCACCGCATCCACTTGGCACCGTTTGGGCAAGTACGCTTTGGGATTTGTACTGGGCTATGGTAGACGAGTACGGCTTTGATGAGGACCAAATTTACGGAACGGGAGGAAATAACCAGGCTATCCAGTTGATTATGGATGGTATGAAATTCCAGGAATGTAGTCCAGGCTTCGTTGATGGTCGGGAAGGCATCTTGAAGGCAGATAGT
>BQJT01000412.1 GCA_021604845.1 Cyclobacteriaceae bacterium
AAGTATAACTGTTGGATTTAGACAAACCGCATCAGGCCCTTCTGTATCATTAATCTCCACAAAAAAGGAGCAGTTTTTCCGGTTGTCGGCTGCATCCTTGGCCCGCCATTGCACTTGATACCTACCGGCTGCATAAAACCCGCTTTGGTCATTCTGGAAGGAAGACCAGGTCGACAAAGGATCGCCATTGGCATCCACTTCCCGAACCCTGGCTTTAAGCCAGACCACCCCACAATTATCAGTAGCTGTAGCAACCGGGATTGTTACCTGCGTGCCACATTGGCCCGGATCACTATCCAGACTGACATCCGCAGGACAGCTGATGGATGGTTTGATATTATCTTCTACTACCACCTTACTCAAACAGGAACTAATATTGCCGTTGTTATCTGTTACTGTCAAGAACACAGAAACTGCTCCTACCTCGGCGCAAGTAAAGGATTGCGGACTGGCAGTCGTAGATTGAATTCCACAGGCGTCATTAGAGCCATTGTCAATGTCGTTCGCCGTAAGGCTTCCATTCCCACTGGCGTCTAGTTCGACAGTAATATCCAGGCAAAGGGCTACGGGTGGAATATTGTCCTCCACGCTTATGGTAGCTGTGCAAGTCGAGGTATTGCCACTATTGTCAGTAACAGTAAGCGTAGCTGTATTTGTTGGATTAGTACATCCCCAAAGAATAGGATTAACCGATAAATTAGCAATACCGCACGCATCATTCGAACCATCATCGACCTGGTTGGCCATAAGGCTGGCATTGCCGTTGGCATCTAATTGAAGCGTCACATCCTGGCAAAGGGCAACCGGAAGGGTTGAATCTTCCAATGTTATGGTAGCGGCACAGGTGCTTTGGTTTCCATTATTATCTGTTGCCATAAGGGTAGCCGTGTTTTGGGCATCATTACAATTCCATGCAACAGGATCAACAGCTAAATTAGCTATTCCACAGGCATCATTCGAACCATTATCTACTTCATTTGCTGAGAGCGTTGCATCGCCATTGGCATCCAACTGAAGCGTCACATCCTGGCAAAGCGCCACGGGTGCAATATTGTCTTGAATAGTTACGGTTGCCGAGCAAGTCGAGGCATTGCCATTATTATCCGTTACGGTAAGATTTGCTGTATTACTTGCATTTGTACAGGCCCAGGCGGAAGGATCTACGGACAGATTTGCAATACCACAAGCATCATTTGACCCATTATCGATCTGATTTGCCATAAGGGTGGCACTACCATTAGCATCCAACTGAAGGGTCACATCCTGGCAAAGGGCTTCAGGAGCTACATTGTCTTCAACAGTGATAACAGCATCACAAGAACTGGAATTGCCGTTTACATCGGTTACGGTAAGACTTGCTATATTACCTGCGTTGGTACAAGACCACAAGGTAGGACTGACCGACAGATTGGCAATACCACAAGCATCACTCGAACCATTATCAACCTCATTTGGCGCAAGGGTAGCACTTCCATTAGCATCCAGTTGAAGGGTCACATCCTGGCAGAGGGCAATTGGAGCTACATTATCTTCAACCGTGATCGTTGCATCACAGGAACTGGAATTTCCATTATTATCAGTCACAATTAGGGTTCCGATATTGACTAAATTAGTGCATCCCCAATCCGTCGGGCTCACGGATACACTGGCAATACCACAGGCATCATTCGAACCATTATTGATATCATTCTCGGTAAGCGTTGCCATACCATTGGCATCCAATTGAAGGGTTACATCCTGACAAAGGGCCATGGGGGGAATATTGTCTTCTACGGTAATTGTAGCTGTACAACTGGCTGCATTGTTGCTATTATCTGTCACTGTGAGGGTTGCTATATTCGTTGCATTGGTACAAGCCCAGGCTGTGGGATTTACTTCCAAATTGGCAATACCACAAGCGTCATTCGAGCCATCGTTTACATCCGCCGCGGCAAGGGTAGCATTCCCATTTGCGTCAAGCTGAAGGGTCACATCCTGACAAATTGCAATAGGAGGGGTACTGTCGTCCAAAGAAATGGTAGCAGTACAAGTGCTTTGGTTACTATTATTATCTGTTACAGTAAGGGTCGCAATATTGGTTACATCATTACAGTTCCATGCAGTTGGGCTTACTTCAAGGTTGGCAATACCACAGGCATCATTTGAGCCATTATCCACTTCATTTGCCGTAAGGCTGGCATTGCCATTGGCATCCAGTTGTAGGGTTACATCCTGACAAAGGGCTTCGGGTAAAGTATTATCCTGGATCGTTATTTGGGCAGAACAAGTAGCTGAATTTCCCGAGGCATCCGTCACCGTTAAGGTTGACGTTTGGGTTCCAACCTGACTACAACTATAGTTAAATGGCATTAGTTCATAGCTTAGCGGTTGTGAACATAATTCTAAAGAGCCATCATCCACTATCTCTGGTGATATATCAATCATTCCTGTATCGTCCAGCGCTATAGTAACATCCTGACACATGGCCGTTGGCGGAGATTCATCAATCACGGTGACATTTATGGTGCATTGGTCACTGTTTCCTCCTCCATCGGTAGCCGAAACGACCAAAGGAATGGGCTGACCAATATCGGAACAAGTAAAATCGGTGGAGCCAGAAACCAATTGATAACTTAGGTCACAATTATCTGATGCCGATATCGAACAAGGTTCTGTTGAAAAGGAATGGCTTTCTGAGGCATTAAAGTCGCCACCAGAAGCAATTTCCTGGCCATCCAATAACAAACTGTAGTTCCCGTTGCCGAATAGCCCGCAACAAATGCCATCCCCAAAGGAATCAAAAATAGTGAAGGTATAATCTGCATCACAATCAAGTGTCACATCGAAAGTAAATAAGGTGCTCAACTGATTAAAATTGGATTGTACAAATACCGTATTATTATTACCATCCACGACTTGAATAGAGGTTTCCTCGGGAAA
>BQJT01000413.1 GCA_021604845.1 Cyclobacteriaceae bacterium
TATGTTTGTGTTAAATGGAGTAAGTAATATAATATTAAAGCGGATGGGAATCGATGCTACCGGGGAGCACGAAGCACATATCTCAGAAGAGGAAATACGCGCCTCGTTGAGCATTGCCTATTCCAAGGGAGAATTAACCAAGGTAGAGCACCGGTTGTTAAATGCTGTATTTCGCTTTGACGATGAAATTGCCAGAAGAATATTAGTACCCAGAAATGAGGTGGAGTTTCTGGATATCAATCTACCGTTTCAGCAGTTACTTGAAATAATCAAGAAATCCGGACATTCCAGGTTCCCCCTATGCGATGGCTCTTTGGATAAGATACTTGGGGTGATACACGTAAAGGATATTACCGGATATGACTTTGACGATAACCTCAATTTAAAAAACCTTGCCCGGCCTGTGATGGTGGTTCCTGAAAATATACTAATTGGCAGTCTACTTCAAGAATTCCGGGCCAATAAACAACATTTTGCCTGTGTGCAAAACGAGCATGGGACAGTCCTGGGGATTGTTACTATGGAAGATGTTTTAGAGGAACTTGTTGGAAGTATTCAGGACGAGTTCGATTTGGAAGATCCGCAATTGATTGAGCAGGGGGCTGGCAAATACCTGGTGAAAGGAGATATCCTGATAGACGAACTAAACCATCTGCTGGACCTCGAACTTGCGGCCAGCGAAGCGGATACACTGTCAGGGCTTATTGTAGAGCGTTTTGGACACAAGATTCAAAAAGGAAAAAAGTTCACACTTGATCAGTCCGTTGAAATAGAATTGATTGAAACCGATGGTATCCGGGTATTGAAGGCGTCATTAGTTTTATTATCTGAAGATACTCCGCAGCAATAAAATAGGGATTGGTTATTGCAGGACAATCACTTTTTGTACCGCTGGTTTATCCAGACCTTTAAGCACCACCAGATATTGCCCCTTATTTAATTTTCCCGGATTCCAGGTTATCCGGTGAAATCCCGCTACTGGATTACCGGAGTAAAGCCCCTGTAACTTGCGCCCCTGCAAGTCGATCAGGTCCACTTCGAGCGGCGAACCATTGGTTATGAACTCAATTTCCGCTGGGCCAGTAACCGGGTTCGGATATACTTTCAATAAGTCACTGGCCTCCAGGTTGCTCAGATAACTTTCACCAATAATAGGCACTGTGTCAAATTCTCTGGAAAAAACTTCCGCGTTGTTGCTTTCTGAAGACCCGAGCCATTGTTGAAGCATTGATGCATATATTTGCCTGAAGTCATATTGCATATCAAGATTGTCTTCATAAGTGGCTCTCCTTGATATCTCAGGATTTGTCCCTAGCACACCGCCAATTACCTCATTACCGAAGACAAACATCGGAGCTGCTGCACCATGATCCGTTCCGGAACTGGCGTTGGATACGATACGTCTTCCAAACTCTGAAAATGTCATGCCAACCACCCGGTCATCCACCCCCAGAAATTCCAGATCATTCATAAAACTGGATACCGCACCATCCAATTTCCTCAATAGGTTTGCATGCGTGCCCTGGGTATGATTGTCCTGGTCTACCTGATTACTATGTGTGTCAAACCCTCCCAGTCGAACCATGTACAAAGGAGTTTTTAACCCACCAGCTATTAACCTGGCCACAATTTTCAATTGGTCAGCCAGTGCATTGCCATCCGGATAGGATTTTTGCTGCGTTATCTTTGAAGCAGCTTGCTTGACTACTTCTCCATATAGCTCTGACTGTTTGGCAATTAGCCTTACGTATCTAAGTTTTTCTCCAGCAAGTGTATCCGGTGCAGGCTCTTCAATATTTTCAAGCAGATCATAAAATGAATCCGGGTTACTTACCACCATCCCCATAGCTGCTTCCGGTCCCTGGAACACCAGTGAAGCGCCGTAACCGATTTCCACCGCTAATGGGTCGGTAAATTCTTCATTGGGATAACTTTCCGGATAACCAGGAAACTGGTTACTCAGGTATCGACCACTCCACCCCGAGGTTACCAACTGCTTCGAGTCGGATGCAGACATCCAAATATCAGTGCTCCTGAAGTGAGAGAAATTTTGATCCGGATAACCCACTGATTGAATAATTCCCAATCTGCCTTCATTGAATAATGACCTGAATCCTGCCAGAGATGGATGTAGTCCAACCTGGGTGTTATTTAGTGGAAGCAACCTTTCTTCAGGAATAAACACCTGTTGCCTTACCCTGCTTAAAGGAGATAATTGATCCAGGGGTACAACTGTGTTCAGTCCGTCATTACCTCCCTCTAAGTAGATAATTACCAACACACGATCACTCTCGGAAGCAAACTTCAGTAAAGAGTTTAAGGCCTTTTGCTCGGGCAACGAAAACCCAAAGCCTCCTATTAAGCCGGGAGCCGCCAGCAAATGACTTGCACGGTGTAAGAATCTTCTCCTCTTCATCACATTAGTTGAAATTCCCCTCTTTGAAACAACCGTTGAAACAAAGGCTTCAGCCTGGTTTCTACGGTTAACCTGTACTCCATATTCCCCGGGTTATTAATATGATCATTCCAGGCATTTGTCCAGTAGTGATCCGCTCGTTCACCGGTAAGCAGGATTGATTTCAGTTCATCGAGTTCCTTTGCCCCAAGTTGAATACCCAGAAATAATTCCATTAGTTCGGATAATAAAGTGTTTGGATCTTCAGGTTGATCAAGTCTTTGTACGAATGAAATCAGATCTGCTGGAATTTGTGTATCTCTATCCACCCAGAATCCCCAGTAAACCAGCGAATCCCCGGTTGTAGCTCTTGAAGATATGGTATCGGTGGTGATCCATGCCTTGTCATATTGGGGCGCCTGATAATATGCCGGCCAGCCGGAAACACTGGGAGGATCTGCAATTTCGAGTCCTTTATTGGCCATATTCCAAATCATGCTCCTGGC
>BQJT01000414.1 GCA_021604845.1 Cyclobacteriaceae bacterium
AATCCTCACAAAAATAAAAAAAGGGATTAAACATCTGCTTAATCCCTTGAATAATTTACCTGGATTATCTTACTCTTCTTCATCAGCTGTCGCCTGATCCTCTGATGCGGTTTCTGATTCTTTCGCTTCCTTTACTTCTTCACCCGCTTCCTCTACTTCCTCAGTTTCTTCAACAACTTCTGATTCCGTTGCTTGTTCGGTAGTAGCTTCTGCTGCTGCTTCTGCTTCTTCAACCGCTTCCTCTGCTTCTTCAACCGCTTCCTCTGCTTCTTCGACCGCTTCCTCTGCTTCTTCGACCGCTTCCTCTGCCTGTTCAGCAGCTGCTGATTCGGCAGTAGCATCCGCTACTTTCTCTTTTTCTTCAGCAACTTCCTGCACTGCCTCAGAAACTTCTTCCGTCTCAACCACTGCAGCCTTGGCTGCATCCTCCCCGGAAACTTCCTCTTTAACCTCTTCATCCTGAGCAGCAACAGTTTCTGCCGCTACCGCGGTGGTCGCCGCCGCAACACCCGCAGCTTGTCCATCACCCTTACTTCTTCGTCCCCGCCGGGTCTTGGCACGCTTAGGTTTGGCCTCTTTTAGTAAGGCCTCGTTGTAATCGACCAGCTCAATCACGCACATGCTGGCATTATCGCCCAGTCTGTGGCCAGTTTTTAATATCCTGGTATATCCTCCTTCTCTTTCTGCAACTTTGTCGGATACTTCATCAAAAAGGATATTGACGGACTCCTTGTCTTGTAAATACCGGAATACCATCCTTCTGGAATGTGTGGTATCCGTTTTTGACCGGTTAATAATTGGCTCCACGTATTTCCTTAGCGCCTTAGCTTTAGCTAAAGTGGTAACTATCCTCTTTTTTTGAATCAGGGAAGTAGCCATATTGGACAGCATGGCCTTGCGATGCGGAGCCGTCCTGCCCAGGTGATTTATCTTTTTCCCGTGTCTCATTTTTTAGTCCTCCTCTAATTTATACTTTGATAAATCCATACCAAAGGTCAGGTTTTTGTCGGCAACCAGTTGTTCCAACTCAGCCAGTGATTTTTTCCCGAAGTTCCTGAATTTCATCATATCGGAAATTTCCAATCTTACCAGGTCTCCCAACGTTTTTACGTCAGCAGCTTTCAGGCAGTTATAAGCTCTTACTGAAAGATCCAGGTCATTCAGTGGTGTTTTCAGCAGTTTTCTCATATGCAGCATCTCCTCATCTACAGTTTCAGGTTCGCCCTGATCGGCAGTTTCCAGGAACATGGTTTGATCTGAGAATAGCATAAAATGTTGGATCAGGATGTTAGCTGCTCCTTTAAGAGCACTCTCCGGATGTATTGAACCGTCTGTCTCGATATTAAGAATTAACATCTCATAATCAGTCTTTTGCTCCACCCTGGTATTCTCAACATTATACTTCACGTTGACAATTGGAGTAAATACGGCATCAATGGGAATAAATCCAAAGACCTGCTCGCTTGGCTTATTCTCTTCGGCAGGTAAATAACCCCGGCCTTTCTCAACAGTTATTTCGAACTCAAGGTTTACAGATTCACTTAATTGACAAATCACCAGATCCGGATTAAGTATCTCAAAAGAATTGGTGAAATTGGCAATATCACCGGCCTTCAGCTCCTTCTGGTTCTTTATTGAAATATTAACCTTATTGTCAATAACGTCAGCAATCTTCTTAAAACGCACCATTTTCAGGTTCAGAATGATCTCAGAAACATCCTCCACCACTCCTTCGATGGTTGAAAACTCGTGTAACACACCAGGTATTTTGACCCCGGTAATAGCATACCCTTCCAAAGAAGAGAGCAGGATACGACGCAATGCGTTACCAATGGTTACTCCATAACCTTTTTCCAGGGGTTTAAAAATAAATAAACCTTTGAAATCATCGGCTTTATCCATTGCCACTTTTTCAGGCATTTGAAATGCTAGTATTGACATATTACTTGGTGTTTTAAATATCGATAAATATCTTTCTAAAGCGGTTGAGGCTCACTACTTAGAGTAAAGCTCAACAATTAATTGTTCCTGAATATTCTCAGGAATCTCCTCACGGGGCGGGACACTGATAAAGGTGCCTTCCAAGGAATCTCCATTCCACTCCATCCATGAAAACCTCTTTCCTGCTCTGCCTGTAAGGCTGTCCACCACTGCTTCCAGTGATTTGGACTTTTCCCTAACCCCAACTTTATCCCCTGGCTTTAAACTAAATGATGGAACATTTACTACGCCGCCATTAACCGTGATATGCTTATGGGATACCAATTGGCGTGCGGCCCTACGGGTAGGCGCAATGCCAAGCCGGAATACAGCGTTATCAAGTCTTGACTCCAGAAGCTGTAGCAGTACCGTACCGGTGATGCCGTCTTTTCTTGAAGCCTTATGAAAGAGATTAGCAAACTGACGCTCCAAAACACCATAGGTGTATTTCGCTTTTTGCTTCTCCATCAACTGAACGGCGTATTCAGATTGCTTTCTTCTTCTGCCACGACCGTGTTGTCCGGGAGGGTATGCTTTTTTTGAAACTGCCTTACTGGGTCCAAAAATTGGATCAGAAAATCTCCGGGCAACTTTGGCTCTTGGTCCTGTATATCTAGCCATCTACCTTATATTAATTTTAATTTTTTAAACTCTTCTTCTTTTTGCTGGACGGCAACCATTATGTGGAAGCGGGGTAACATCCTTTATTGCGGTAACTTCAATACCTGTATTCTGGAGGGTTCTGATGGCAGACTCCCTTCCAGCACCGGGACCCTTAACAAACACTTCTACCTTTCTCAATCCCAGATCGTGCGCTTTTTTGGCGCAATTCTCCGCTGCCATTTGCGCAGCATACGGGGTGTTCTTCTTAGATCCTTTGAACCCCATTTTTCCAGCG
>BQJT01000415.1 GCA_021604845.1 Cyclobacteriaceae bacterium
ACTTTATAGAGACTATTGGAGCGCAAACCGTATTTGTAAGTATCGAAAACCAGTTTGGCTGTAGCCTACTCGACACGGTTAATATTGTAATACTTGACGCTGGGCTGCAACTCGGTTTTACATCTGAAGTGCAATGCGATGGTTTAACGGTCCTATTTACAAATACCAGCGAAAATATATCAGAATTTATATGGGATTTTGGCGATAATACCGGAAGCACGGAGGCATCTCCGAGCCACACTTATGGCGCAGCAGGAAGCTATACAGTTACCCTAACAACGCCTTATGATGTTTCTTGTTCAGATACCATCAGTGCCGTAGTTGAAGTAGCAGAAACCTTGGTTATTGCGGCTTTTGATTACAATTTAAACTGTAGTTCTGCTGAAGCGGAGATAAGCTTTACGGATGCGTCTATCGTTAACGTAGGAACAATCGTTTTTTGGAATTGGGCGTTTAGTAATGGCGAAAGTTCGAGTGAACAAAATCCCGTGGTCATTCTAAGTGAAAGCGGAGAATTAACCGCAACACTTACGGTTATTTTAGACAATGGATGTGAGGCCACAATTAGTGAAACCATTGATATTCAACTTATTGAAGCTAATCTGCCCGATACATTAATTCTTTGCCCCAATACAAGCGTTTTCCTCAACCCCGGAGGCAATCCAGCCTATAATTACCAATGGTCGCCAGCTAGCGGGCTTAGCGCTACCGATATTGCTAACCCAGAGGCCACCCCAGATGTTACAACCACTTATTCGGTAGAAATTACAGCAATTGGCTCAGATACCTGCGCTGTCATTGAAGAAGTCACCGTAATCGTACCAGAGGATTTTACTTTTGATATAGGCGATGACCAGGCCACTTGTGGGGAGGATGTCACTCTTACTGCAAATGCCAGTGTTTTGGTCACCGTAGAGTGGTTTAGTAGCGAATCGGGCCCCTTGGGCTCCTCCGAACAGATTTTGGTTAACCCAGTTCGAACGGATACAATTACGGCCATTGCAACCGACCAATTTGGATGTAGCAAAACCGATACCCTTATTCTTATCGATAATGGTATTGATATTTCCGTATCACCAGAATTTGATATAAACACCTGCGAACCTATTGAAACAACGATTAGTGTTACTAACCTTGATGGCCAAGACCAATTGACCTACGCCTGGTCGCCGGCTGAAAACATTATTTCGGGTGCCGATGCCGCAGATGTTAGCGTTTTTGTAAATGAAGGTAGTGTTACTTTTACCGGTATTATTACCAATCAGCATGGTTGCGATTCTACCGTTTCTGTAACCATTGCCATAGCGCCATTTGAGGTTATTATTCCTGATACCGTTTTTGTATGTGCTGGTGAATCTGTTCATCTTAGCCCTGATGCGAATCCCAGCTACCAATACGAATGGGTGCCTGCTGAAGGTTTGGATGATCCAAGCTCTAATAATCCTCTATTTACTGGAACAGAAAGTACAAGTTATTTTCTAACTGTTTCTGATGAGAATAGTGGGATTCTTTGTGACACGATTATCAATGTGAATGTAATTGTTCTGGATTCATTTAACCTGGAAGTTTCTCCCGGAGATACCAGTTTGTGTGGCCTTGCGCCCCTAACCTTGAATGCTTCTTCCACCAGAACAGACAATTTTGACATCAACTGGTACCTCAATAATGATTTTTCTAATTCGATTGGTACTGGTTTTATGTTGACGGTTACACCACTTGAAGGCGAAAATATTTTTACTGCCATTGCTTCTGATGGCTTTGGTTGCTCCGATACTAGCCATGTAACAATACAGGCCAATGATTTCCAACCGGGCTTAGAAACGCCGGTTCAAATTTGTGGAAACACACCTACTCCAATTAACCCTAATGGAAACCCAACTTACGTGTACATCTGGGATCCATTGGATGGCTTAGATTTGAGTGATCCTTCGAATCCTATTGCCACTATTGATACGGACCGGGCCTATAATGTAACGGTTATAGATCCTGTAAGCGGTTGTGAAACGGCTGCGTTGATCGATGTGTTGATTTATCCATTGCTCAATTTACAAACCTCAGACGATGTAACGATTTGTGAGAGTGAGGTGGTCACTTTATTAGCAACCACCGACATTGGGGATGCCAATATTTCCTGGTCTTTGTTTCCTGATTTTAGTGTCCTGATAGGGGAAGGCAATATGTTTAGTTTTAGTCCTTCTGTTGGAGAAACCATTGTCTATGTCAGAGCAGAGGACAGTAATGGTTGTGTTGAATCGGATGCGATTACTATCAATGTGGTAGATGTACCTATTGATCCATTACCAGAAGTAATTAATGTTTGTATAAATACCCCTACCCCTCTTAATCCTGAGGGTGACAATAGCTTTAACTACACTTGGGCACCGCCTACCGGGTTAAGTGCTACAGATGTAGCCAATCCAGAGGTAATCATTAGTGAAAATACGACCTATACCGTAACTATAACTGATGCGAGTGGATTATGTGAAGTAATTGATACGGTAAGCGTTGAAGTATATCCTGATATCAATTTGCAAACCTCCGGTGATACTATTATTTGCGAATTGACCGAAGGGCTAATCCTCACAGCAACTAGCGATGTAGTGGCAACTATTGAGTGGTTTCAGGATGGCCAAAACATTGGCTCTGGTAATAGCCTGGTTTTTACACCACTTGAAGGAACCAATGAGGTATTGGTAGTAGCTACTGATAATAACGGTTGTACTGATAGCAGTACAGTGTCCATTATCTATTTGCCCATTGATAGCGGCATTCCCGATTCTATTCTAATGGCCTGTTTTGAAGAACCAACACCGCTCAACCCCAATGGCAACCCTATTTTGATTTACAACTGGGCTCCGCCAACCGGATTGAGTG
>BQJT01000416.1 GCA_021604845.1 Cyclobacteriaceae bacterium
CCTAAGGATAATCAGTATTATACTAAGCTCAGATCATTATGCCAGGAGCTTGATCAGAGGGTGGTACCGGTGGTTGAATCGGTAGTAAAAGCCGGTCTGGTGCCAATAATAGTGGGGGGTGGACATAATAATGCTTATCCAATTATTCAGGGAGTGTGCAGGGGGGCGGGTTTGAAGCAGGGTATGAGATGTATAAACCTGGATGCCCATGCAGACTTTCGTCCTTTAGAAGGTAGGCATAGTGGAAATGCATTTAGCTATGCCTTTTATCAAGGATTTCTGCACCGATATCACGTTACGGGTATCAATAGTCAGGCCTGTAGTGAGACCATGCTAAAAAATATTGACCTTGAGGAGAAGGTCTCCTACACCATGCATGAACCTGGTAAAGCTCCCGATGCTGAAAGTGCCATTGAATTTGTCAGTAATTCCCGGGAGTTGCCAACAGGGCTGGAAATTGATCTTGATGCTCTGTCATTTATTCCCGCCAGCGCTTTCGCAGTCAGCGGATATTCACTAGATGAAGCCAGGATTTTTATCAGGCAAATAAACCAGAAGCTAAAGCCAGCATACCTTCATTTGGCAGAAGGCCAGATTAGAGAAACATTGAATGATGCCAGGATAATTGGTAAGACACTTACCACATTGGTGTTGGAATTTGTTAAGTCATATACCAGATAAATCATGCCACCGGTAGCCAGAAGTATTTATAAAAACATTTGGATCCCACTTCGACTGGCTTTGATAATGGTGCTTTTCTTCCTGGTTCAGGAATATTTGCAGGTAGATTTACGCTTTTTTGCCAACGTACCACGGACTTTTGAAGGATTGGTTGGGATCGTATTTTCACCAATGGTTCATATCAGTTATTTTCATTTGCTTTCGAATTTATTCCCATTACTGTGTCTGGGTACCGCAGTCTATTGGTTTTATGGAGGGATCGCAAATGCGGTTTTCTTAAGATGTTATTTTGTACCACAGGTATTGGTCTGGCTTTTCGCCAGGCAGCATGCCCATGTCGGTTCAAGCGGACTGGTTTATGGGCTGGCCTTCTTTTTAATATTCCTGGGATTTTTTAGAAAGGATTTTCAATCACTGATTATTTCCATTGTAATCCTGCTATTTTTTGGCGGGTTATTTTATGGCGTACTGCCAAACCAGACAGGGATCAGCTGGGAATCTCATCTTGCAGGTGTAGTAGCCGGTGCCATGAGTGCTTTTGAGTTTAGTAAAAAAAGCAAGGGAAGGAATAACTAGGATGATATTAACAATTAACAATTAACAATTAACAATTAACAATTAACAATTAAAGATTAGGGATAAATGCATCTAATCGCAGCTCTTGAAACAGCTTGAATACCAGGAATGATAGGCCGGATCGATTTTACGGAATTAGAAATCCAGTGTAAGCTGGCTGGTACTTTCTCCAGCATCCTGATTATTCAGGTTCGACATACTCAAACCAAGCAACCTTACCGGTCTGGGGTCATTTACTGACGACTGTAATTCAGCGGCGATTTTTTCCAACTCTTCTAATTTTCTGATATAGTGGCCCAGGGTTTTGCTGCGGGTGATTTGGTTGAAGTCATTGAACTTTACTTTTAAAGTCACGGTACGGCCATATACTTGGTGGCGATTCATCCAGTCCATTACCTGCCGGGCAATCTGCATTACCTCTGTCTGAATTGAAAGGTTTTCCGTTAAATCCTGGCTAAAGGTATTTTCGCTGCTAATGGACTTTCGTAAACGATGGGGGTTCACCGGGTTGGTGTCTTTTCCATGGGCTTTCAGGTAATAGTTTCTGCCATTTTTTCCAAAAATTTTAACAAGTTGTTGTTCTGAATAGCTTTTCAAATCCGCACCGGTTTTTATCCCCAATTCGTGCATCTTTCCCGTGGTAACTTTCCCAATCCCATGAAACCGGGATATTTCAAGATTATCTATAAAACCCGCAACCTGGTGGGGCATAATGACGCTAAGCCCGTTGGGTTTCTTATAGTCTGAGGCAACTTTTGCCAGGAATTTATTTATTGAAACCCCGGCACTGGCGGTGATCCCGGTGTCCTGCACAATTCCTTTTTTTATCTCTCTGGCGATTTGAGATGCACTGCTAATACCCATTTTATTTTCGGTTACATCCAGGTAGGCTTCGTCTAGTGATAATGGTTCAACCAGGTCTGTATATCGATAGAAGATGGTCCGGATCTGTTCAGATACTTGCCGGTAAACCTGAAAACGGGGCTTGGCAAAGATAAGATCCGGACACAGGCGATAGGCGATGGCCGATGGCATAGCAGACCGAACACCAAACTTTCTTGCTTCATAACTGGCGGTCATGACCACTCCTCTTTCACGGTTGCCTCCTACTGCTATTGGCTTTCCACGAAGTTCAGGAAAATCTCGTTGTTCCACGGAGGCGTAAAACGCGTCCATGTCTATATGAATTATCTTACGCATAAATTCGATTCAGAATCTAAGACCTAAGAATTAACATTTCTCAGTTTGCAGTTAATCCGGCAATTAAATATAACAATGTACTTACAAGCCCCATAGCCAATGCATAAGGAAGCTGTGTTTTTACATGGTCGATATGGTCTGTAGCAGATGCCATTGAACTCAGAATTGTGGTGTCAGATATTGGTGAACAATGATCACCGAAAACCCCGCCTCCCATAACGGCGGCTACGGACATGTATATGTTTGCGCCCAGTGCTTGTGACATTGGAACCGCTATAGCCATCATGATAGCGAACGTACCCCAACTCGTGCCGGTAGCGAAAGCGATAAATGCACTAACTAAAAACAGCAGCATTGGAATTAATGTAGGGGAGAGCCACCCCATGGTAATCTCCGCTACATAGGGTCCAG
>BQJT01000417.1 GCA_021604845.1 Cyclobacteriaceae bacterium
CCAGTAAGCCTTAGTCTTGTAGGTGACCTGCCAGCAGGAGCAAGTGCCAGCTTTGCAAGTGACGAGCTAACACCAGGAGAAAGTACTACTCTTACTATTGATTTGGGAGATTTTAGTGGCAGAGACACCTTCCAGTTGCAGTTAGAAGGTACTACTGATGATCTGGGGACTTTTGAAAGAGAAATACACTTTATAGCAGTATCAACAGATTTCTTGGGTATGGAACTTCAAATGCCAGCAAACGGTACAGAAGGCGTTTTCCTTACAACAGATTTCAGCTGGACAGATATTTCCGGAGCAGATAGCTATGATTTTGAATTGGCAACGAGCCCTGCTTTTGGTGCTACAATAGTAGAAAGTGCGGAAGGTTTGACAGAAAGTAACTACACTCCTCAAATACTTCTTGAAGACGATGAGTTGTACTATTGGCGAGTACGTCCACATAATGCATGTGGAGGAGGAGAGGCTACTGTACCATTTGCGTTCCATACAGCTACAGTAGATTGTGCAGGAAATGAGCCAGCAGATTTACCTATCTCTTTACCATCAAACCCAAATACAAAGATCAGTACCATCTTTGTAGCTGAAAGTGGTACAATCAGTGATATTAATGTTGAAAATGTCAATATCAACTTTAACCCGGTAAATAGTCTTCGTATTACACTGGTAGGGCCTCCGCCTGCGAATACAGAAGTAGTACTATACGATTTGAATTGTTTGAATACAAGCTTAATAAACTTAAGCTTTGATGATGATGCACCAACAGATATCCAATGTCCACCAGCATCAGGCAATCCAATGCGCCCAGAAAATCCTCTTTCAGCTTTTATAGGAGAGAATACGCAGGGAGAATGGCAGTTGAAGGTACAAGTGGTTAATGCAGGATTTGGTAGTGGAAGTATCAATAGCTGGGGCATAGAGTTTTGTTCTACAGCGAGCCCAACTCCACCGAGCTTGTTGACAAATGAGACTTTGCAAGTACCTCCAGGACAAGGCAACCCGATTACGAATACTCACCTGGAAGCATCCGATGATAATGCCTCAGATTCGCAAATCAAGTTTATCCTGATTACGGTACCAGAAAATGGATCTTTGTATCGCGCAGGTGATAATGAACCATTGGTTCCAGGAGAATCATTCACACAGCAAACAATCAATTCCTTCAACCTAAGCTACGTGCATGATGGCAGTGCAACGACGACTGACCAGTTTATCTTTATCGTAGAAGATGGAGCCGGAGGTTTTATTCCAAATGAAGTGTTTAATATAGAAATTGATGAAGGTGCAATGGTGAATACGGATGATTTGAATGCAGATAATGCCATCGAATTATTCCCGAATCCAGCTCGTGATATGGTGCGCCTGCAAGTGAAAACGCCACTACAGGAAGAAGGACAACTTAAAGTACTGAATGCTCAAGGGCAACTTGTGATTAATCAACTGATGTCCCATGGTGCACAACACCTGGATATTAATACCAGCCAATTGGCCAGCGGTGTTTATCTTTTGGAGTTGTACTCAGGCAAACAGTCCTATACTGAAAAACTGATCATTAATAAGTAGATCATATAAGGATTTATTATTAAAAAAATGAATGGCTCTGGGGTATACTCAGGGCCATTTTTTATTGCTTTTCTTCTTTATAGCTCGAATGGTCAAATCTTATGAACTTCTACGTTTTTGCAACTTTTTGCAATGAGCAACTGTAATAAAAATACCTTATCTTGATCTACATGAGTACAGCAGTAAGTATACCAACCTCTCTGGAAGAGCGCTTGAAGATGGGAGCAGAGAGTCTTCGCTATCCCATTGCCTATAGCGAGTTCCTGGATATTTTGGAGCAAGCAGAGTACCCCATTGAATATGAAAACGGAGAATTGATTATTAGGAGTATTGCTTCAGATGAACATGAAAGAATTGTTGCAAATTTATTAGGAGTATTCTTTGCTGAATTGAAAAGGCAATCTGATTATGGACGCTACGGTAGCAATCGTCATATATATATTCCTCCATTGAATAAAGCGTACTCACCAGATGCATCAGTTGTAAAAGGGGCACCTGCTACGCATGAATATGCTAAAGGCAAAGCTGCCTATACCAATCCCTGGTTGGTTACTGAAGTTATATCTCCTTCCAGTCGTAATCGCGATTTTGGAGAAAAGTTGTTAGGGTATAAATCGATAGATAGCTTGCAGTATATTTTGTATGCGGAACAAGATCGCCCTCTGGTAACTTTATTTGAGCGCATTCCTGACTCAAACCGCTGGCGTAGTACTGATTTCAATGAGCTTAAGCAAAAGCTTGAAATAGGCCACTTTTCGATTTTAATGGAAGATATTTATGATAATGTCTTTTAATCATTTTTATTAAAACTCCATTTCAAAAAGTCACTCATTGCTTTTCCCCAGGTCTTTGGGTTGTGCTCCCCTTTGTGTACTTCCAGGTAGCGGATATCTTTATTGCGGTCATAGCCGAGAGCTGCCAGAGCATCTATTAGCTGTAATGTATCGTCAATGGCATCTATAATTCCATTATTGTTTCGATCTTCTTTTTCATCATTGGTACCTGCCTGAAACCAAAATTTTAATCCCTCTTTTTTAGTACCCGTTTCTACCATTGTCTGCGGTATTCTGTCAGCATCTGGTGCTTCAGGGCGGAAAGGAGCAGATCGCCACCACAGGGAACCGGAAAAAACCCCCACTTTACCAAATACATCAGAATGTTTCCAGGCAATATCAAAAGCAGACAAACCTCCTAATGAAAAACCAGCGATTACTCTATCCGATTTATTTGCCGAAAGGCGGTAGCGCTTTTCCAATTCAGGTATTAATTCTGTCAGTATAAAATTAGTATAAGC
>BQJT01000418.1 GCA_021604845.1 Cyclobacteriaceae bacterium
TTTTGAAAAATCGGTAAATCCAGGTCAGAAACGCACTCGAATGATAGTGCATGTAGGGTTTGCAGCGTTGATTTTTGTAGTGATTATTATTTTTAAGGCTATCAACAACTCAGCAGTAATCAGCGCGGTGTTTACGGTAGCAGGGTATACTTACGGACCATTGTTAGGATTGTATACCTTTGGCCTTTTTACCAAAAGACAGGTCAGGGATCGGTTGGTTTTACCATTGGGAATACTTGCACCGGTACTGTCTTACTTTATAGATTCCTACTCAAGTTACCTGGGATTCGAGTTTGGGTTTTTTATTCTGATCGTAAATGGGTTTCTGACTTTTCTAGGGCTGTGGATGATATCAGACAAGCAGCAACAGAGTTGAGCAACAGCAAGGCCCGTCTCCGCCCCGCAAGTAAAGCATGAGGTAAGCAGTTGGACCGAAAACTGAGGACTACAGACTGGATACTGCGGTAAGAGGTTGGCCTTCGGCCAGGCTACACCCATGCTGAATATCTGCATGCCCGCCTGCCGGCGCAAATCTCCACCCTGTTGCTATTATTAAAGCAGTTCTTTCATCGGATCCCATAAGCGTTTTTCGAAATCAACCACCTGATCGTTTTTAACTTCAACTCCATCTGCCTCCAATAGTTCCTGCATTTTTGAAGGATACTCAAAATGATGCTTACCGGTCAGCAATCCTTTATGATTTACCACCCGGTGGGCAGGTATCTTAGGGTCCGTGCCTGCTCCGTTCATAGCCCAGCCCACCATACGGGCGCTGCTTTTGGCACCCAGGTAAGCAGCGATGGCGCCATAACTGGTTACCCGGCCTTTGGGAATCAATTTGGCTACATCGTAGACATTCCGAAAGAAATTGTACTTGTCCATAGAGATGTTGCAATATAGAGATTTCAGCTAAAATTGTCTGCCATAAAACGGAATCCGGGGGCCTGTTCGAGGGCAGGTAAAAAATCGAATTACCCATATATTGGCAAATGGGCGGGACAAAAAAACCCCCGCTGTAAGCGGGGGAATTGCAAGTAGTTAAGGAATAGTGCGCATGAGAGGATTCGAACCTCCACGCCCTAGAGCACTGCCTCCTGAAGACAGCGTGTCTACCAGTTTCACCACATGCGCATTTGGTAAGATTTCATGTAAAAGTAACTAATTAATTATCAAAATTAATACCTCATCACAAACTCAAACTACTGATATCAATTAAATACAACTGACGACCATTTCCTCCATGGGTGGAATCTATACAAACCAGTTTTCCATCATTACTGGCGCGAGGATGTGTATCACAGCGCCATTCCCCATTATATTCTTTCGGCTCATGAAATCTGCCCAGATCAATACGTTTATTGGTCTTTTCATGAAATAGGTAAGGGATCTGTTCTCTGGCTTCCCCCTGTGGGTAAGTGTCATTCAGTATCCATTCGGTATGTGTTCCGGGTAAGAAAGTATTGTGACCGTTTACTTTCATCACACCCGCCCCAACCTGCCGTAGTTCTTTGGTTTGGTCCCTGAATTCATAAAACCCATCAGGCATCCCAACCGGCCTGGTCCAGGCAGTAATATGCTCCGGGTCTTTCCAGATAAAATGTGAAGTTTTACCGGATGGGTCCAGCAGGTAAATGTCTTCACCATTCATACCTACGGTAAACAGCCGGGTGGTATATTTCCCACGGATCTTGTTATACGCCTCGGGGTTGTTCAGTACCGAATCCTCGATTGGTGCCTCGCGATAGCGGTTGAGAAAGATGAATCGCTGGCTGTCCGGACTGATGAGCAGGTGGTTGAAGTAGTGCCATTTTTCAGTCAGGTCTTCCCCGTTATTGGCAATCTTTGACACCTCGTGGTACGATATGATTAGTTCAGAATCGCCGGTGGCCAAATCGATTTTGTAAATTCCGGACTCTTTAGGCGCATTTTGATGTTTATATGGATCAATTCCTCCGGCATATCCATAGCCTTTCCGGTAGTTCTGGATACGGGCATAATCCGTTCCAATAGCCGATTTGCCGTCAGGACTCAGGGTATAAATAGCCCTGGGGATAATTTGCTCTTCACCGGTTTCCAGATCTTTAAGAATACTTACAAAGTTTTCGCCCCTTCTGTCGTTCCAGATTACCATCGATTCTGATCCGGGAACCCATTGCAGCATGCAGCCCTGCTGCCAACCCCAGGCCCTGCTCTCACCGATCTCGGTCCACCTGTCATTGTTTTCCAGATCGATCACTCCCATTTTAATTACGTCATCTTTGGTGGGAGATCGCATTTCAAAGTCGACTGCCATGGCCAAAACTTTGGTGTTACTCTGGTTGAACTGCAGTTTGTCATAATAACCAAACCAATGGAACCCGGGACCACTGGTAATGGCTCGTACCGGAAGATCATATTTCCGGGCTACCCATAGTGCAGAGGGCAATGTAAGCAACGCTGAGCCCGCACCCGCATAATGCAAAAATCTCCTCCTATTCATAGTTCTCATCATTTATACCTTATTTAAGTGATGAATATTTGGCCAGTTCCTGGCTGAGTATCGAATTCATTTGTTGTAAACGATCCTCAAACGCAGGATCTTCAGCAAGATTCTTTATGGCCAGAGGCCCGTTACTGTGATCATATAACTCATAGGCCACGATCTCCTGGGGGTTTTCATACGTTTGCCAGCGGGTAAACCGATAGTTTTTGTATTTCATACTGTAGCCCATCAATTCATTTTTGCGGTCATATCCCAATGATTTCCCCCTGGGATATTGACTGATGGCCACCTGTTTGATTTCCGTAGCAGGATCTTCGAGTATAGGAACCAGGCTTTGACCCTCAAGGTGGGAGGGCAGTGGAATTCCC
>BQJT01000419.1 GCA_021604845.1 Cyclobacteriaceae bacterium
CCGCCTAAAAGATCCCGTTCATGGTTTTGTTCGCTTTCGAAGTGTTGTTACTAATGCCAGACCTCATATTAATAAAAATTTAATTCTCAATATCGACATAAAGGATTTTTTTAACTCCATACATTTTGGAAGAGTAAGAGGTGTTTTCCTTAAACCACCTTTTTCCTTTCCTTTAAATGTTGCAACAGTTCTTGCAGAAATTTGTTGTCTTAATGGCTTTTTACCTCAAGGTGCTCCCACTTCTCCAATCCTTACAAATTTTATATGCCGAAGACTTGACCGTAATCTAGAGCGTTTAGCGCGCAAACATCATTGTCGATATACGAGATACGCAGATGACATTACTTTTTCGACAAATCAAAAAGAATTTGAAGCCCCTATAATGGCGACTCCACCTACTCTAGAAATGTCCTCACCCACCCTTGGCTTTGAATTAGCGCAGATTTTTCAACACCAAGATTTTCAGATCAACGAAAAAAAGTTGCACTTCAGAACTATGCACCAACGCCAGGAAGTTACAGGCCTAATAGTAAACAAGAAAGTTAATGTGCCACGGAAATTTATTAGAAATTTACGAGCCATGATTCAGGACTGTGAAAAAAATTATATGGTAGCTAATAGTCGTTTTCGTGACCTATTTGATAGGAAAGAGCGACGCGCTAGCTCCCCATCATTGACCGAACATATCAGGGGAAAGCTGGACTATTTACGGATGGTACGTGGGGACGATGATCTGTTGTACAGCAAATTGGCATTGCGTGCGCAACGTACCCTAAGATTCTTTAAATACGGGATTCCAATTTGGGGAAAAGCATCAGACAACGTACAGTTACTTGAAGCCATCATTTGGGTGGTTATCGGAAGAGATCATGAAGGTCACGTCTTGAAAACAGGAACAGCATTTTCTCTCGAAGGAATAGGGCTTGTCTCTTGTGGCCACCTATTCAAAAATCACAATGGCGATGATCCGAAAGTGCATAAATGGGAAGTAATCCGGGCATCTGAGCCTGGCAAAACATTTCAGATTTCAGAAATTAGACATCATTCGCACATTGATTTATCAATCCTTTACGGCAACCAATCTCAAATGGCATCCCTTAAAAGAGCCGAATGCAAGGTAAAAACCGGGGACCCACTTACTGTGATTGGATTTCCCGAATGGCACACAATTGCAGACAAGATTTTCCGAGACCCTGGCTTGGCTTCTCAAATTAAAATAATATCCGGACTAGAGTATATAATAACAAACCGTAACATCCGAGATGGAAATAGTGGCGGACCGATTCTTGATAAAAATGGGCTGGTTATTGGGGTCGTCGTGTATGGTTCTATGGGTGTCATAGCTCCTAACTCCGGGATTAATATTAGACATATAGATGAAGTTCTCTCGGAGCCGAAGAAAGGGCTGTGAAGTAGAGCCAAAGGTTTGAAAATAGAGCTTGCCTTTATTAACAAGATTTTTTGAAATAGGATGAATTGTTGAAACATGGGCGTGAAATGACTGCCTTGACGAATGCTCGTTAGACCATCACAGGCTATATCTATGGTCTTTGGGTGGGGCGCAATCTATGCCTTGCCTGCTCCGACCGAAATTAGGCTCTGCATATGAATACTCTCAATAATTTCGGTGAAGGTGTAATTCGCTACTTTAATCCCGACCTGACAGGTGCCTGTATTCCGATGCCCGCCGTCGCCATACGCCAAGAAGTTATCTCCGATATTGATTTTGAAATTCGGTGAAACATCCGACACCCATACCCGAACACGGTATTTTAGAGTTTTCTATTCATAAGTTCCGCGGATCGGATAGTCATTCTCCTGGATCCATTTCAAGGTATCGATTAATTCCTCGGGGTCGGACCTGTTGAACGGCGTGTTGGACATATCGATTAACTGAACCTGGCCATCCGGATTCACGGCAAACATGGCAGGCTCGGGGAAGGGCTGGTCGGTTTCCTCCTTGGAGCGAGGAAGGGAAATATACAGGCCGAGTTCCTTCATTTGTTCGATAGACAGCCCGTAGGCCACCGGAAACGTTGCGCCTGTTTCTTCAACCATCTTCCTGGCTTTGTGTTCCGGATCGCCTGAGACGGCCACCATTTCTGCCCCCACAGCATGAAACTTTTCTTTCAAATCTTCCAGTTTCTTCAGGTAGGTTTTACATATCGGGCAATGCAACCCCCGATAGATAAACACGACCTGCCAGATCCCTTTCTTTTTGGGATGACCCAATGTGACCTCTCCCCCACTGACCAGCGGGAGCGTGAATTCAGGAAGCCGGCTTCCCGACGAAAGCTTTGTTGGAGCCATGGTTATCACCTCCTCAAGATTGATTTAGTTTTTCGTATAAACCGGTCCAATCCATATGATCGTGTAGATGGCCTTATTTTGGAATTTTGAAAAGACCCGATTGATCCCCTCATAACAAGCCCGGGGAGTGGAATAATCTCTCATATGTGGATAAACGTTCCTTTTTTGATGGAACTTCATCTAACAACATGAGAATATCCGCAGTGAAATTCGGATAGGACCGAAAATTTAGGAACCTGAGAGCAGGCGTTCTAAAAAAGGCTCATATTTCAGGAAGGCGTCTCGACCTTGCGCAATCCATCCCCGGATTCCCGTTTTTCCCCTAAGCGGCTGACACCCTCATTCTGGGTCAAAGCGGCATCGTTGCTTGTCTTGCCGATAGCGGTGTATTTGACCATGCAAAACGTCGACGTCGGTGAGGTATTCCATCCTGACCGGCTCACCCGATGGCTTTCCCAGGCCGGGCCATCCGCCCCTTTTCTCTTTATGGGATTGATGGCTCTCGCCGTGATTATCAGCCCCATTCCGAGCCTGCCG
>BQJT01000420.1 GCA_021604845.1 Cyclobacteriaceae bacterium
TTGCCGCGGTTAAGGACCTATTGATACCCCAGTCCACGAATGAGGAATTGAAGGGGTTGCTTCAAGCGATCGTGCCCGCTCTTGAGGCTCATCTACAACATGCCGAGATGGTTCAAAAACAACTGTGATGAACAGGAAGAAGGTAGCATATATTCGGACTCTATTTTTGTTTATTGTGCTGGCTGTATTAAACCACTGTAGTGCTTCACCTGAAATAAAACAACCTGGGAATAATACAACAAGAGCTCCATCCATAGTTACCGTTGAGATAGTACAGATGAAATTTAAACCGGAGGTGTTATATGTAAATAAGGGAGATTCAGTGGTCTTCATAAACAAGGACATGGTTGACCATGACGTAACCGATGAACCAGGTGGCTCTTGGACCTCTACCACCCTGAATCCGGGTCAGTCCTGGGGAAAAACCATTACCCGGAATGAAGATTACTTTTGCAGCCTTCATGTAATAATGAAGGGTAAGATCCGATTAGAAAATCAGTAATTGTAATATCGCCCACTTGATCTAACAATTCATTACTGAATTATTCTTATACGGTCTCCCAGATCTTCAATGGGAAAGAGCTGCGTTCGTTCCAGCTCATCCCGGTTGGGCTGATGAAAGGTCAACATCAGATTTCCTTCGAAGGTTTTGAAGATCATTCCGTGACCTCCGTCTGAAGAAACCAGGGGTTCTTCAATCTGACGCCAGGGACCCGCTATCCGTCCATTATCGCTAACTGCTTGTACCAGCACATAACCGGTTGTACCATAAGTAGACCAGATCATTACTAATTTACCCTGTTTGGTTTTATAGATGAAATTGCCATCGGTAACGTAACCCAGATCTTGTTTGTCCCTTGATTGCAGGACTACTGTCCCCGGCCAATCAGTAGCTTTAAACAAGGTTTGGGGTTCACCTATAGCCTTACTGAGATCCGCTGACAGTTTTAATAATTCAATACTTCCGTTCATTATTTGTGCCCATTCATGGCAAAATACCATATAAGGTTGGCCATCTTCTACCCACAACGAACCATCCAGGGCCATCCAGTCAACCGGAGTTTGGGAAAACTTGGAAATAAGATTGAAAGGCCCATCAGGGTGTTCGGATTTCAGGATCTGCGTACCTCTCTTCCACTGCTTTGCAATGGTTTGCCCTGGTGTTTTCAGTTGTGTATTACCGGTAAAGGTGACAAAGAGATAATAATTTCCCTGATATTCATGCACTTCAGGCGCCCATACCATTTGTCTTCCCCAGAATGTATCCGGGGCCTGGAAGACCGAATAGGGGCCATCCCAAAGTTTAAGGTCCTTACTTTTATAAACTTCCACACCTACCTCTTCAGGCCGGCTGCCAATTTTATTTCTTTTCTGGGCATATAGGTAATAAGTATTAGTTTCAGGTACAGGGAGAATAAAAGGGTCCCGTACCCTGATGTCTTCCAGTTTAAGACCTGAGGATTGACCACAAATGGTGGGCGAAATCAGCAGAAATAACAATATAGCTATTAAGTCAGTTTTCATAGTAGAATGTTCGGTTCTTTTGTTTAGGCTGGATTAGTATAATACATAACGCATTTTGCCGCGCATCACTAGTTGCCAGGCAATGGGGTCAGTTCAATTTTCCTGACGAACATTTCAGCACCCTCTGATTGAATTTGGATACGGCCTTTAGAAGGTTTTACCGCTAAAGCTTGATTAACCAGTATTCCATTCAGGTATAGGGATATCTGATCTCCTTCGGCGACGCACTCATAACGGTTCCAGTGACCAAAAGGGTTTTCAACATCATTTTCTCCACGGAATCCTTTTTCATCTTTCCAGTCAGGGTCGCGGTCAAACCAGTTAATCCGACCTTTGTGAATGGTTGCCACATTTCCATCAGGGCTATAAACATATGAACCACCCTGCTTCTCGGGGGCAACTTTAGCGGTGAGGGCGAATTTTTCACTTCCATCACCAACCACCAAAAAGTCGCCGGTTCCTCCTTCAATAATCTGGCATTCGATCGAGTGCATCCAGCTGCCGGAAAACCCACCATCTATGCCCCTGGAGTGAACCAGTACTCCGTTGTCCCTGGCTTTTTTTGCCCTGTCCCCAAAGGTTTTGTCTCCCCATTTAAATTCGACCACCAACTTGTAGTTCTGAAATTCTTTATTGGTGGTGATACAACCCCAATCTTCACCGGAAATTCGGATCATATTATTTTCAACGGTAAATACGTTGTTGGGATCGTTATTGCGCCCATGTCCCTTCAGAAAGGTATACCAACCGTCTAAGTTCTTCCCGTTGAATAGATCTATGCTTTCAGAATGCTGTTTGTCGTCCGCCAGCTGGTCTTTTTTGAGCTTGTCAAACAATTCATATAACGTGGTGGTAATCCTGGGAGAAGCTTCGGTTTCCAAGTAGCTGGAACGTGCACGCCAGGTTTCATAGCCACCCAGGCGGTGCTGGGCCGGAGTGGGCAAATAGCCGTTGTAGCCATTAGCTAAAGAGATGGTGAAAGTAGGGGTGAAGGGACTGTTTTCTTTTAGCTCCAGCCCGGTTTCGGCAAAGACCTCGCAAGGAATTGCAGCGATTGCCAGATCACCCAACCGGAAGGTCTGAAGGAGTATGGATACCTGTTTCGGATAATCATTCAACAATACGGTTTCTCTGGCATAAATCTCCTCCCTGGTCTCCATTTCCGGCCCCTTGGCTTTAGCAATAATAGTTTGTGCCCTTTTAACTTCAGCGGGACCGGGTAGCCGCACACCCAATGATATTTCTTTTTGTTGTGCATCCAGGGAAACCCAATCATGGTACTGGATAGTTTGGACAACTTTGAACACTTCTGCGGCCAAGG
>BQJT01000421.1 GCA_021604845.1 Cyclobacteriaceae bacterium
CGCTGGAAGCCATAAAAAGAGTTAATCGCCTGACCAACTGCTGTACGGGTAATTGGATAATTACTTGCTTGGAACGACTGGCCACCCGATAGGAAGTCTACACCAATACCAAGGTCAGTAACCTCATTCTTGAGGATAGACCCATTCCCGCTAAATGACAGATACAGGTCACCGAAGTTTTTACGGTAGCCGATCTCTAATTCTACGCCAGAATTCACCATAGTCGCCACATTGGCAGCTGGGTTACTGATGGCGCCTACGTAAGCAGGAATACGTGGGTTCATCAGGATATCGGAAGTTTCCTTCTTATACCAGTCGAAAGTCACAAAAACATCGTTGAACAAAATGGCGTCGAAACCAATATTCAGCTGGCTAGTTTCCTCCCATTTCAGGTCGGGATTGGAAGGTGCATTCGGGCTGACACCATTGTAGTAACTGCCATCGGTACCAAAAGCATAGCTACGGCCACCGCCTACCGTAGAGAGATAGGCAAAGTCGCCAATCGCATCATTACCTACGATGCCAAAACCACCACGCACCTTTAGAAAGTCAAGTACCGGGTTCTCTGGCCAGAAGCTCTCCTTAGAGGTCACCCACCCAGCAGAAACAGAAGGGAAAAAGCCATACTTGTTGTTGGCACCAAAGCGCGAAGAACCATCTCTACGAAAAACCCCTGTGATAAGGTAACGGTCATCGAAGTTATAGTTCAGGCGAGCAAAAATAGAGCTCACCTTGTGTTCTGCCGATTCGTAACCACCAGCGGTGATCTGATCGGTCGGTACGTTGTAATTGAGAGACGCGCTCTCGAAGTCAGTCGCGGGGATATCGCGATAGGTGACATTGATACCATTCGACCAGTTATCGCGGTAAGCACCCTGCCCAAATAGTAACTGTAGCTCATGGCCACTAAAGTCGCGGGTATAGGAAATCGTGTTTTCGATGTTGTAGCTTACCCCACGATTAGTATTGCGATTGAAGGAATTGGTGCTATTAATGTTAGACGAGTTTAACCAGAATACTGGCGTAAAGGACTCAGAGCCCCAGAATGCCAGTTTGGCACCAACCGAAGAACGCAGCATCAAGCCTTCTAACAGTTTAACTTCCGCGTAAGCATTGCCTACAAGGTTATCACTCCAACCAAAATTACCAAGTCGAGTTTGTATATAAGCCAGTGGGTTGGTCATCTCCTGACCGACGATGGTAGAGATGCCATAAGGATCACCCTTGGCATCACGTTGGATACCAGGGTTGGTATAAGGACTTGAAGCAGCTACTGTGGGGTCGGTTACGGTTAGTGGCGTAATAGGATCAAGATTTATGGCCGAGCTTAGGGGCCCACCAAATTCACTATTGGTATTGCCAAGACCGGTAGATTTCTCTCTCGCATATCCCAGGTTCTGCCCAAAGGTTAACCAGTCACCCACTTTATGCGTGGAGTTAAGACGCAAATTATAGCGCTTGAAGTTTGAGATATCCGTTGCGACAATTCCTTCCTGATCCCAATAACCGAATGAGGCGTAGTAGGTAGAGACATTATTGCCACCGCTAATGCTTAGTTCGTGATTTTGCTTGATCGCATTATCATTGAAAATGGCTTCTTGCCAATCGGTGCCCTCTCCTAAACTGGAAGGATCTTCAAAAATGATATTTCCACCACCAGCTACCGAAGATTCATTTCGTAGGGTGGCGTATTCACGTGCATTGAGTAAATCTAGTTTTCTAGCGGGTGAAGAAACACCATAAAAACCGTTGTAGTTAATCTGGATAGCACCTGCTTGCCCTTTTTTTGTCGTAACAAGGATAACCCCTGCCGCAGCTCGGGCACCGTAAATTGCTTGAGAAGAAGCGTCTTTCAGTACTTCGATCGAAGCAATATCGGATTGATTCAGGTAACCAATGCCTCCGTTATCTACTACTACCCCATCCACTACCCAGAGTGGATCGTTGGAGTTAAGCGAGGTGATACCACGTACCCGAACCGTAGCACCGGATCCTGGCTGGCCAGAATTGGCGGCAACGGTTACGCCAGAGGTCCGTCCTTGTAGCGCCTGCTCTACCCTATTTATGGGCATAGTTTCCAATTCATCACCCCGAATGCTAGAGATTGAACCCGTCACGACACTCTTCTTCTGAGTACCATAGCCTACCACAACCACTTCACTGAGTTGTGCGGCGTTGACGCCTAGTGCGATGTCGATATTCAATCGACCTGCTACCGCAACCTCCTGAGAGGAAAACCCAGTATAGGAAAACCGTAAGACTGGATCATCCTGATTTTCGGGCAGCGTTAATTTGTAAGTGCCGTCTATACCTGTGACTGTACCTTCAGAGGTACCTTTTACAATAATATTGACACCTATAAGTGTTTCGCCTGATTCTGCGTCGGTAACGACACCTGTTATTACCCCTTGCGCAAATGCAGGAAGAGATAAGGATAGACATACCATACCTGCTAGGATATTTCGTATAAGCCTATCTGGGAACCATTTTATTTCATTGGACTTATTCATAAACTACTAATGTTTTGATTATCAAGACCCAAAATTATAAATTGAAGGGCTCCTGCAAGGACGACAAATGTGACAAAAAGGGTGGAGAGTTGTAACAAGAGGTGATTTTCAGGGGATATTAGCCCATATTTTACAGAAAAATAGGAGTCATGCATCAATGGCCAGAAAAATCCTCTACATGGGAAAAGGCAGGAGCGGGGGAGTAATCAGGACTCCCGACATCAAGCATACTTAGAAGGGTTAGCACCAAACTGTTTTTTGAAGCAATCTCGAAAATATTGCAGATCGTTAAAGCCGACAGAATAGGTTACCTCAGCAATGGT
>BQJT01000422.1 GCA_021604845.1 Cyclobacteriaceae bacterium
ATTCTATTCCTTTTTATATCCTTGGGTATAAAAGGGCAAGTTGCTTGTTTGGCACCGACTAACCTATCCATTACTCAAGTAACTGAAACTACTGCAACCCTCCGATGGATTTCGCAAAATCCACCCATCACAGACCATTGCTGGAATATTGAAGTAGGTGCGCAAGGCTTCATCTGTCATGCCGGACAATCCGTCGTTAATATGGTTGTCTGTACTTTTACCCCAAATGTAACGGTTCTTGGACCTGTAGTAACTTATACGGTGACTGGATTGCAGCCCGGAACATCTTATCAGTTTTCGTTAGTGGAAACCTGCGATGGCATTCCCGGGCTTAATTCTGGATTTTGTTTTAATGCCATTAGCCCACCTTTTACTACTTTGGATAGCCCCTTTTCAATCCTACCAACCACCGCTTCTCCTACGTGCCCTGAGCTTAGCCCTGGCTATTTTCCAGATGGAAGTTTTGCTATACAAATAATAGATGCCCTGAGCTGCCCAGGTACCACTTATGATATTACGATTAGCCCAGTAATTGGTTCTTCGCCTCTAAATAATACGCCACCGGTACCAATTCCTAACAACCAAACTGGCGTACCTGCGGGGATATATAATTTTAATTTTGCCGGAGCAGGACAATATAATGTATCTGTGTTGGAAACAGGTCCTTGTAATTCTGCGATGAATCCTGTCAACCTGGTGGTTACGGTTCCTGATGGTGTAGACGGAGATGATCCGATTTGGCAAATCGCAGATATTTTGGGCAATATAATAGTCGATAACGATCCACTTACGCCGCCTTTAAGCGATATCAATTTGGGCAACATTCTTATCCCCGATGGCGCTTGTGGACTTCAACAACAGTTATATGCTACCGGCTTTGACCTTTGCGATGGTATTGTCATTGCAACTAATGCGGTAACGGCTTCTGCAACCACCAGCCCAGCGTCCATAATGCCCGGCACACAAGTGGAAGTAATACCGGATGGCTTTGGTGTTTTCTTGCTCGATGTTTTCTGGAGTATTGGCACCAGTGTTTTGAGTGCTCAAATGGCGGATGCCGCAGGGAATAATCCCGGCCTGACTATTACGGCCACTGTGGATGATAATGCTAACCCGGTGGTAACGCTTGATTTTGATAATAATATTACGATTCCTATTTGCCAGACAACGCTGACCGTTCCGCTACGAATTAATATTGATAACCTTTGTGATCAAAATATAGTGATCGATCCTGCTAGCATGAACCTGTCATTTAATGGCACTGAAACCTTGGTGATGCAGGGAACAAACTTTATTCGCTATGATGTTACCATTGACCTGGCGGATAACGGAGCAGTATGGACGGCCCAATATACCGACTTTTTTGGCAACATTGGCCAAACACAAATAACACTCTCTGTTCAACAAAGTATACTGGATTTTCCTCCGGTAATCGACATCCCAGGGAATTTATCTTACCATTTGGCAGCTTGCCAAATCAACAGTATCCAGACCATAGGCTTTTTCTTGCAGGATGATTGTAGTGCAGTTGATGGCGCCCAATTGACCCTAAGTGACCCTATGGGAGCGGGGTTTAATATATTGAACCCACTGATTATTCCCAATGGTCCTAATGCTGCTTATGTCGAATTTTCAGGACAGCTTAACCCCGGTACATTCACTTTAAACGTGGTCTATCCGGGTACAACTCCGGTTGTTTTTGAAATAACAGTGAGTACCGATTCGCCTCAAGCGCCGGAAATAATTTTGCCTGGCAACCTCAATTTTACTATACCAGCTTGTGCAACCTCTCTGAATACCACCTTTTCCATCCAGGTGCTTGATGAATGTGATGCCTTTATTGATCCAGCCAGAGCTAGTTTTACACTTTGTGGCTTGCCGATTACGCCGATTATTACCAATCCTTCGGGCTATTTCGAGTTTGTGGAAACACTGGATATCGGAGATAATAATTGTTTGTTGGCTGGAACTTATGAAGATAGCGACGGATTAGTAGGTACCCTGAGTGCTACCATTACAGTGACGGATCAGGCTGATACCTGGGCACCGATTATAGTGTATCCTTCTAACGATATTTTGGTAGAATTACCGCCATGTGCTACAGATCCTGCTACGGTTCATTTCCAAGTCAGTGTTATAGATAACTGTGATGGAGACCTTGATCCATTAATTACAAGCAATCCAATTAACGGTATTACCTTGACACAGGTGGGCGGGGCAGGAAGTTCCAATTGGGAGGCGGTGGCTACGGCCGGGGTTTATGAGATTTCGATTTCAGCGCAAGATATTGCAGACAATATCCGCCAAGAATCTTTTACAATTAATGTCAATCAGGACCCGGTTATTCCTACTAATCTGTCTTGTAATGACACCATAAATGTCACCCTTAATGCCCTTTGTCAGGTTTTAATTGTTCCGGACATGGTACTGGATGGCGATTTTGGGTGTTTGGTCAATACAGATTTTAATTTGATCATTCAAGATGATAACCCAGCTAATGGCCCCGTTCTTGATGGCTGTGGTTTTTTTACCTATGAAATAAGTTTGCTCGATCCCCAAACCGGTGACTTTGAAACTTGCTGGGGTGTAATTCATGCAGAAGATAAAACCAAACCTATATTAAATTGCCCTGATGGTGTGGATCAGGCAGTAATTGAACGACCCGTTCAGTTTATTAATGGGATGCTCACTAATAGTGACCCTGCAATGATTCTGGCAGATTATAGTTGCTTCCTGGGTGTAATTAATCCCACTCCTGGGCTTCATTTTTATGATACGACATCATTTACAGTAAGTCAGGCAGGCATTTATACCTTTGAGTTAGCGACCTCCT
>BQJT01000423.1 GCA_021604845.1 Cyclobacteriaceae bacterium
AGTGCAGGTGGTGGCTTATTGATTGACGCAAATCCTGGCGGAACTGGTGATATTCAGGTGCGGAATTGTACTTTTCGAAATAATTACGGCGGTGGCGGCGGCGCTATTGCTATCGATTGTGTCTTGGGCGGTGTAAGCCGGGCGGTGATTCACGACTGTGTTTTCGAGGGGAATACGGCTTCCCTCCGGGTGACGAGTACGGGGGCAGCCATCTTTATGCAAGGCAATTCGGGGGCGCAGGTTTTGCCAAGAATCATCGGCTGTACTTTTCGGGATAACTTTTGTGGAAATGATGGCGGGGCGATATCAGCCACCCCAACCGGTGTTGGGACTTTGTTGGCTCCCCTGATTGATAGTTGTTTGTTTATCAACAACCGAGCAAGAGATCGTGGTGGAGCTATTTGGTACCGGATGAGTTCGGAGGGCAACTCTGAGGTGATGATCCGCAATAGCCAGTTTATTGAAAATAGTGCAGGCGGTCAGGCCGGTGCGATTTTTGCCCGCAGCAGTTTTGACAATGTCTCCAATGATACAATTATGAATTGTCTGTTTTCGCTTAATAACTCGGATGGCAGCAGTGATTTTAATGATGGAGAAGGCGGCGCTGTATTTTTAAGGGGCTCACAAGATGGTATTCGAAATCATCATATCATCAATTGTTCCTTTGATCGAAATACGGCTTCTCATAGAGGTGGGGCAATTGGAACAACTTCTATTTCTTCTTCAGCAGGGACTTGTAGTACCAACATTATCAATTGCACCTTTGCGGGGAATACAACTCTTGGAGACGGAGGGGCTGTCCATGCGGAGGCATCGGAAGGGACAAATACTATGACTATTACCAATAGTATTTTCTGGCAGGATACAGCCCTGGTTGCTGGCAATGAAATCTTTAATAATGGGGCTTCGATCAGCCTGTCCTATAGCAATATTGAGGGCGGTGTGCCAGCCGGTGTCACAGATGGAGGCAATAACCTTGACCTTGATCCGCAGTTTGGCGATGCTGAAAATGGAGACTTACGCCTTACTGGTTGTTCGCCACTTATCAATGTTGGAAACAACGGTGTTTTACCAGCTAATGTTACAACCGATTTGGATGGTAAATCACGCATCCATGAAGGAACAGTAGATTTGGGCGCTTATGAAACTGGTATAATTTATGTCGACTTGACTGCGACTGGCGTTAACAATGGCCGCTCCTGGGCAGATGCATTTACCGATTTCCGGGATGCTTTGGACGTAGCTTTGTCTGGCAATCAGATTTGGGTAGCACAAGGCACCTACTATCCTACTAGTTGTAATCCTTGCTCTGATGCAGATAAAGAAATTGCTTTAAACCTGGTCAATAATGTAGAAGTCTACGGCGGTTTTAGCGGAAGCGAAACCCAACTGGAACAACGCGATTGGGTGAATAATCTCACTATTTTTAGCGGCGATATTGGCGTTCCCCTTGATAGCCTGGATAATGCCTATCGGGTACTTATAGCTGAAAATTCAAGTGATAAAACCATTCTGGACGGCTTCATAATTGAGGAAGGCAATGCAGATGGCTCCTTTGGTTTTAGTTCGGGCGGTGGCTTATGGATTGATGCCAATCCAGGTGGTAAAGGCGACATCCAGGTTCGCAATTGCACCTTTCGGAACAACTACGGTGGTGGCGGCGGCGCTATTGCTATTGATTGCGTGTTAGGAGGGGTTAGCAAAGCGTTGATCCGCGATTGTTTGTTTGAGGGAAATACGGCTTCTCTTCGAGTGACCAGTACGGGGGCGGCCATCTTTATGCAGGGCAATTCAGGAGCACAGGTTTTGCCAAAAATCATCAACTGTACTTTCAGGAATAACTTCTGTGGAAATGATGGCGGTGCTATTTCGGCTACACCGACCGGAGAGGGTACCTTGCTGGCACCACTAATCGATAGTTGTATGTTTAGCAACAACCGGGCAAGAGATCGTGGCGGAGCCATTTGGTACCGAATGAGTTCAGAAGGGAATTCTACTGTGGTAATCCGCAATAGTCAGTTTTCCAATAATACAAGCGGCGGACAAGGCGGTGCCATTTTTGCTAGGAGCAGTTTTGATAATGTCTCTAATGATACCATCATCAATTGTTTGTTTTCGCTCAATAATTCAGATGGTAGCAGCGATTTCAACGATGGAGAAGGCGGCGCTATTTTTATGCGCGGTTCCCAGGATGGCACCCGCAATCATCAAATTATCAATTCTGTGTTTGATCGGAATAGCGCGTCTAATAGGGGAGGAGCGATTGGAACAACTTCCTTTTCTTCATCAGGGGGTACCATTAATACCAATATTGTCAATTGCACCTTTTTTGGCAATAATACCCAAGGCGAGGGTGGGGCCCTGCATGCAGAAGGAACAGAAGGCATGAACACGATGACCCTGACCAATAATATATTCTGGAATGATACGGCGGAGGTTGCAGGTAATGAACTTTTCAACAATGGGGCAACCATTACGCTTTCTCATAGCGATATCGATGGAGGTACCCCTAATGATATTACTGATGGCGGAAATAATATTAGCCTTGATCCTCAGTTTCTAGACCCAGTAAATGAAAACCTGCGACTTTCAAGTTGTTCTCCAGCTGTAGATGCAGGACTTAATACCGCTGTCCCAATTGACCGGATTGATATGGATAATGATGGCAATACCGCAGAACAAATTGATATCGATATAGAAGGAGAAAGCCGCGTTTTTGAGGGCACAGTCGATATGGGGGCCTACGAATGGAATGGCAGTCCACCAGCCATGAGCATCTCCCTTGATACTACCGATGTGACTTGTAATGGCCTTTGTGA
>BQJT01000424.1 GCA_021604845.1 Cyclobacteriaceae bacterium
TCCATTACATGACACCAATGACAGGCGCTATATCCAATACTAAGGATTATAGGTTTGTCTTCATCAACTGCACGATTGAGGGAAACTTCATCCCATGGATGCCAGTCAACAGGATTATAAGCATGCTGTAATAGATAAGGACTGGTTTCATTTATCAATCTATTCGCCTTGCCTTTCATATCAGATTTTTCTTCAGTTGTGCCACTTCATCGGTGGTATCTATGGATCCAGGTAACTGTTCGATTCTCATTAATGTTTTTTTGATGAACTCCTGATGGGCATCAGAGTGGGGGTGAAATGGCCGGTGTTTAATACTGCGAACTATTTTTTCCCATTCCCGGACAAAATTCCGTGCACCATTATCAAGGTAGTTTTCAATAAATAAGTCCCAAATATATGCCCTGGCAGTTTCATTTGGATGAATCATATCATTTTCGTAAAACCGGTAATCTCGCAGATCGTCCATCATTATTTCAAAACCCGGGAAATAATGAACTTTGCCGGCGGATTGAGTCAGTTGCTGGCATACCAAGCGAAGGGCTGCTTTACTTACGCTGTTGCTTTCGATCCCTTCCGACAAATGCCTCACCGGGCTAACCGATAAAATTATCTGTGGCTTGAAGTTGGGGTTAGCAGACAGTAAGGAATTAAATGAAGAAATTATCAATTCCAACGGGGTCAGACTTTTTTTAAACTCTTTTTGAGGCACTTTATGACAATTAGCCACTATCAATCCACTGCTAAGATGCTGGTATTGAATCGCAGTGCCGAATGTGAAGAAGAGAATGTCCAGTTCAGCTATTTGAGAATTTAATTGTTCGAACTTTTTTGCGATCCTGTCTTCAAGATTTTCTCTTGAAGTATCTGAGAACGAGCTGTGGAAAAGGTAGTTGTACCAAATGCCCTGGTTTAATACATAGCTGTTTTCAGCAGGCATTTGTTCTTTTAGAGCCATACTTAGCAGCTGAAATTGTGCCAGCGGATGAAAGATCACCCCAAACGGATTAGAAACCATCCGGAATTTATTCTTCACCAGCTGCCCTCCTATAAAATCCGCAAAACAACTACCTATAGAAAGCATGTTGCTTTCTATGGAAATTGGAAAGACATGAGGAGTTATGGATACTGGGGTACGGAACATAATTCCTAAGTTACCAAAGGGCATAAAAAAACCACGCGCCAAGCGTGGTTTAAAATATTAGATCTGAGATCTAAATTCTAAAGATCTACCAACTAGCCTTCTACTACCTTGAACGATACCTCGTGTTGTACTTCGCGATGAAGGTCGAGGACCGCTTGATAATCTCCCAGAGTCTTAACCGGAGTTTTGAAAGAAATTCTTTTCCGGTCAACTTCAATACCCTTGCTTTTTAGAGCATCTGAGATTTGCAGTGCAGTTACTGCACCGAAGATCCTGCCATTTTCGCCAGCTTTGGAAGAGATTTCCAATACGACATCTCCAATGGATTGAGCAATGGACTCAGCATCCTGTTTGATTTTATCTGCTTTGTGAGCGGCTTGCTTAACGTTCTCAGCAATTCGCTTCTTATTGGATTCACTGGCGGTAAGCGCCAGTCCTTTAGGAATCAAATAATTTCGTCCATAGCCACCTTTTACAGTAACCAGGTCGTTTTTATAGCCAAGTCCTTTTATATCTTCTTTAAGTATTATTTCCATGTTTCAATAGCTATAAGTAGCAACTATTTTAGAGAGTCCGTGACGTAGGGTAATAAAGCAAGATGTCTGGCCCTTTTTACTGCCTGACCAACCTTCTTTTGGAACTTCAGGCTGGTACCTGTAATTCTTCGGGGAAGGATCTTTCCCTGCTCATTCACGAATTTCAACAGAAAGTTCGCGTCTTTATAATCGATATACTTAATACCGTTCTTTTTAAAACGGCAGTACTTCTTTTTATGGTCTGCCCGGTTAACCGGCTCGTTGATTAAAGTCATGATGCAACCTCCTCTTTTTTCTTGTTGAATTCCCCTTTTCTTCTTTTATCGTTGTATTCAAGAGCGTGCTTGTCAAGTGAAATCGTTAGGAATCTCATAACTTTTTCATCCCTTCGGCATGCGATTTCGAACGCATTAACTGAATCAGGCTCCGAGTTGAACTCCACTAAATAGTAAAAACCAGTGGTCTTGTGTTGAATAGGATACGCTAATTTTTTAAGCCCCCAGTTTTCCTCGTTGATCAGTTCTGCTCCACTGTCGGTTAGGACTTTTTTTAATTTGTCGGCTGTATCCTTCATCTGGGTCTCAGACAAAACGGGAGTTAAAATGAATACAGACTCATAACTCTTTTTCATAATGTTGATTACTATTAAAAACTAATATCAATAATGGCCTGCAAAAATAGCCATAATAATAGTTTATGCAAAATAATTCAGGGTATTATAACAGAGCGTACTGGTGTGCTTATTTGACGGTAAAGGATTTACTGCCAATTAGATCTTCGTCGGCATAAATTTCTACCGTATGATCACCGAGGATAAAATCACTTCCTTTTTCATACAGGAAAGTAATTTGCTGCCTGGTATTATCGAATAGGATGTCCTGTGTGGAGGTATAGAACTCTTCCCTTCCACGGATCATAAATGTGCCGGAACCTCTGGCAACATCGAACAAAACATTGCCTTCGGGCTCGATGATGCGTATTCGTATGTCTTTACCTTCGATGGGTGCCACGCTGTTCTCTGCCAGGTTAAAACCGACCTTTAGGCTTTCAATTTGGCGGTTCTTAAATTCATCTTCCTTTTCCCGGCCCCTTTTGTTTACTGCGCTTATCTTGATGTTTTCTGCTTTCAAAG
>BQJT01000425.1 GCA_021604845.1 Cyclobacteriaceae bacterium
CAACAAATTATAACCTCCGGTAATTAGTGACCTTCATTATTGCTCATATATATATTGCAATTTCATCTTCTTTTAGTTAAATTATTTAAGAATGATACAAGGTATTCAATTGAATACCCCAATCCCGTATCAAATAAGATCGCCAGATCCCGCCCGGTACGTAAATTGGTAATTAATGGTCTTGATTTAATTCCCCGGACCTGCTGTTTACTAGTCAATAATTATTGTGTTCAATCCTATTGTTTCCCATGAAACCCCTATTAAGAATTAACCGTATTTTAGTCATTAATCTGGCTTTGTGCAGCTTTACCCTGCTGTTTATCTTAGGTTGTAGTGAAGATGACTCCCAGCCCACCGGAAACAGCATCACCATCATATCGATGGACCCACCATCACCGGCGAATCTGGTATTCTATCAAACAGCTACTACTAATGACCGGGTGCGGATAAATTATAATTATAATATTACACATACAGATGGTGCCCGTATTTGGATACAGCCATTCACCGGCGGTTCCATTTCTGATGATTTTTTATACTCGCCGTCTCCGGTACTTAACGGGACCGGTAATAGGGAAGTAATTATTTCCATAGACGAAGACAATAACAGCGAAGTTCATGTAGACCAACTGAGGGTTTCTATAACCGACCCCGATCAGAACATGGATCTGCACGAGGAGTTTATTAATGTGGACTATACGTTTACCAACTAAAGCAAATAAATCCCATAAGTCCGGACGTACGCTGGCGAACAAATAAGTACGTTATCGGACGACGCCGGGCCCGGTAAACGCGGCTCAATCCAGTATATCGCTTTTGGCTTGAAATTAGCTAACCTTAAGAAGGTGTGAAACCAATATGCCCAACGATTCGGTCAACTTACTATTCAGATTATGCTAAGAAACTATTTAAAGATTGCATTTCGAAATTTAACCAAGAATCCAACATTTTCATTTATACATGTATTGGGCCTAACCATAGGGACTGCCGCTTGTATTTTGATTTTTCAATACGTGTCATTTGAGTATAGTTATGATAAGTTCCACCAGCAGGCTGAAAATATTTATAGAGTGCCCCTACGCTATTCTGAGGGATTTAGCTCGGTACCGAAAACTGCCACCAATCACCCCGGATTAGGGCCGGCGATGCTGACTGATTTTCCGGAAGTAGTTTCGTATACCAGATTGGTAAGTCCTTCAAACCTTGGGAATACCTTGTCATGGTCGGCGATTAATGATCAGGGTCATAAAGTTACCTTCACAGAAGAACGAATTTATCTGGCTGACTCTACTCTTTTTGATATTTTTTCTTTTCCTGTGATTTCAGGAAACAAACACACCATGCTGAGTAAACCAAATACCATGGTTATTACTCGGGAAATGGCCAAAAAGTATTTCGGACATTCTGATGTGCTTGGTAAAACTATTCGGATGAACGGGAACGAGATAACTGTTACCGGAGTAATTGAAAACATTCCCGCTAATTCCCATCTGGATTTCGACGGATTACTCTCCTTTACCAGTTTCTTCAGGAATATAGGTGCGAACAATTCATGGATCTGGCCGGAATTTTATACCTACGTTTTACTGAGGCCAGGAACAGATCCAGCTACTGTTGAAGCAAAGTTTCCTGAATTTACCAACAGGTATATGGACGCCATTCATCGTGAGCATAACTTTAAATCATACTTTTCTTTACAACCCTTGTTGGACATTCATCTGAAAACTGATTGTGCCAACGAACCTACAGTGCCAGGTAGTGAGCGCACGGTCCAGTTTCTCACCATTCTGGCAATTTTAATTCTGATCATCGCCTGGGTAAATTATATAAACCTTTCCACGTCAAGATCTATGGAGCGGGCTAAGGAAGTGGGCACCAGAAAAGTGGCTGGAGCGGAGCGCTGGCAATTAACCACACAATTTTTGATGGAATCCGTGTTGCTTAATGCGATCAGCATACTACTAGGACTGGTGTTGGCTAAAGTGTTGTTACCCGCGTTTACCCGTCTGGTTGGAAAGCAAATAGGAGACTCATTGTTGAATTTATACTTATTATCTGATCCCTGGTTTTGGATCATTCTTGTTGGCAGTATATTAGTTGGCGGATTGGTATCCGGAATATATCCATCTATGGTTCTGTCATCATATAGACCGTCCCAAATCTTGAAGGGAAGCTATCATAAATCTCGTCAGGGTGTCTTTATGAGAAAAATTCTGGTGGGATTTCAATTTGTAGTATCTCTTTTATTGATATCTGTAACACTATTGGTAGTACGCCAGCTTACTTTTATGAACACTCAGGAACTGGGTTATAACAAGGAGCAAATATTTGTAGTGAAATCACCGATTATTCAGGATTCGCTAACTTTTCTGCGGGCCGGTGTACTGGTCAATGATTTGAATCAGATTTCAGATGTCAGTGCAATAGCAAAGTCCTCTGAAATTCCTGGCAAACAAATTGCCATGAGAGTGGATACCAGAAAGGCTGATCAGGATAAAGAGTTTAATAATGCTACTTTTGCCCTGAGAATAGACCACCAATATTTACCCACCTATGGTATTGAATTGGCCGCGGGAAGAAATTTTAACGTTAATGATAGCACCAACATATTCCAGGCCCCGGTTAATAAAGTTTTGATCAATGAAACCTTGGCTGCAACTTATGGCTATCAGGACCCGGAGGAGGCCATTGGTGAAATGATCAAATTTAAGTTAGGAGAACCGGAACATGTTGCAGAGGTAATCGGGGTAATCAAAAACTACCACCAACGGTCTTTGAAGGAG
>BQJT01000426.1 GCA_021604845.1 Cyclobacteriaceae bacterium
TGATGCTATCACAGCCAAAAACACTGGCGCTAAAAAGCGTATCGTAGTAGATGCCTTCCTGGTCGTAAGTGGAATCGCCGATGGTGACACTTTCCCCCTGAAGAATGGTGGTGTCGATCCTATAAATAATGGCATCCAACACCGTCAAGTCAAGTGACACGATGCTATCACAACCAAAGGAGCTGGTGAGTATTTCCTGATATTGCCCAGCTTGATCATAGGCATTGTTGTCGACAAAAAAGACTTCGCCTTCACAAACTTGAGCATTCAAAAAGGTAAAAGTTGTAGGCAAAACAGTCAAATCTAGGGAAACGACACTATCACAGCCAATGTTGGAAGTGAAAAACAGGTTGTAAAAGCCGCTTTGAGTAAATACCTGACCACCTATGTTAAAAGATTCTCCTTCACAAATAGACACGGAAAGATTGGTATTGGTCGGCGGTTGGAAGGTGATATGGATGTCATCTACAGCCTCACAGCCTTCTGGATCGATTACAGTTACGCTGTAAGTACCCGATTCTGATACAGTAATAGAAGCGGCGGTATCCCCATTGCTCCAGGTATAGGTACAGCCAGGGCAATCAATTACGGTAGCATCAATAGTGTGGGTATCGCCTTGGCAGAGGGTGAGGTCGGGGCCGAGGTCTATGAAAAGGATTGATTCAGAATCGATGGAGAAATGTTGAACCACTTCGCTTTGGCCGTCACTAAGCGTTAAGCTATATTGACCAGGGATAAGATTAGTGATACTAGGTGTATTTTGCCCAGTGCTCCACTGATAAGCATAGGTTCCACTTCCACCTTTAGGAAATACAATAGCTCCACCAGGTTGAAAGGAACACTGGTGGTTAAAAGTTTGTAGTGTCAAATCCAGTGGGAGTATACAACTACTTTGAGCAATAAAAGTAACTGAAGGTGTAGAACAATCAGTAAAAGCAGCATCCCAAGCGCCTGATTGAGCATCATTAAAAGGGTTCACAATAACACTTAAGTCCTTATTACTATTGATGGAGCAATTGGCGACTTGAATAGTCCAACAAAAAACAGCTGGAGGAGCGTCAGGATCACCAATATCGGAACAACCAAAATTGTTGCCAGGATCCATATTTGGAATATTGTTTGAAGGATCACAAGACCCCAACTCATTTTCTGCCGCGAAACCAGGGCCAAAAACTTGAGAAGTACTACAACTTTCCCAATAGAAATGCCAGGACCAATCATCGGGGCAGACATTTTCGGGGACTTCGTAGGTTAGGGTGGATAAATCCCAGCCACTGCCAAATTGCAACTCCAAGGCATGAAACCAAGCAGAGCCAACAAAATCCCAACTTGAAATGGTATAACAAAAATTAACAACATCACCAGGGCTGTAAATGCCATTTACTGGTAGTGGAGTCGCGGATAAGGTTTGCCCTAATATACAAGAGGCACAATGTCGTTTTGTTTCAATCGAAAAGGAAAAGGTACTACGATCCCTATTATTTCTTCCTGCGATCATAAGAAAGTACTCCGTTCCAGGCGTAGTTTCAACTTCAAAAGAAATGTCATTTCCACGGTCGCATTTTATGGGCAAAGGATTGTAACAATTAGCACTTCTGTACAGTGCAACATAGGGCAACTCCAAACTGTTATTTTGTAAGGCTATCCTTGTTTTATCTCCAGTTGCAGTAAATCGAAACCAAGAATCACTAAGTAAAGTATCCTGAATACCATTAAGACAAGGAAATAAGGAAATTTTAGAAAGTAAGGTTGTGTAATTAAAGTTGTCATAGGAAAAAAAATGGCTGTTATATACATCACAGTCTTCTGGTTGATTGATTTGAAGGGCTGTGGCGGATCTACAATTATTGATAACACTGTTTTCCCTCACAAATAAATAACAATTTGCAAGACATTGGTTAGCATCGGTAACTGAAACCTGATACCGACCTCCGAATAAATTGTCAAGTATCCAATCACCATCTCCATCTACGGAAGTAAAACCAGGACTTGGGCCATCCCAGGTAATTTCGTAGGGCGGAGCGCCCCCTGTAATAGTAACTATTCCCTGGCCATCTGGGAGGAATGTATTGGTTGCCGGTACCGCTTCTCTACAACTCAATGTTATTAATGTTTCGATGGAGTGATAAGCCCTGCCAATGCAGCCTTGGTTATCAATGACATTGACAGAATATTCACCAGGAGAATTTACATTAATGTTTTGAGTCGTCCTTCCATCAGACCAGAGGTAGTTGCTAAAACCTGGTGAGGCCTCGAGTACCACATTTTCATTATCGCATATTTGACTCGGACCAGAAATAATAGGAGTAGGATTTGGCGATTGCAATACTTCGACGCTGGTTGTACCAATACATCCATCTACAGTAGTTACACTAAGAGAATAAATCCCAGCTGTGCTGACAAAAATACTTTGGGTAGTTGCACCATTAGACCAAGTATACGAAGCATATCCAGGTTCTGCTATTAGGGAGGTAGAACTATCTTCACAAAAGAAAAGATTTCCAGAAATAACAGGACTAGGTATTTGATGGGAAATCAAGGTAACTGCAACTGGTGAAGATTCACAGGTCCCATCAGCTACAATGGCATACACCATCTGATCTGTTGCCACATAATTACTCGGGTTTGAAATTGGAATAGCTCCTGCTACATCTTCATACCAGGATACGGCATTCGAGGTACCCAAACTCACCGATTGGTCGGCTGAAGTCAGGTCAAAAACACTAGTTCCGTTTCCTTCATCACAAGCTTCTAATACAACAGATTGCCCTACTGG
>BQJT01000427.1 GCA_021604845.1 Cyclobacteriaceae bacterium
GGATCATCCTCACCAGATTCTAAGTTTATACATGGAGAATCGCCTGTATTGGGATCGATATCACTATCATTGGTATCATCCGCACCAGGAGCCGTAGAGTTGGGAACCGTAAAAACAAAATTGGCCGCATCTGGATCGGTAGACGTGCTCGCATCAAACTGCACACAATAATCACCAGGGGCCAGGCCAGTAAATTCGTAAAAACCAGAGGCCGTCGTGGTTACAACTGCGCCAGGAACCGGTTGGTCTTTTACTCCATTTACGCAAGTATAAAGCGTAACTGTTGCGCCTTCCACGCCAGGTTCGCCTGGGTCTTGAATACCATTGCCATCCACATCTTCGAAAACGGAGTCGCCTATAGTGGCAGGAATGTATACGCCCGCATCAATGGTTGGATCATCTTCACCAGATTCTAAGTTCACACATGGAGAATCGCCTGTATTAGGGTCTACATCACTATCATTGCTATCATTGGCACCAGGAGCGGTAGAATTCAAAACAGTGAATTCAAAACTAGCCGCATCTGGATCAGTAGAAGTGGTGGGATCAAATTGCACACAGTAATCGCCTGGAACCAGGCCAGTAAATTCATAAAAACCAGTGACCGTTGTGGTTGCAACTGCGCCAGGAACCGGTTGGTCTTTTACCCCATTTACGCAAGTATAAAGCGTAACCGTTGCCCCTTCAACACCAGGTTCGCCGGGGTCTTGAATACCATCGCCATCCACATCTTCAAAAACGGTATCACCCAAAGTGGCAGGGATATATACCCCTGCATCAACAGTGGAATTACTTTCACCCGGAGTTAAAGTAACACATTGGGAGTTACCCGTATTAGGGTCCACATCACTATCATTAGTATCGTCAGCGTCAGGAGCCGTGGAATTGGGTACGGTAAATACAAAATTAGCGGCATCTGGATCGATAGAAGTGCTGGCATCAAACTGCACGCAATATTCTCCCGGAGCCAAGCCAGTAAATTGGTAAAAACCAACATTATTAGTGGTTGCTACTGCACCAGGTACGGGTATCCCTTTCACGCCATTTACACAAGTGTAAAGGGTAACTGTAACCCCTTCAACACCAGGTTCGCCAGGATCATTAATACCATTGGCATTTATATCCTCCCAAACCGTATCGCCTATGGAGGCACCTAAAACCGGGATAGTATAATCTTCAGAATCGGTACAAGTTGTTTCATCTGGGAAGGTGGCAGTAATCGTTTCCATTTGACCAGCTGCACTAGCACAGCTTAAGCCTGTAATATTCTGTGTTGCTCCAGTAACTGAAGACCCAACACTCATATTTATCGTAATTGGTGAGCCAGGAAAGTTGCCACTCAATTCCAGGCTGCCTGGAGCATTACCGGCTGAATAAACGATTTCAATATCATAGGTGCCATTTGTTAGACAGTTATCCGTGACATTAATGGCGGAAATATCTACAAAACAAGGTTCATCAAAAGTTTCGGTAATCGTACAGGAACTATTATTATCAAAGGTTGCTGTAACACTAACACCGGCATCACCATCACAACCTAAACCGGGAATACTAAAGGTTTTTGCTATAGCTGGATCAATTTGAATTGTAACCGGAGTACCATCATTTTCGACAGTAATGCTTATCATCCCCAATGGATTTGGTGGGCTGGTAAAGACCACTTCCCCATTTAAGGTATAGGTTCCGTTTGCACAAGGAGTGGGAGTAAGTGATATATAATCAATCACACAACCGCTAAAGACCAATACATCACCGCCTACACCTTTGGGGTCACCATTACCCAAATCATCCGTAGCACCGTAGGAAATCGCGCCGAGTGGAGATACAGGTGAACCCAGAGATTCCGTGCTAAAAACAGCTATACCATGTGGTCCCTGTTCATCTAAAATATCTCCGGAACTGATGGCATATTGAACCGCTCCGGAGCCGTCATTTAACAGGTAGTACCCTACTCCACCATAACTATCATCCGGTCCGGCATCGCCAAAGAAGGAGATGTCAAATTCGGTGACATTATCGCTATACAGTCCAGTAGTAGTATTTTTAGTGATAATATTGATTTCTCCCCAGTGGTTATAAGAAGAAAAGTAGGTGCTTTTGCAACCTACCCGAATCCCTGCCAACAATTCTCCGTCAAAGGAAAAATCAAGGCTGGAAATAAAATACATATAATCGTCGGCAAAAGATTCGCCTGCCCCCGTTGCTATTGTAGTATGCAACGTTTCTGTTCCTACATAATTATCATAAGTCGCTCCTACAGGTAAGAAAGTATTATCAATTGTTCCTGAAAAAGCACCAGTTGGTGTTAGATCAATAGAATAAATACCAGGAGCCCCTGGCTGAGCATCACTTCCAGGAGCACTATCAATAGCCCCATAAAACAAGCGATCCCTTCCTGGCTCTTTAACAATACCATAAGCCAAGTCTTCTACATCAGAAATCCCAGCGGCTCCGTCATCATAAGTGCCTGGATCAAAGGAATCCAGGATTGTCCCTGCATTATCAATCCGGTAGATTCTACCATCTTCCATGTTGGAAACAAAGTATTGGTTATTGTCTTCATCATAAGCGATATTACCCAAACCAACACCGGTGGTTCGGACCGCCGTATCAGAGGATTCACAATCTTGCATGGTAAAAGTAGAAGCTTGCTGAGGTAGGACTGCAAAAACCGTCGGTGTCCCCGTAACCGCATCAATTTTATAGACTGTACCTGCAGCAGAAAGGTCGTTGATTCCACCGCCAATACTTCCGTAACCCACCACTG
>BQJT01000428.1 GCA_021604845.1 Cyclobacteriaceae bacterium
GAATAGACTCCTTTGCTGGTTTGGAGCTTTAGTACATAAAATCCGCTTTGTAAGTGGGAGACATTTATCGTTGAAAGATTATTATAGACCGTTTTAACATGTCCGCCATTTAAGTTAAAAACGTGAATGGCTTCGATATCATCTAATCCTTGAATATGCAACTCGTCAGCAACTGGATTAGGGAAAATAGCTACCTTGGAATCAACAAGAGTCACCGTACCCACCATCACTTCCTCATCATCATAACTGCTTAGATTGTCGAAACAAATGCCGCCTACGGTAGTTGTCCCTTCCTGGCCTTGTATTTGGAACTGGATTTCTGAAATAGAGTCCTGGTACAAAATACCATCAAAAGTCGTCAGCCAGTTTGGGATAGAAAAGGCACTAAAGGGAATTAATACCTGAGTCCATTCACCTGAACCATCGGCAAGAACGCCTCCTACTGTTCGGTGCCATTCTTCGGTACCTCCAGTGCTTTTTACGAAAGTTTTTACTATAAAAGATACATTGCCGGGCGTATCGGCAGGTTCGGTTGTTTTATACCAAAAACTTATGCCAAGATGCCCACTCATATCAACGAAGACATTACTATTTGTATCGGCCGGAAGATACTGCATATCCACACTCCCGCCCCAACCTTGATCACCAACCAGGTTATAATAGACACAAGCGGAGCTATCGCCTTCAATAGCATCATCAGAAGCACTGATGGAATAATTACCGGCGGTACTATTAATCCAGCTGCCTACGCCAGTGCTTGGGTTGTTGTAATCATTCAATGTAAAGCCTTCAAAAATGGTAACTTCCCCGCCGCCATAGCTGGTCAGATTGTCAAAGCAAAGGGTGCCATTGGTTTCAATACCCATAGTACCTGCCACAATCTGAATTTCAATGGTATGGATTTGATCTTGATAGAGTACGCCATCATAAGTGGTCAACCAGGACGGAATAGCAAAATTGGCAAAGGGAAGCTTGGCCTCTTGCCATTCGCCAGAAGTGTCGTTAATCACATTATTCAAGGCCGCATGCCATTCTTCCGTTTCTCCGCCACTATTGATAAACAATTTGACATTGAGGTTAACCCCATCTGTAACGCTAGCTGGTTGGGTTACCTTAAAATTGAAACGAATGCCTTCATCTTCAGATAAATCAGGAAATACATCACCATCTGGGGTAAATTGCATATCAACGCTACCGCCCCAATCTAGGTCGGCGATGAGAATGTAATCCAAACAAGCGGCGCCATCTCCTTCCACCGCATCGGTAGAACTACTTAAAGAATGGCTCCCTGCCTCACTATTAATCCAGTTGCCAATATCACCAGTAACGTCAAAACTTTCTAGTAAGGTACCAGTTGTAGTTGGACCTCCGCTATAGGCGCTTAATCCATCAATCAAAATTTCACCAGTAGTAGTAATACCCGCGCCAGACAAGATTTGCATTTGGATTTCGCTGATCTGATCCAAATAAATAATGCCATCATAAGTGGTCATCCAGGACGGAATAGCAAAACTGGAAAAGGGGATCTCCGCTTTTGCCCATTCGCCCGACATATCGTCGAGGATTCCGGTAACAGAAGCATGCCATTCTTCGGTTCCTCCTGTACTATTGACATAAATCTTAGAGGTCCAGTTCACTGTGTTGACATCACTAGCCGGTGTGACGACTTTGTACCAAAAACTAATGCCCTCTGTACCAGCCAGGTCTCCGAAAGTTCCACCATCTGCTTGCATTTGAATATCGACGCTGCCTCCCCAATCCTGGTCAGCAACCAGGTTGTAATTTAACGAAATGGAACCACTGCCTTCTGCTGCATCAGCGGAGCCAGAAAGGGTAAAGCTACCAGCATTACTATTGATCCAGCTACCGATCGCAGCAGGGTCATCAAAACTTTGTAGCAGAATATCCTGGGTATAGGCCGTTGCGCTAAAGAGGAATAAGGCCAATAATAGAGTGTAAATTTTCCTAGTCATAAGTTGAGATTTTATTTTTAACTAAAGCGTTGATTGTCATTGAACTAATATGGTCTTTGACGTTTTGCGACCGTTTGATTCTACCACTATTTCAAAGGCTCCTTTCCCAAATTCGAGCGGCACTACGGCATGGCTAGTAGAGACTTTATTGGAATAAACCTGACTACCCTTTGAATCAAAAATGTAGATTTGAATAGGGGAGCCGTCCGCATTTTCAATACTTAAAAAATCGGAAGCAGGATTCGGGAAAATGCGAACCTGTTGTGTCAGAAGGTCTTCATCGAGATCTGTGACGATTTGGCCTTCCGATTTTACAATCAGCATATCATTCCGCAATTGGATGGTGTCAACCAAGACTTCATTGCCACAATCGATCGTAATTTTGTAGGTACCTTTAAAACCGCGAACATCAAAGGCACCATTGGCATCGGTTTGGCCACTATCTTCTGTCCACCATTCATCAAAAACCAAGTCAATAAAGGCTTCTCCAGCAGGTTTGATGGTCCAATCCTGGTAAAAAAGCGGCGCATTATCATGCCAATGCGCGCCATCCCAAAAGCCCCACATCAGGAAGCCATCAGTGCTTTGATGACTGAAAACGATGGTCATAAAATCGCGCAAATAGGTAGCTGCTAGTTCATCAGAAATAGCTTCATTGGTGTCGTATTCTGTAACTTTTGCTTTGGTTCCAAAGGTTTGATAAAAGTCTTCCAAAGTGCCATAGACATCGTAAATCGAATTAGGAAAGCCACCAATATGGGCTTGGAACCCAATGCCGTCCAGTTGCACT
>BQJT01000429.1 GCA_021604845.1 Cyclobacteriaceae bacterium
ACCCGGATATTGCCATTTCTTCTGATGTTATGGTATGCCAGGGCGATACGATCATTTTGGGTAATACGACCATTGAAGATGATGTCACTTATCAGTGGGAAGGGCCTGCAGATATTCTGGATGCTACCGATCCCAATACTCAAGCCGTTCCCCAATCGGATGGCACTTATACCTTAACAGCAAACCGAGGGGTTTGTGTAACAACGGAGTCCTTTGAGGCAGGTATCGTTGAAATTGCCATAGATGTCACACCTGAAGATACCGTGATGATTTGTAAAGGAGAAGTAGTAGATCTTCAGGCTACGGTCGTCCCGGACGATGCAACCGTAACCTGGGCGCCAAATGACGGCAGCCTTTCCAGTAATACAGGTACAAACGTAACCGCTAGCCCCGAATTTGGAACAACCTATACCGCAACAGTGGAAGTGGAGGGTTGTGTCCGTACGGATAGGCTAACTATTCTGGTTGATTCATTACCGATAATGCTGGATATTATGCCTGCTGATACTATGATTTGTCAAGGAGAAATTGTGGTACTAACCAGCGAGACTTATGAGCCTTCTGATTTTCCAAATATCGAATTTCAGTGGATGCCAACTATTGGGGCTCAATCCCAGGATACGCTGTTCAACTATGTGGTTCAACCCGATACTACTGTCGAATATATTCGGGTGACTTCTAGTGGCTTGTGTCTCGAAAGGGATACGGCAGTGGTAAATGTAACGCCAGTAATGGCGATCAGTGTGTCTCCATCAGATACTACAATTTGCCCTGGTAACCCGGTCGAGCTGACTGTAATTTTCGATGGCGAACTAGAAGAGATTACCTGGGAACCAACGGAGGGACTTAGCTGTACAGATTGCCTTGATCCTGTAGCAACTCCTGGGGCGACTACCTCTTATACGGTAACCGCGGAGTTTATGGGTTGCCCTGTGTCTGCTTCGACCAATATTACAGTCTTGCCGCCACCTCAGGTAGCCTTGAACCCCAACACTACAATTTGCCTAGGGGATGCCATTCAGCTCAATTTGTCTTCAGATGCGCTCTCGGATTATTCCTGGACTTCCCCGGATGACCCCACCTTTAGTTCATCTGATCCTCTGTTAACAGTATCGCCAGATGAAACCACTACTTATGAATTAGAAGCTACCAATTCTTGCGGTACTTTCGACTTTTCGATCACCGTTCAGGTGGTTCTTGAACCAACTTTGATGGTTGATGACTTAAATTTCGATGGCTGTGAAGGCGATGTCGTAAACCTATCGGCTAGCTCGGATGCCGAAAGTTTTGTTACCCAAACCTTTACTTGGACTTATGACGGAAATACCCAAAACGGAGAAAGCATTTCTCTTGAAGGCCTAACGGGTACCACCCAGATCACTTTTACCTATACTTATGGAACAGACCAACAAGCCTGCGGAGAAATTACCGCAAATGGAACTATTACCATGTCGCCAGCTCCTCAACTCGATGTGCCGGATCAAATTGATTTGTGCCTCGGAGAATCCGCCGTGTTAAACAATAACCCTGATTTTGAGCTAACCTCTTATACCTGGTCTGCTCCTGGGTTTAACTCAACCGATCCTGCACCAGTGGTTACGCCAACTGAAACAACAACTTACACCGTAATTGCTGAAACACCGGGTTGTCCAGCACTGGAAGAATCAGTTACAGTTAGGGTCATTCCCGAACCAACTTTGATGATTGATGATCTCAATATCAATGGTTGTGTGGGCGATCCTATTAACTTAAATGCAAGCTCCGATGCAGAAGATTTTGTAAGCGAAGTTTATACCTGGGAATATGGAGGAAATACTCAAAACGGTGAAAGTATTTCCATTGAAGGCCTCACGGATACAACGTCAATTATATTTACTTATACCTATGGAACAGCCGAGCAGGTCTGTGGAGTTATTGTCGAAAGTGGTACTATTATCATGGCCCCTGCGCCCCAACTCGATGTTCCTGATCAGGTCGACCTTTGTTTAGGGGAATCAGCTGTTTTGAATAATAATCCTGATTTTGTATTGACTACCTATACCTGGACTGCTCCTGGCTTTAGTTCAAATGATCCTGCTCCGGTGGTTACGCCTACGGAAACAACGACCTATTCTGTAGTTGCCGAAACACTGGGTTGCCCGCCTTTGGAAGAATCTGTAACGGTGACTGTTACCCCTGAAGTGAATATGACATTGGGACCGGATTTTGAGGTGGGAATGAATGTTCCCTTCCAATTAGAGCCCATTATCAGCCCAGCAGGTAATTTCCCACAGACCTTTGATTGGGATCACCTCCAAGGTGATGATAATGATGCTATATTAAATATTGATTCCATCTCACAAACGACCACCTTTATCTTAGATTATACCTACGGCATCGGTTGTGGTGTGGCTGTTGATTCCGTAACAGTAACCTTGGTCGACTATGATATTCCAAATGTTTTCACCCCTAATAATGATGGCGTGAACGACCGTTTCCGGGTTGTACATAGTGGAATGATTGATGTGAAGTTGTTCAAAGTATTCAACCGCTGGGGACAACTCGTATTCGAAAGTAGTAATAACGATGGCTGGGATGGTCGCCAAAATGGTAATTTATCTCCATCTGATGTCTATGTCTACCATATTATTTTTGACCTTGGCGGCAATGAATTTAACCGATCGGGGGACTTGACACTGTTACGATGAGCATCGGTAATTAGGTAATTAAGTCATTGAGTAAATTATTTACAATGACTTAATTACCTAATTACCCAATTCA
>BQJT01000430.1 GCA_021604845.1 Cyclobacteriaceae bacterium
CTTCCTGACCCTGTGAAGCTAACCGGTTCACCCACGCATACAGGGTTTGGCGTAGCAGATATGGCAGGGGAAGGCGCGCCTGTAATTGTTATTGTTTTGGTAATAGTTACCTGGCATCCCGCAGCATTCGAAACGGTCAGCGTAACCGTATAGCTATTAGGTGGTGTCGTATAAGTATGACTGGGATGCTGTTGCGTAGATGTATTCCCGTCGCCAAAATCCCAGAACCAGGAAGTGATATCTTGCCCTGGTAAAAAGGTAGACAAGTCATTAAAAGTCACTGTTTCACAGCTATCAACAAAATCAAAATCAGCTGCTAAAGGAATACAAACGCTTACTGTTTCAGATACCTGACAAGTACCACCTCCTCCTGGAGGAATACTAGGAACAGTACCCATTACGGTTGCTAAAAAGTAGCCCGCTTTCGAATATTTATGAATGGCGTTACTGATCGTACCTGTATTTGTATTATTAGCCGGATCGCCGAAATCCCATCCTGTAAGGGTTACATTGGGGGAGTTAAATGGTATAAAATTTATCACATCACAATCTGGCGTTTGCTGGAATGGAGTAACTACCAGTTGATAGGCTTGCGCATTACAAGTATCTCTGCAAATATCTGTTTGGTTAACGGTGATCGTATTAGAAATATCCGTGCAACCATTTTGATCGGTAACTTGCACCCAATAATTAAAGGTGGCAATCGTATTATCATTTGTATGTACAAAAATGGGGCTGGTATTGGTATTGGGCTGAGGAATGCCATCGCGAAGACAAGTCCAGGTATAGGAATAATTCGGATTGCTTTGAGCATAAATGGTGACCGTATTGGAATTCGGCGGATCAATGCAGATAGTCCTAAAATCTGGTGTGGAAATGTCGGCAACTGGCCCGGATAAAGCCTGCGCTTGAAAAGAGGTGACTGCTTCACAACCATTAACATCAGTAGTGGTAACAGTATAGGTGCCGCCAGTAGTAATCACGGTCGTTTGAGAAGTGCTTCCAGTCGACCAATTCCAGTCAATAAAATCGGAACCGGGGCCTGCGTCCAAGGTAGCAGAAACACCTGGACATAAAACGCCGGTTTGAGTAATATTGGGTACTAAAGGCGCATTCAAGGGAATGGCCAAGCTAATAGCCAAAGTATCGCCACAGAGGGCTACTTGATAAATCAGATTTGCCGTTACGGCATCATTATTCCATTGGACCTGAATATTGGGTGTTCCCTGACCAGCAATAACACTTCCTGCTTCTGGAGGAGTTATCGACCATTCATGGGTAGCATCCGGATGCTGAGTTGGGCTACCAGAATAGCTTTGCACACTATTGATGCAACCACCTGGGCCAGTTATAGCCAATGGGGAGTTGATCTCTTTGGCAATAGGGTTGATCTGAATTAGTGGTGAAGTACAAAATGGCGCATTTAGCAAATATTGTTCGAGTGAAATGGAATAAGGCCCAGTAGCATTCCAGGTAACTGAAACCGGATCGCCATTAAAAAAGCTAGGCGTACCGCCTGTTATGTTCCAGATAAAGCCCACGCCGGAGGTGCTGCTTTGCGCAAAATACAAATTGGTCTCACCCGGACAAATTTCGGTTGGGCCATCAATACCATCCGGAGGCAATAGTTCAACGACGGTAATGACCAAAGTTTCTTCCTCATTGCAATAGGCACTTGGATCGTCGGGTATGGCCGTCACTTCGAATGTTCCGGGCCCTGCATCCCAGGTAACTACTATATTGTTGGTGCCTTGTCCGGTGAAACTAACAGGGGGGCTAGTCGTCCAGGTATAGCTAGAGGAAGGAAAAGCTGTAGCAAAAAAGGAAGAGGTAGCATCGACACATACTACAGGTGGGTTTGGCCCAAACAATTCAAATTCCGGGTTGATATCTACTGACAAATTAGCTGTTCCTTCACAATTCAAAGGGTCCTGCCCTGGCAATCCGCCCAAAAATTCACTAGAATAAGTTAGATTGATAATTCCAGGCCCCGGAGCCAGCCCCCACTGAATGGTAACACTATGGGTTCCTTGGCCAGAAATGATGGATCCGCCAACTACTTGCCAATTATAGTAAACACTCAGCCACTTTGGGACAGTATAGGTGGTGGTTGCATTTTCGCAAACTTCCGTCAATCCATCTATGGTAGCGAAGGGGGAGATTATCGGTACGATTTCTGTACTGGGTTCATCACAATAGGCACTGTCACATCCTGATACTTCCAACTGAACCACGCCAAAAGGTCCATCGCCCCATTGTACACAAATGGTATCATTGCCTTGCCCAATAAATGGAATGGGCGTACCGGTAGCATCCAAAACGGTCCAATCATAAGTTCCACAATTGCTGGCATTGGTCCAGTATTTGGTGCTTTCATAGGCACAAAGGGTAGAAATACAAAATATCTCTGGACCACTTAAAGGGTCGACGGTAATATCAACAGAGGTAGAGTCCGTACAACAACATAAGGGGTTGCCTTGCTGGTCAAAATTATCCCGGGTAACAAAGAGCGTTACGGTGTAAGTACCTGGGGTGGCAAATTGGTGGGTTGGTTCGTACATGGTGGAGGTATTGCCATCTCCAAAATCCCAGAAATAGTCATTTCCGCCGATGGAATTATTCATAAAAAAAACCGATCCATCGAGACATACGCTGGTAGTTGAAGGCACAAAATCGGCAACTGGTGCTTCGAGAATATCTACACATATTTCAATTATTTGCCGTTCATTATTTGGCTTGATTATAGTCAGACTAA
>BQJT01000431.1 GCA_021604845.1 Cyclobacteriaceae bacterium
GCACTTCAAAAGTTGGAATTCTACGGCATATTGAGAACCCTGCCACAAAGCGGTACAGTAGTGGCGGGCATCGGAGTAAATGCACTTGAGGGCTTAATCAATGACGTGCTTGAACTTAGTGATGCCGATTTTCACTCAATGGTAGAAACAAGGGTTGTACTCGAAGTGCACGCAGCTGAACTCGCTGCTGAAAGAGCTTCACAAGATGACATTGATAAAATAGAACTAGCTCATAATGCCTTTAAGGAAAAAGTTGATGCTGGTGAGGAAGGAGTAGAGGAAGACTTAATGTTTCACCTGAAAATTGCAGAGGCTACCGATAACCCAGTGCTAAGATCACTTCTTTTGATCATTGTTCCAGATCTGATTGAATATGCAAAAAACTTGCAGGTATGTGCCGATGGAAGGGCTAAGAAGTCTTTTGAAGAACATGAAATAATATTAAATCATATTAAAAATAAAGATGGTGACGCAGCTGGTAAAGCCATGAAAAACCACCTTAAAGATGTAATGAACTATGATCCTAAGCTCAACGGTTCAAACGGGAATAAATAAATCAAACCAACTTATGTATATGAATAGACTATGGATTTATAATTAAAAAAAGCCAGCTATCAGATAGCTGGCCTCAATCGATCGACCGAGGTCCAATGCCCGCAAAAGCAATTATTCAAACCAAGGTCAAAACAGTTAATTAAAATAAACTAACTCAAACAAAACTATGAAAAATTCTACTTCGAAGAAATTTTTCAACATGCTGTTCTTTTCTGTATTAGCTCCATGTATGGTTTTTGCAGAAATTTCCAATCCCAACAGTATTTCGAACAATTATTTAGAGCAACAAAATGTCGTACAAGACATTCAAGTAACCGGTAATGTGATTACCGATGAAAACGAAGCACTCCCAGGTGCAAACGTGATTATAAAGGGTACCACTACCGGTACTGTAACCGACTTCGAGGGAAACTTTACTTTGAATACTCCCGGTGATGCAACACTTATTTTCAGCTATGTAGGTTATAAGTCTCAGGAAGTTCCTGTTAACAACCAATCTGTAATCAACATCACCCTTATGTTGGATGCTGAACAGTTAAGTGAAGTAGTGGTGATCGGGTACGGAACCCGTAAAAAGTCGCACAATACAGGTGCCATTGCCCAGGTAGATGGGTCTGATGTGGCAGCTATGCAGGTTCCCCGGGTTGATGACGCCTTGGCAGGTAAGATGGCTGGTGTTTTGATCCAGAATCAAAGCGGTGAACCAGGGGCAGACCCAAAGATCCAAATTAGGGCAGCTTCATCACTTTCAGGTGATTCCGATCCGCTAATCGTGGTGGATGGGTATCCGATTTCAGGAAGTTTAGCCACCGTTAATCCAAACGATATAGAAAGTCTGGAGGTATTGAAAGATGCCGCTTCAGCTGCAATTTATGGCTCCCGAGGAGCAAATGGTGTTATTCTGGTTACTACCAAAAAAGGAAAACCCGGCAGGGCTAACTTTAGCTACAACGGTTACGTGAGTGTCTCAGAAAAGTATGTGCAAGACATTGAAATGCTTAAGACCGCTGGTGAGTGGGCTAGAGATTTACAAACAAACGCTTATGACCTTTCTGAAGTTGATCCCGATTTATTGAACTATAGGCTAAACGCCTACAGTAATGCTCCTGACGTGGTGAGTATGGAAGATTGGCTTTTCCAAACAGGCTCAACTCAAAGTCATGACTTCAGTGTTACCGGAGGAAGTGAGGATATAAGTATCTTTGCATCAATGGGTTATCAAGACACCGAGGGTATTGTAAGAGAGCAATCTTTTGAAAGATTTAATGCACGTTTGAATGTGGATGCAAAGCTGGGTGAGCGATTCAAGGCTGGCATAAGTATCAATGGATTCCATAGTCACCAGGAAATTGTTCCACATGACATGCGGGATCTCCTAAGAGCCTATAGTATTCATCCAATCTACCATACACAAGCGTCGATTGATTTCGTACAACAACTGGATGCTCAAAGGCAGGCTTTGGCAGATGGAGGATCGACAGCAACCGCTATTGGTAATCCATTTGACGATGGTTATAGAGGAGTTGGTCTAATTAATTCCAGTATCTATACCCTTGAGCCTGGTGATATTGCGCACGAATGGCATTATGGTAGACAACAAAATGGTATAGGTGGATCAGGAGATGCTGGCCCGGCAGCGAAGTATGACAATGCACGAAACTATCAAAAAACGTATTTCGCTAACGTAACCTCATATCTGCAATTCGATATTATAGAAGGGTTGAATATTAAAACCGTGCTGGGTGGAGATCTTAACGATACCCAAACCTACTACTATCAAGGAGTAACCGCAGATGCTCGAGAACGTTCTAACCAATCTGACCTGGATCAGGCAGATCTAAAAAGGACTTCCATTCTAAGTGAGACCACGTTGAATTATGCTAAGACATTCGGCAGTCATGATGTATCAGCGGTGGCCGGAATGGAATTTCAAAATTTCTATGGAAAAGGGACCACTATCACCGCTACAAACCTACCATTTGGTCAGCCTTTGAATTATTCTTATTTAGATCCTGCTGATATAAACACCAGTCTGCAAGACGCCACTGTTTCCAGAAGAAGTGTTTTTGGAAGAATTAATTATGCGTATGACAATCGTTATTTAGCATCTGTATCGGTAAGAAGAGACGGTGATTCCAGATTTGGGGCCAATAATAAATACGAAGTATTCCCAGCGGTTTCTGTGGGATGGAAC
>BQJT01000432.1 GCA_021604845.1 Cyclobacteriaceae bacterium
AATTCGGGGTCAGGCACTTCTTCCGTTTTAACCACGCCTAACTCATCGACATTGATACGTACAAACCGGATAAAATTCAATTGTGGCGCATTTCCACTTGGGGCAGCGGTTCCTGGATTGAAATCCTGTAGGTATAGGAAAAGAATTTCGTCTTCAATATCTCGTACCATAGAAGGGTAAAAGGCCTCTGTGAAAACGGAATGATCTGGATCGTTAAAACAGGATGCTTCAATGGCATCAAAGGGTTCAGACCAACTTTCCCCGCCATCCTGAGAATGAATGACCATAATGTGCCGGTATTGCCGGGCTTCATCATTGCGGCGGTATTCCGGACCCTCCATCACCATAGAATAGGCAAGGTAGAGATTGTTATTTTCATCAACGGCTGGGCTTGGTGTAGAGGTCATGGAGAAAGAAAAATTACTGAGGTTTATCTGCGGATCCACATCGATGGAGCCATTTCCGTCAAGGTCCAGCGTTCTGGCGACGGTGCGAATGGAGTCTGACCCAAAGCTTTCGTTCCAATAGGCAATCCCGTCTGTTTCCTGGTACAGGGTAATACCATCATTAGCCGTATTGTCCTGGAAATACATCTGACCGTAAAAGGTATGTATTATTCCATTTTTATCAACAAGAACACTCCCGGAGTTATCGGTAGTGAGAATGGCAAAGGGGTTTGGCAGTTGCGGATCAGGAGGAAAAGGTAGGTCAGTTATAGTGTATCCTTGATCTAACTGGTACATGTCAATTGGGAAATCTTGAACCCTGGTATTGTTCCAGGTGTGGCCACCATCTATCGATTTAAAAATCAGCACATCATTGATTTGCGAAAAAAGACCGATAGCAACCACATCCTCTCGGGCATCGATTGCATAACAATCTAAAAATCCCATGCTTTTCATAAAACTATTGTCCAATCCGGGAATAATGCCATCGACCACTTCCCAGGTCGCGCCGCCGTCTGGAGAACGATAATACAACAAATGCCTATCCACTCCCTGATAATCGAGGCCTCCAAAAAAAGTTGGTGTAGCAATAGCAATCAGGTGGACGGTTTCGCCACTAGCGACCATCCTGGCTAACACGACACCTCTCGGCGTATTGGTCGGTATTTGACTTTCTACCCAATTGGTATTACCAGCTGTTCGGCGCAAGCTGTGCAGGAATACGCCTTGATTGGTAAAAACATGGTTTACAATCAATTCTGTTCCATTATCTGTGATGATGTGATTGGGCCAGCCGGTTCGGGTATTGGATTCTAATCTTTCCGTCGGAATATTTTGCCAGGTTCCAAAAGCTGCATCATAACGGTTGTAGCCGGTCCCCCGGTTGGGGTAGCCCGTTTCAGCTTCAAAACCCTGGGTCCAGGTGGCCATAATATTGCCATTAACATCCTGTGAAATGCGATTGCAGACGGAGCCATTGCTTTGATTGTCGAACAAAGTGGTGCCTATCACTTCCGATCGGTCACATTCAATGATATCACCAGTAGAAAATTGCCCCTCTTGTGAAAAAGAGACACAAGTGTGAAAAGCATGGTAAGGGCGCACCCGCCAACGATAATTTTTATTGGGAGCAAGGGTATTAATTGTAAGAGTGGTATCCTCAACAAGGTATTCGTCATACACTGTTGAGAAATAAGGTAAGAAGGTCAAATGAACCAGATATTGTGTTGCATTGGGGACGGCTTCCCATTCCAACAACAGCGGTTCACTGGGGTTGATCATGGTTCCTTGCGCAGGATTGATCAGCCCAATGGCCTCGTTGCTTACATTGTCTGGCGGATTCTGATTGTATAATAAATTCGACTGTATATCCGTGATGTTGGCACGCATAGCTTGGATTTGCATGGGAGAAAAACGATTTCCGCAATTGCTATAAGACATAATAAGGCTGCCATCAGACTGGAAAGTTGCACCTGTGGGATCCCTTTGTACAACCGGACTTTGTCCATCTGGTAAGCAATTCCAATAAGCTAGCCAGAGGTAATCAGGAGGCGTATCACAAAAACCATCGGCAGCTGTATTACAATTGGACCCATCTACTCGTTCTACTTGTTCCCCACCTATAAATGCTGGGGCGGAAGAAGAATAATTAAAGTAATTACTTGCCTCCCAGCCATGCAACGTATGTGGTAAGGAAAAGGAGTGCCCCAGCTCATGGGCTAATAGAGATTGGATAGTTGTCAATGTCCTTCGGGATACAACGACCCCATTCCCCTCATCACTGTAAAAGCCCCCAAAGGAGGGATCATTCACATAATAAACATTGACCGTATTTTCTACATTGTTACTATTCATCATTGGGACAATCGGCGGGTTGACAAGCCAACTGGAGTTATTGATATAGAGCACTTCCCCTTCCAGAAAGAATTGAATATCAGCGGCTGCAAATAAGGTATTGGTATAGCACAAATCATCCAGTAGATTTTGCATGGGATAATAGGCTTCGCCATTGTCAGTACCCAAAATATGGATGGTCAGAGGGATATACAAAATATCATTGTTCTTCTCGTAGGCCTCTGGATTATGCTGGAATTTTGTCAGCCATTCGGACTTTTTGGGTGAGGTGCTGCAATAAAATTTTTGATCTGAAATTTGGGCTGTTATTTGAAGACAAAGAGAAATTAAAAAGACAAGTGTTGCTGGTGCTTTTATCATGGTGGGCAGGTTTAGGGTTCGGAAATTTCTTTTAAAGATACAAATAACCTCCTTTACACACCAAGGGTATTAGAGCTTA
>BQJT01000433.1 GCA_021604845.1 Cyclobacteriaceae bacterium
AGGAAGGTGAAAGCGGTCGAAAACCAGGTTGATGGTTAATGCGCCTTTGGAATATAGGCCCAGGCGATATATTTTTCCCAATCCAGGAATTTCGTCTATAGTAGCCTCTTCTAAAACATTTACAATTACATCATGGTCGTAGCCAAAACGCCAGGGGCCACTTACATCTTGGTCGTTCACAGCGTCCTCTGCTTTGATTTGCTCGAGGTTGAAGGAAGGTGTTTCGAAAGTCTCTACGGTTTCGGGCAGTAGTTCCTGCCAGCTTTGCGGGGCGCCGGTGTTTACTGTTTGGGCAATACCAATAAAAGGAAGGGTAAGAAAGAGCAGGCAACAAATCAAGGCTGCGCATATGCGCCTGCTAATAGAAATTGAAGGTAGGGATGTTTCCATAATTGAATTAGTTTAATATGAGAAATAGATTATTTCCTGATAAATTAAGGATTATCCAACTTAGGGGGGATTGAAGTAAATAAGAATGTCAAAAACCTAAAGGAGCAGATTGGATTGATCCTTTAAAGGTAGAATTTTTTTTATTAAAAACCAACCTGCCCTAAGGTTTTCAAAACCTTAGGGCAGTAATAAAATAGAAAAGTATTATTCTTTAACGAAAGTTTATTTTCCAGCAATTATAAACTTCTTACTGACCACATTTTCCGCGCTTTCAATTCGCATCAAGTAAGTGCCGTTATCCAAGGCATTAACGTTGATGTTTTGAACACCATCGTAAACCTCGTCTAGCTGTAGTTGTTGCACAACCTGGCCATTTACATTAAAAATGGAAATGGTGGCCTCCTGGCCGATAAAGTCATGTAGTTTTACATTTACTTCGTCGGTAGCCGGATTAGGGAAAAGATTCAAGGACTGAGCTTGGGGGTTTTCCTGGGCAATATCAAATGCTGGATTGGGAGCACTTAGAGGAATAGCTCCACCGCTAATAGATACATTTTGAAAAGTACCAATAGTGGTTCCCATTGACGAACCATCCATGGTGATTAGGCCCACATGGATACAGCTAGACATGCCAATATTGGTGGTAATTACAATGCTCCAGTTGACGCCGTCGGAGGAGTGAGCGGCACTAAAGGTATTACCACTACGGGTTAAACGCAACCAATTTTTTCCTTGGGTTTGAAACTGGTGTGTAAAAGCCATTCCTGGGCTGGACAAACGCATTTCTCTGCGCGTAAGGAAGGAGCCGTCGATCATAAGCTGGAGCATTCTATCGGATGCGCCTAAGCCTTCACGCATGGTGATACCAGCCCAACCGCCTCCACTAACGCCAGTTACCTGGGCAATAATCTCTCCATTTCCGCATAACATCTTACCCGCAAAACCGTGTGCATCGTTCATTCGGTAATAACCTGGCTCGTAACAGCCCTCACTGATCAGGGTAAAAGTACCAGACCCCTCCTCATATCCGAGTTCGCTTCCACTTTCGCAGCTTACATTATCAGGAGAAGCAAGAAAGTCACAGTACAAGCCAGCAGGATATTTGGTTAAGGAGAACAGGCTTTCAGCCAAATCGGTTTCACAACCAGTATTACAATTTTTTATTTTAACCTTAAACGTATAAGTACCTGCTGGGGCCCCACTTTCTACCCGAATGGTCCTACGGGAGGCCAATGATAGAAACAAAGTTCCATCATTGTAGCTACCATCACAAACGTCAAATTCCTGGCCTGCTGTATATCCTGCGGCGGCAGGAGCAGATTGGAGTACCCAAACCACAGATTCAGGTGCGGTTGGATTAACACCGATGACAGTAATTCTTCTATCAGCAGCGGGTGCTCCTTGACAGAATTCTTTGCTTTCCCCTTCTACATCAGGAGCTGGTGCGGAAGAACACGGAAAAATATAAAAGTTACCCTCACTTGAATAACCCGCTTCTGGAGAAAAAGTGTTGGCAGCAACAACTCCCTCGATAGTGCCTGGTGTCCCAGCAGTAAAAGCATCCGAATCAAAAAAGCAGTAAATAGCGCTACCCTCCAGGTTAGTACCATCAAATGTATTACCGGAAACACTGGTGTTAGAGCCTCTGGCCCTTAGCATACTGGCAAACCTCGAGGTTGTTCCACTGAACATATTACCTGTGATAGTCACATTGGTCGCATCGATGGTAGCGAGGTTATTACCCTGATCGCAGGCATCGTTAGAATTGTAACCGCCGGTAGTTCCTATTAGCATATTGTTGGTAAACTGCACATTTTGGTCAGAGCCACCTTGTACTGTAGCCAATTGGCGTGGAACATTTTGTAAGGTAAATTGTTGGGAAAATCCACATCCGGCTGGTTCCGGTCCAACGAAGGTCTTGCCACTGAAGGTATTACCATCGATGATTAGACCATCGCAAGCACCGCCATATTCTTCCAGTAATCCAGCTTCGCCATCTGCAACAATGACATTGTTCAGGATACTAATATTGGTGTGGTGTCCTTGGATATAAACCGCTGCCTTTTCAAGTCCAGCCGAAGCACCATCGTAACCTTTGATGGTAAATCCCTGCACGGTAACGTTATTAACGCCAGAGGCAATAAATACGGTACCATTGATAACGTCAGAGCCACAAATACTAGTTGTGCCAGCACCGTTTGCCGACTGCAAAGTCAGGCTCTTGTTAACATTTACATTCTCATTATAAGTTCCGTTTTCAACCTGGATAACATCGCCCGGGGAAGCAGCAGCAACGGCGGCACTGATGGTCATAAAACATGGTGTTCCACCACAGGAGCCA
>BQJT01000434.1 GCA_021604845.1 Cyclobacteriaceae bacterium
GTTGATATTACACCAGATACTCATGGATATTGGGAAGAATTAGACAACGGCCAGGCGGTATGGCGGCTGCGCATTCTTTCGGTAGATGCCTATTCGCTCAATTTGGGTTTTACCCAATTTTATATGCCAGAAAGCGGAACACTCATTTTATATTCGCCAGACCGTAAGCATGTTATGGGACCATTTACTCCGGCGGATAATGAGGACCATGAACAATTGTGGACACCCATTCTTGATGGCGATGGGCTGGTTATTGAGGTACAACTCCCTGAGGAAAAAAGAAATGAACTGCGGCTAAGACTTAGCTCCATTGGTCACGACTTTATTGGCTTTTCCAAGATGGGAGCAGCTCTTGTCTCTGGTTCTTGTAACCTGGATGTGATTTGTAGCGATGCTGACGGATGGGGTATTGTAGATGCCTACCGCGATATTATCCAATCGGTGGCTGTTATTGGTTTTAATGGAGGAACCTCCTGTACCGGATTCCTGATTAATAATGCCCGGCAAGATTGCACGCCATACTTTATGACGGCCGCACACTGTGGCGTCAGTGCAGGCAATGCAGCTTCTATGGTTGCCTACTGGAATTATGAAAACAGTGCTTGTCGGCAGCCAAATTCCGGACCAAGCGGCGGTGCCGGCAATGGCAGCCTTTCAAATTTTAATACAGGATCCATTTTTAGAGCTGGATATGGCCCTTCCGATTTTACCTTGGTAGAATTCGATGATCCCGTTTCAGCTACAGCTAATGCTTTTTATGCAGGTTGGAATGCTAAAAACGAAACCACTTCAGATACCACTATATGTATACACCATCCAAGTACAGACGAAAAACGGATTAGCTTTGAATTTGGGACTACCTACTATGGGGAATGGGGAAGTGGTGCTACTATGGTTCCAAATGGAAATCACCTGGTTGTCCCAGATTGGGATATTGGGACAACGGAAGGAGGGTCTTCCGGTGCACCACTTTTTAATAAAAAAAAGCAGGTTGTTGGTCAACTCCATGGAGGAAATGCTGCTTGCGGCAATGATGCTTACGACACTTACGGCCGGATTTTCTCTTCTTGGGAAGGGGGTGGAACATCTAGTACCCGCTTACGCGATTGGCTTGATCCGGATGACACTGGCGTTTTGGAAATCGATGGACGTTGGGAAATGGCATGTAATTTCTTTGTTGCGCCCGATGTGACCTTTCAACAGATTTGTGCACCTGATAGCGCTGTCTTTGAGTTGTTAGTTAGTGAAAACTTTACATCTCCTGTAGACATAAGCATCAGCGGCGTTCCAGACGGTGCTACATTTTCTCTTTCTGCTAATCCAGCCAATAGTGGTGAAACCGTAACCTTGGTCATTAATAATACCGTTGCAGCTCTTCCTGGTACTTATACGATAACTATTGCCGGAACCGATGGCATCGAAAATGCGGAAGCAGATATTACGGTTGATCTTTACAATGGTGCTCCTGCTATAACTACCCTCGAGTTACCATTAGATGAGGAAGAAGCCGCTAATCTGTTTCCTACTTATAGTTGGACAGCGCTTGACTTTGCCTCCACTTACGACCTTCAGGTTGCCAATGATATTAACTTTACAGATATAGTGATGGATATGACCGGAATTGAAGGAACAACCGCTTTGAGTGTTATGCTGGCTTCGGAGCTTACCTACTTTTGGCGCGTTCGAGGAATCAATCTTTGCGGCACTGGTGAATGGACAGCCCCCTTTAGTTTTTCAACTGCTGCTATTGCTTGTGCCCCTGCCATCTCTACCAATGTCCCGATAACGATTTCTACTTCTGGAACACCAACGATAACCTCGACAGTAGACATGAACATTCCAGGGAATATTGTTGATCTCAAAGTAGTTGATTTGAATATAAACCATTCTTATGTTGGTGACCTTTTTGTCACACTGACATCGCCTATGGGCACGGAGGTTATTCTCTTTGATCGCCCTGGGTTTCCTACCGGGCCCTTTGGTTGTGGAAATGATAATTTGGCATTAGGATTTGATGATTTTGCAACTAACACCGTTTCTGATTTGGAAAATAGCTGTAATGATCCATCTCCAGCTATTTCTGGTGTTTTCCAGTCTATTGACCCCTTGGCTACTTTTAATGGAGAGCCGGCAGTAGGTACCTGGACGCTTACCATTACGGATAATGCCAACATAGATGGGGGTTCTTTAATCGGCTGGGGTTTGGACCTATGTGCCGCCATACCATCTGATGCTGCCATTGTGCTATTTACTTTTGAGGAAGAAATTTGTGTAGACGAAAATATTAGTGGTGAACTGGTTTTGGGAACTGGTTTTGAAGGAGATGTTGATTTGTCAATGGATGGACTTCCTGATGGCGTTACGGTTATCTGGAGTGAGAATCCTTCCACAGCTGGTTCTACCGTTAGTTTTACCACCACTGGCCAGCTTCCAGGTGGAACTTTAGCCTTGGCGGCAAATGCAACAGATGGGACCAACATCTCCGTAATTGATTTTAATCAAACCGTAATTCCGGCTCCAACGGCCTTTGCGCTAGTTAGTCCTATGGATAATGAAACTGGCCAGGCTCAAGGGCTATTGCTGAGTTGGGATGCCAGTGGCGGAGCGGATAGTTATAATCTAGTGGTAGCTACTGACGCCGGGCTAACCGAAGTAGTTGTTTCCCCTACTTTGAATGGTACTAGTTATAATTTATCCGGCTTGGATTTGAGTACGACCTATTACTGGCAA
>BQJT01000435.1 GCA_021604845.1 Cyclobacteriaceae bacterium
CTTGATTACCGCCACCGCTACCAATACACTGAGCGGAACTTCTCCCTTTTCCTTTCAGGCCGTTGTGGACCAGCCACTGGTTGATCCTACAGTTGTAAAAAACACCAATGACGAAGGTCCCAATTCCTTTAGATCTGCTATAGAGTATGCCAATAACCATCCGGGGCCGGATACGATCCACTTTCAGATTCCCGGAGATGGCCCTTTTTCCATTTTGGTTGGGGAAACTTCTTCTGAGTATTTGCCCATTTTAACGGACGACGGCACTGTCATCGATGCCACACTGGATACGGCTTATTACCCAGGAAAGATCAGGATAGAGGGCGACTTCCTTGGAGGTATTAATTCTGGCATTGGTTTATATCTGATTAATTGTGATGGTTGTGAAGTATATGGACTACTTATTAGCAAATTCAATTCTGGAATTTCTGCAGAGTTTGATTCGGATGATTTGCAAATTGGAAGCCTGGAAAAACCCAACATTATCGCGAGTAGTGTCCTGGGAATTGCTTTGGGCGGCTACGGACCAGGCGGAGTAATTGAAGGCAATATTATTGGTCGTGATCCTCTGGGGGAACCGGTTGGCCTACTTACCTACGGCATAAATGTGCTGAGTACTGTTGATAATGCCTCACTCCAAATAAAGGGCAACCAATTCAGCAACAGTATCATTGGGATTGGATTGCAAAACGGGACCAGCCATGTCCTTATTCATCAAAATACTATAGGCTTGCCTGATTGTGATGGGAGTACCTGCATAAGTAATGGAATTGAACTTGGTTTTTCTCAATTCAATGAAGTTCAACATAATACCATCCAGTATTGCCAGAACGGAATTCTTTTTTATGGCAGCACGGAACCGCTTGAAAATAGACAAAACAAATTTTCAGAGAATATTTTTCAATGTAATGATCAGGGCATGGTCTATAATGGTGATCCCTTTTTTAATGTACCGCTCATTGATTCCCTTAGCTCAGAAGCCGTACAAGGGACCGGTCCTGAACTGGCTACTATCGAATTATACGCCTCGGTAAGTTGCGCAGCCCTGGCTTGTCAGGGGCAAGTTTATCTCGGCAGTACCACCGCTGATGCGGCAGGGAATTGGACGATAGAGGCGCCTTTTGAATCACCCATTACTCAAAATAGTCGGGTAACGGCCTTGGCACTGAAGGATAGCGTTTTAATTTCCACCTTTTCAAATTGCATATATTCTCCTAATCCGAACCTATTGGTAACGAGCATTGCTCCTACTGGCGAAGGTTCTTTAGCCGCAGCCATTGCTTTTGCCAACGCCAACCCGGGTAGCGATACCATCCGTTTTGATCTCCTGGGCGATCCCCCCTTCCTTATTCGGCCCGTGGGAAATCTGCTGACGTTGGAAACCCAAAACGGAGACAGTACTTTCATCGATGCCACCAGCTTGCCGGGATATTATCCGGGAAGTATCGTTATTGATGGCAGCAATGTTAATCATGAGGAAAGTGGCCTACAAATGGATGCGGCTTTTTGCATCGTAAAAGGATTGCAGTTCCAAAATTTTCTGCATTCCGGAATTAGCCTTTCGGAAAATGCTCGGGATTGTCAAATCCTGGAAAACGAATTTAAAGACAACTCCATCGGTATCTATAACCTTTTACCGACAGGTCCGCCTCAACCTGGAAGAAATGTATTTAGTAACAACAGCTTTAGCTGCAACGCCATCGGTATTTTTTTCCCTCCGCAGACGCCGGAGGCAATCCGGCCAGTCGTTCCGATCATTCAACAAGCCCAAGAGGACTTTATCGCTGGCAGTAGCGCTCCAGGGAGCATCATTGAGTTGTTTAGAGACATCAATTGCGGAACAGCACAACCCCAGGGATTTCGATTCCTTGGTATGGTGCAGGCAAACATGACTACAGGCGAATGGTCTTTTGTTCCTCCAGACTCCATAGAGCTTGACAGTGGCAGCCTGATTACCGCAACTGCCCAGGATTCAGAAAAAGGAACTTCCGCTTTTTCTCCCAATGCTTTTATCAATTTTCCGACCAGCAATCCAACTACGGTGACCCATACCGGAGATGATGGCCCCGGTTCACTGCGAGTCGCGATAGAGTATGCCAATAGCCGCCCAGGCACAGATTCCATCCAATTTGAACTGTCAGGCGACGGTCCCTTTGCCTTTTTCCCTGGTGCCAGTACCGCGGGTGCTTATCCTAAGCTAAGCGATCATGGAACCATTCTGGATGCAAAATCGCAAGAAGGGTATTATTCCGGGATCATCCAGTTAAATGGAGATTCCTTGAATATTGAAGCTCCTGCACAACAGGGATTTCACCTGGCTGCCGATAGTTGTGACTTAATTGGATTCAGCTTAAGTGAATTTGAAACGGGCCTTATTGTCAATGGCAATCATCTCCTGATTTCCGATAATATATTTCAAAATTGCAGTCGAGGCATCTTGATCAATAATCAGCCGGAACCCTCCGATAATACACTCAACCAATATACGGGCAATACCTTCACTTGCAATACTACAGCCATCCATTTTTTTGATCCGATAGAGGCAAACCCTCCCCTCATTGAATTTGCCAGTCCCGGGCTGATCCAGGGAACTGGCCCGGTCAACGCTCAAATAGAGGTCTATCTTCACCAGGAATGTGCCAACTCCGCTTGTCAGGGACAGGCTTATCTGGGTACCACAACAAGTGATCAAGATGGAGTTTGGACTATTCCTGCTCCTTTTACCCAGGA
>BQJT01000436.1 GCA_021604845.1 Cyclobacteriaceae bacterium
AGGGACCCGCTGTTGCCTTTTCAGTGAGTTTTGATCATGTGGCACTTTCTGTAAGTGACGTCGATAGATCCGCTGAGTTTTATCAAAGGGCATTTAACTTAAAAGAAATTACCAACAGGACCGGGAAAGAAGGTATCAGATGGTTTTCATTTGGGGATGGCACAGAGTTACATTTAATATCCATATATCATAGAGAGATCAAGCTACATAAGGCAGTCCATTTTGCGCTCACCACCGATGATTTCAATTCCGTTATAAAAAATCTTGAAGCACTTGAGATTCCCTATACCGATTTCCCGGGAAATATAAACCAGATTAATTTTAGGGCGGACGGAATCAAACAGGTGTTTATTGAAGACCCCGATGGGTACTGGGTCGAAGTAAATAGTGTTGGGCGATAAAACCGGAGTCTGCTACCAAATCAAGACATTAACATGAAACGAAGAACTTTTGTGCGGAACCTGGCATTGGCCACCCCTGCGCTAACCTTTTTGCCGTCATTAGAACTAATGGCCCATTCGCTATCTGGCAAAGTTAAAATCACCGACGTTCAGTGTGTATTGACCAAGATCGGCTTTCGGGTTAGCCCATTGGTCAGGATTACCACAGATGCTGGTCTGATTGGCATTGGGGAGTGCCATCATGATGAAAATGGCTATGGTGCCAAGGACATTATCCAAAATGTTTGCAAACCGCTGCTTATCGGGCAAGATCCCCTGGATCTGGAGTATCTGGTTTTTAAGATGAGCACCCGTACCTCGTATTATGGAGGTAACCATGGGGTTGCTACCCACGCAATTACCGGGGTGGAATTTGCGATGTGGGACCTGATAGGTAAAATTACCGGTCAACCGGTATATAAGATTCTTGGAGGAGGTAAACACGTTAACGAAGTCCGGGCATACGCATCCAGCGGCCCACGGGATATGCTGGATAAAGATTCCTGTGCAGAATTTGCAACGTTTATGAAAAGTCAGGGCTGGACAGCCTGTAAGACCAATATTTTGAGGGATCAGGCCTGGAATGAATTGGACAACCGCAGGCTTTCGAATCTGGAGGTGGACAGAAATGCCAGGGGATTTGCCAATATGAGAGAAGCTTTAGGGCTGGATTTTGACATTGCGGTGCACTGCCATTGGGAATTTGATTTTGACAGCGCCTTGCGACTGGCAAATGCAGTTGCTCCGGTCAGACCAATCTGGTTGGAAGACCCCCTGCCCATTGCTTATAACGAACAATGGGTAAAGCTAACCGAGCAATCTCCAGTTCCTATTCTAACCGGCGAGAATCTTTACACCAGGGATGATTTTCGGCCATTTATTGTGAACCAGGGGCTGAATCTGATAGAAATCGATGTATCCATGGCGGGAGGGCTTTTAGAAGCGAAGAAAATAGCCGACCTCGCCGAACTTTACTATATCCCGGTCTGCACGCACAACGTAGCCGGTCCCATCGCAACCATAGCCTCAGCAAATTTCGCGGCTTCTGTCCGCGAGTTTGTGGCACATGAAGCCTTTATCTCTAACCCGATGAATCGCGCGGGTAAAGGCATCAACGGAGACCCGGATGTCCTGGGTTATGACAAAGAAGTAATTAAAAACGGGCATATTCAATTAAGTGACCGGCCGGGCTTTGGTATTGAGTTAAATGAAAATCTAATCAAAGAAAAATACCTGGTAGACGGCGAAACCTGGTGGAATTAAAGCTCGTCACCCATTTTAGTAAAAGAACATTCACCAACTTAAGATTTGATCATGAAATTTGAAATTGATACTGAAACCTATGAAAAGATAGCTCAGGTGATCCATAGTGATGAAAGTCCGGTAGGCATTGATGCAAAAAAGACGCATATACTGATTCTTCACAAACTGCAGGAGATAAGTGACCGGCTGGAACGATTAGAACAACAGAGCAGGGGGCATTAAAGATAGCTCAACCACCATATTTGTTTGTGATTGGTTTTGTATGTATCAAACCGTTTACAAATCGGATACAATAGCAGAATAACCAGGATCCAAACTGCATAAACTATCAGCAAATTAAATCCGTAACCTTTCAAGTTGTCCACTTCGGTAACCCAGTCTGGCAGAATCATCAGTTCCCAACCAAAACCGCTTATTTCTGCCGCCAGTAAGGCCAGTAAGTGAATCAAATACAGGTGAAGGATGTAATAGAAAAATGGAACCCTTCCAAATACTTGAAAAAAGTCAACCAGTTTTCCGCTCCAGGATTCTGCATTGGCAATCAGGATAAACGATGGGCCCAGGGTCATCAAAAGGTAAGTCAAAGATGGTGGGTACTTCCAGGGATCCATAAAAGACATGACCGTCTGAACTACCGAATCATAACTTATCCATGGATCAGCGTTACCATAGCCATTGATACCTCTGACCAACAGGAATAAAACGATCAGTCCAATCCCGGTGATATTTAGAATTGACCTCCTTCTTACCGGATCAAATGATTTGTGGTATAGGAACCCCAGGCTATATCCCAGGGACATAACTGCAAACCAGGGTATTATAGGATAACCGACATAGAAAGTGACATCATTGGGAAATTTAAAAGCGCTAAAAACATGTAGAATGGACCAGAGCATACTTTGCTCAAACTGCAGTTGATCCAACAGGTTATGTCCAAGAATAACCAAGCAACTAATCCCCAGGATGGCTTTCTGCGAAAAGTGAACCAAACCTGCAAGAATTATCATACTAAC
>BQJT01000437.1 GCA_021604845.1 Cyclobacteriaceae bacterium
CGCTTTCTGGAAGTGGATGTAGTACATGCCAGAGGCTAATCCGCTAAGATCAACTTCTTCACGGAAGGTTTCGGCTGGATTTAAAGACAAGCTTTTAACTGGCTGTCCCAGCGCATTCATGACCCGAATATCCATTACCTCGTCGCGGGCACTGTAAACTTCGATAGAGAGCTTACCGCTTGTAGGGTTTGGATAAACAGAGATCGTTTCTTCGGTTAGTTCTTCAAATGCGATATCCAACTCCCCAGGTACATCTGGTGTAGCCAGTGGTGCAGAAGAGAAGAATACATTGTCAAAGAAAGCTGTTGAGCTAGAGTTAAACTGATTGTAATTAGTGGACACCAAGCCAATATGAATACAGTTGCCCATTGGTACAAATTGATTCATTACAAAGACCCAGTTCACCCCATTTTGGCTAATATAGCCCTGGAAGTAGTTGCCATTGCGTACCAGGCGAAGCCACTGGTGGCCATAAGCTGGGAATTGTTGCGGAAATGCAGGACCATTTGGCGTTATTCGCACTTCTCTGCGGGCTAATTGACTTTGATTAGTCATCAATTGTACCTTACGGCTACCTGGACTAAGGTCTTCCCGCATCATCAATCCAGCCCAACCTTGGCCAGCAAAACCAGCCACACGTGCAACAATTTCGCCATTGCCACAAAGCTCCTGGAAGGAATAAGAGAATTCATCAGCTGTATAAGACTGGGCATAGAAACACCCATCTGCTGTTTGCGTGTACATATCCTGAGCAGCATTGTAGGTAGTCGTTCCACCACAGCCTACTGCTCCGCTATTAATATTACAAGCGCTTTGAGCAGGAACAGGACCGTTCATATCAATTGTACCGCCACCAACTAGTGCATTTGGCGCAATCATAAAACCATTGGGTGCATTGATCTTATTTTGATTGTTGAAGGTACCGTTATTGGAATGCGTGCCACTGAATACCGTAGCCACCACACCTTCATTGCGAATTACAGCAGTCGCACTACTGATCTCAATTTTGTTTTGGGAAGTCAGGTTGATGACACCACAGGGCTCGTTGATCAAGCGGGCATCACTTCCTGATAATAATAGCGCAGATCCTCCTGAATTCCCCAAATAGTCAATATTTACGATATTGAAATTCCGGAAGCGGGTATCGCTTTCCAATGTAATTCCATTCTCATCACCATCATCATCATCAAGCTCAATGTTGACCATCCCTTCGTTGATAAATCTACCATCAGAGGATATTACAATTCCATCATCGTTCGTATTAGAAATATGCACAACACCGGAAGCCAAATTCTCAAAACGGCCATCGTCTACTTCAATTGCATTATCACCCGCCTCACTGATGGAAACCATTCCGGTGTTAAAAAAGCGGGAATTGTTGTCGTCCAGGCAAATGGGGTCATTGTTGACATCACTGATAGTTAGCGAACCGTCGTTAAAGAATCGGGAATTACCATCCATTTCGAGTCCTTCATCGCTGGTATTAGTCATGTGGATGTTGCCATTGTTGTAAAACTGAGGAGAATCGTCCATCTCAATAGCATCAGAGCCATCGTTTCCAAAGATCGTCCCGTTATTGATAAACGTGGAATTGTCATCCATATTAATGGGATCACCACTGGGGTCGATCAGGTTCATAAACCCGTTATTAGTGACCTCCGAACCATTATTGGTATTAATACTATTGCCGTCACCACCGATGACGGTGACCGAGCCGTTATTGACCAATTTGGCTTGGTTATTCAGTTCGATCATATTACCGTTTGGGGTAGAAGAATTCATAGATAAAACGCCGGACGGCATGATCATCAACTGGGCGGTCATATTGATCCGCAGGCTATTAGCGGCATTGTTATTGGCACTAAGGGTCACCATGTTGGCTCCGCCAATAATCACGTCATCTGCAAATGTAGGTACGGAGCCACTGTCCCAATTGGCTGGATCTTCCCAGGAAGTGCCATCGCCGCCACCAGTAAAGGTAATGGTAGCTGCTTGTAGGGCACTAAAGCTAAAAAGCGCCAGTACAATTAAGAGTAAGTTGAATTTCTGATTCATATTTTCTAAATTAATGAGTTTATAAAGTCGTCCGATCATTTGAATTGGTCGGACGACTAGATAGTTGGAGGACGAATTACTCGTCCGCCGACTAAAGAGCTTTTATATTATTTATTTGCATTCAATACCACTCGCTCGATCTGCGTCTCGCCATCCGCTTTCTGGAAGTGGATGTAGTACATGCCAGAGGCTAATCCGCTAAGATCAACTTCTTCTCTGAAGGTTTCGGTTGGATTTAAAGACAAGCTTTTAACTGGCTGGCCAAGTGCATTCATGACCCGAATATCCATTACCTCATCACGGGCACTGTACACCTCAATGGAGAGTTTTCCACTGGTTGGGTTTGGATAAACAGAAATGGACTCTTCGGTTACTTCTTCAAAAGCAATATCCAGACCTGCAGGCACATCTGGTGTAGCTAGTGGAGCTGAAGAGAAGAAAACATTGTCAAATATCACAGTAGAACTTGAGTTGACCTGGTTGTAATTGGTTGATACCAAACCGATGTGAATGCAACTCTGCATAGGTACAAACTGATTCATCACAAAAGCCCAGTTCACACCATTTTGGCTAATGTAACCCTGGAAGTAATTGCCATTGCGCACCAAACGCACCCAACTGTAACCATAAGCAGGAAATTGTTGTGGGAAAGCAG
>BQJT01000438.1 GCA_021604845.1 Cyclobacteriaceae bacterium
GCTCTACATCTGTTTCTCCTTCGGCAGTACTAATCGTGCCGCCTTCCGGTTGATCTCTTATGATGACCAGGAAGTTATCCGAGGCATCAAAACATTCGTCAGAAAGCATGGCGGTAGTGATATCATCGCCAATTCCTGCTGTTAGATTGCCGGTGTAGGAAATACCCCAAACATGTAATGTGTTGAAGCCTGTGCCATCAAAATCTTGCTCATCTCCATTAATAAGAGCTAGAATCGTATTGTTGTCAAAGGTAATCACGTATTGGTAATTGGCAGTAGTAGCCAAACTACTATTAGATAAGCTTACAATATCAGCAATACCATCATCAGCACAAATGTAAATAGTGTCAGGCAAGCCAGTTGTAAAGACAATGCCGCCATCTACTTGTACTCGGGTAAGGCTGATAAAGTCGTCGGTCAGGTCAAAGCATCCGGTTGCCAGTTCCACATCAAAAATGTTGTCACCAGGAATCGTTAATTGCACACCGGTATAAGCCATGCCGTAAATGCGGCAATTACCACCTACTGCATTGTCAAAATCAAAGGAATCTTGCTCAAATGTTCCAAGAATAAACCCGTCCTCATCCGTAATGATATGAACGTAACTATTGTCAGAGGCACCGCTTACTTCGAAAGTAACCAGATCAGGATTGCCGTCTCCAACACAAAGTGTTAAAGCAGATTGGCCGCCATTGCCAGTGATCGTTCCGCCGTCGGGTGTACTAATAATCGTTTCAATAAAGTTGTCAGAAACATCAAAACAATCGTCTGAGAGATTGCCATCATCTACATCGTCGCCAGGGCCAACCTGGATATTGCCAGTATAAGCTACACCCCAAACCCGATAGCTATCATTGGGTAGGGTAGACCAATCAAAAGAATCGCCAGCAATGAGGCTCACAATGACATTTGCTGTATCCGTGATAATGTAGGCATATGGGCTGGCAGAAGTACCTGTGCTGTCATAGGAAATAAGGATGGGCTCCCCATTTTCAGAACAAATAGCAGTGCTACTTTGGTCGCTGCTGATCATGCCACCTTCCGGTGTTTCCCGAATTACTTCAATAAAGTTATCTGAAAGATCAAAACAATCATCAGATAAAGCTACAGCTGAAGCATCATCGCCAATCTGAGCAGTAAGGGTTCCTGTATAAGCTAGTCCCCAAACCCGGCAGATGCCCGCTCCTGCACCATCAAAATCGGCACTATCTCCATCAGGGAGGGCCAGGATGAGGTTATTCTCATCTGTAATCACATAGCTATAGAAGCTATTCGATGTGCCCGTACTGTCAAACATAACCACATCTGGGTTGCCATCGCCAGGGCAAGTGAAACGTTGCGTTGCACCTGAAGGCATAGCAACAGTACCGCCTTCTGGAAGTTCCCGGACAATTTCTATAAAATTGTCAGAAAGGGCAAAGCAGTCGTCAGAAAAGTCCAAGTCAGCCAGGTTATCACCTACCTGAACTGTCAGGTTGCCCGTATAGGCCAATCCCCAAACCCGGCAAGTGCCTTCACCAGCACCATCAAAGTCAGCACTATCTCCATCAGGAATACTTAATATTTCATTGGAATCATCCGTAATTATATAGGTGTATGGCCCGCCAGAAGTGGCAGTACTATCAAACATCACAATATCAGCTACGCCATCACCAGGGCAAACATAACGACGCGTTTCGCCGGAAGGCATCGCAACCGTACCACCTTGAGGTACTTCACGAATAACTTCGATGAAGTTGCTGGAAAGACCAAAGCAGCCATCACTTAAGGCATCTGTATCAATGTTATCGCCAATTTCAGCAGTAAGTGTGCCGGTATAAGCTAATCCCCAAACTCGGCAAGTGCCTTCGCCAGCACCGTCAAAATCATTGCTGTCGCCACTTGGAATTCCGAGGATATTGTTGTTGTCATCTGTAATAATATAAGTGAAGGCACCAGTTGTTACCACATCCATGCTATCAAACATCACGATATCGGGGTTGCCATCACTTGGGCAAATCAAACGTTGGGTTTCGCCGGAAGGCATTGCAACCGTACCGCCAACCGCATTTTCTCTGGTCACTTCCACAAAGTTAGAAGATAGTTCAAAACAGCCATCCGTAAGGGTTACGGCTGTTATATCATCTCCAACTTCAATGAGGACATTGCCAGTAGAGGAAAGTCCCCAAACCCGGCAAACACCGGCTGGCGCCAAATCGAAATCGACGGAGCTGCCGTCCAATACTACTAATACATTATTATCTGCATCAGTTACGACGAAGCGGTAATCTGCCGAAGAGGTCGTTAGAGAATCCAATTCAAAAATATCATCAATACCATCGCCAGTACAAGCCAAAGCTGTGGTAGAACCATCTGAAAGGGAAACCGTGCCGCCGTCCACAAAGGTTCTGGTCACTTCCACAAAATTATCGGAGAGGTCGAAGCATTGATCGGCAAGCATAGCTGTGGAAGCATCATCGCCTGGCTGACCAGTAAAGGTGCCATTATAAGCAACACCCCAAACACGACAAACACCGCCGCCGGCTTCTTCAAAATCAACCAAACCGTCTTCAGAAGTATTTAAAATGATATTTTGATCGTCAGTGATAACAAAAATAAAGTTGTCACCCACGGCCCCTGCATTTGTAAATTGTAAAGGATCTGCAATGCCATCCCCTACACAAAGGGTAATGGCGGTTTCACCTGATTCGAGGCTTACTGTGCCACCA
>BQJT01000439.1 GCA_021604845.1 Cyclobacteriaceae bacterium
CAGTTGGAAAATCAAAGAAGCTGCTGCCGGGCAAATCGCTGGCTTCAAGCTATTACGGGGCAGTACACCGACCGGTATCTTTGCCTGGATTTCAGGTCCTGAATTGATTCCTTCCAATCAACGATTTTTTATCGATTCCGAACCGAGCACAACCAATTACTATCAACTCATTGCTGTGGATGCCTACGGCCGGCCCCTACCTTCTTTTAAAGCGTTGGCCCAATTGGACGACCAGATACCTCCTGAACCGCCGGTAAATATTAGAGGGAAGATTATGAATGACGGTAAGATGATCATCACATGGGACAAAAACACAGAGCAGGATATGCTAGGCTATCGCGTCTATATGGCCAATAATCCAAATACCGAATTTGCCCAATTGACCAGCCAGGTCGTTTCGCATAACTTTTACATCGATTCGGTCACTTTAAATACGCTGAGCAAAAAGGTGTATATCAAACTTCGGGCGCTGGATTATCGGGAAAATCCTTCTGCATTTTCTGAAATAGCCATTATTACCCGCCCAGATACGCTACCGCCCTCCGCTCCGGTTTTTAAATCCGTGCAGGCTTCCGGATCGGCCGTTCAGTTGGAATGGGCTTTCAGCTCTAGTCCGGATGTACAAAAGCACGAATTGCGACGTCGACCAAAAGGAGAAGATCAGTGGTCAGTGCTGGCCTCCTACGATTATTTGGAAACCCAGGTATATGGGCATTATGAGGATCAAGTCGCGAAGAAAGGGCAGCAATATGAATATCAACTGGTGGCAACGGACGACAGCGATTTACAGGCCTTTGCCCAGGCTGTGCAAAGTGGCATCATAGACAATGGCATCCGGCCCCGCATTTTTGATCCAAAAATCGAAGCAGACCGCAGGGCTAAGACCATTGATCTCTCGTGGAAATACCAACCACAAAGTGAACTGCGTCATTTTGAAATTTACAGAACAGACGGGACGGATATGCCTCAGGTCTATCAAATCGTAAAACCAGAGGCAGCTATTATCAAAATCCATAAAAAGAAAGGCATAACGACTTACACTTTTAGCGATGATCAATTGCAGATGAACCAGAGATATTCCTATCAAATCCGGGCGGTTTACGAACGTGGCGCTCAATCTCCGTTGAGTGATCTGATCAGCATCAATTATTAATCCCTGAACACCACAATAGTTCCACTATGAAAAAGCACACATTAATCCTGTCGATCTTCTTTTGCACCCTTTGGGCCTTCCCTTTCCGTTCCTTCGGACAACCCTTTCGCGTCAACATCCGGCTGATTAGCGTACAGCAAACAGGAGCTCCCTTTATTCATAATATACCATTTTACGGGCAGTATCTTGAAAACCGCCCCACCTCCTGGAAAACGCGTCATTTGCGCCTGCGCCGCAACGGCCAGGATATGGTGCCCGGTCCGGATGATTTTGGGTGTGTACATGACGGGGCCTATACCATGGGGCAACTGATCGGCACTAATCAATTGCAATCCTATACCCACTCCGGTGGCTTCCCTCTAAATGATAATATCCACCTGTGGTGGGAAAATCATGGCTGGTGGAATGACGATGGGGATGTATGCACCTCCGATGGGCCTGGCCAGGATTGGGTTGGCATTGCATGGAAAGGGTGGAGAGACCGGCGGATCGCTTCCTTTGCGCCCAATGCGAACCAAGTCTATCCATACGCATTTCAAATCTCAGGACATGCATCGGATGGAACAGCGGTAAGCCATCCTTATCATTATAACTACGAGATTAGCTACCATGTCGACGCGGTTGCCAATGCGTTGGCTTATAAAGCATTAGATGGCATCACGCCCAAAAGTCTGGTTTGTCCAGGCGAACAGTATATCATTGAATTGCCCTATATCAATGGGTTTTCTAATGGACTATTCAGGTGGGAAGAATTAGTTGGCAACACCTGGGTCTTTAATCAGTGGGGGGGCAATCAAATTACGGTAACAGCGCAAAGTCCACCCCGAAATTTCCGGGCCAGGTTATGGAGTACCAGTTATTCATTGGGAGATAACAATAATGACCCCAGCAAATGGCGGTCTACCGAAACAAATCCAATCACCGTTTTACCCAATAAGCCTACTGGTGTGGATTTTATTAGTGGCTATTGCGAAGGATTTCCCTCCCAGCTAGTCGTCAGAAGCCTGGCCAACGCCACACTAGGTGGGAACTATAGACTCACTCTAAAAAAGATAGGTGGCCCCGTATTGTTTAATGGTACGATCACCTATAATGGTCAGTTTCCCTTCCATGAGTTTACAAATATTCCGCCAGGTAGTTACGAACTAAAAGTAACAGCTGTTAATCAAGTCAATGGTATAAGTATAGGCGATTGCACGGCCGTTTTTCCGGTGGATGTACCGGAATATCCCCTGCCGGAATTTTCTGCGACCCCTGGAAATGCCCTTTGCTTTGGAGGAAATGGAAGGATCTTAGTCAACATCAACGATTACTGGTCAGGCCCTACGCCTTACACCGTCCAGTTATGGGATAACACCAATAATTTGCTGGAAGAAAATTTGAGTTATGGCGGCACCACTTCCTTTTCGCCTCTGGCAGGAACCTACCAAATTAAGGTATTAAATGTATTAGGTTGTGAAAGTGGTTTACAAACGGTGGTGGTTGGGGAACCCGCAACATTGCCGACAGCTACGATCACCATCGAAAGTA
>BQJT01000440.1 GCA_021604845.1 Cyclobacteriaceae bacterium
TACCACAATATGTCCAATCCACCGATTGGTTGGCCCACTGCCATTACAGATACAGATATTACCGCTTGGAAAACAAGTTGTGATGCTGGCACCTTGGTACAAACAGATTTGCCCATAGAGCTTCGCTGCGCAGATTGGGGGATCGTGGTAGACGATGCAGATCCTTGTTCTACGCATTTGACCCTGATCAATCAGTCCAATACAGCCGTTATGCAAAACTCTACCTATCAGGATGCATTGGATGAATTTGTAACGGGCTATCATAGCCGCTGCTGGGAGGTGAGTGAAAACCTATCGGTGAGTTATCAGCTCGATGAGTATCACTATACCCTTTATTATTACGATCAGTCAGGAACCCTTATCCAGAGTGTACCGCCCGAGGGGGTAGTAGTCCTCGATTTGACAGCAGCAGATATTGCAACGATAGATAGTTGGAAGGCAACGGGCAATGCTCCTTCGAATGCTGGTGATCTCACCCCCGCTCACACCCATGAGAGCCGCTATAATTATGACAGTTATAACCAGCCTGTGGCCCAGCGAAGTCCCGATACAGAAGGGCCTGCTAATTTTTACTACGACGACTTAGGCAGGCAGCGCTTTTCACAGCATGAAGCGCAATTAGCTGCGAATAGGTATGGCTATACGCTCTATGATGATTTGAGTAGGGTGATAGAGGTAGGTGAGTTTGTTTATACTGGGAGTGGGAACTTTGAGCCCGCTACCGTAGCTGGAGATCCTGCTACTGCGACTACTTTCCCTAATTTTAATGGCGCAAATCGCTACGATGTAACCCATACTTATTATTCAGATAACCAGCCTCAAGCCTATAGTGTATTCTCTGTTTCTGGAGGTCTTTTTCCAGATGATCCGCTGCGGATTAGAAACAGGGTAGGAGCAGTGATTCGTTATGATGAGGTTATCTCTCCTAATATAGAACCTACCCACAGCACCCATTATCTCTATGATGTATCCGGGAATGTAAAATCGGTGCTTCAGGCTAATCATAAACTAAGATTCCTTGGGCTTGAAGATGACCATGTTTACAAACGCATCGATTATGACTATGACCTGATAAGTGGGAATGTAAATGAGGTTCATTACCAAAGCGGGAAGGTAGATCAGTATCATTATCGCTATAGGTACGATGCCGATAACCGGATTACCCATGCCTTTTCCTCATCGGATGATGTGATCTGGGAGATGGATGTGAAGTATTTTTACTATGCCCATGGGCCGATGGCCAGGATGGAGATCGGTGAGGACTTGATTCAGGGGCAGGATTATTATTATACCCTTCAGGGTTGGATAAAGGGGGTGAACACCCCGGGATTGGATAAGGATCATGATCCGGGTGAAGATGGAAAATTTAGTACCCTTAAAAATCTGCTCAATGGCCGTTATGCCCCCGATGTGATGGGCTATCAGCTCAATTATTATGCCCAAGGGGGGGATAGCGACTATCAGGGCATTGGATCGGGACTGAGTTCTTGGAAAGATCCGACCATAGCTACGGGCAGTGATTATGCAGCTTCTCATAGCAACCTCTACAATGGGAACATCGGATCGATGGTAACAGGGCTGATGCTTCCTCCTGCGGGTTTGGGAAATGGGACTTTTTATCCTACCCTTCAGGCGATGGGCTATCAGTACGATCAGCTTCACCGGTTGGTGGGGGCTAAATCTTTCAATAATTACGATGCTACAACGTCGAGCTGGTCATCCAATACAGGGGGGCATACCAATTATCAGGTGGCGCTGGCTTATGATGGAAATGGGAATATTAAAAAGCTACAAAGGAGCGGTCATCTTACCACAACCAATCCCCTTACCAATGGCTTTGACATGGACAGCTTGAATTATATCTATACAGATCAGACCAATCGTTTGGGATATGTAACAGAAGCTGTTGCTTCGGGGAATTATACAACTGATTTGGATGGTCAGTCATCAGGGAATTATACCTATGATGAGATTGGCAGGTTGACCAAGGATACAGAGGCTGAGATCAACAACATCGAATGGGATGTCTACAATAAGATAAGGCGGATTACTTTTGAGACTCCGACCTCATCAGAGACAGATAAGGTCAATTATATTGAGTTTTTCTATGATGGGATGGGCAAACGGGTGAGTAAATCGGTGGCCAGGGGGCCTGATGCAGCTCCGATTGAGCATACTTTTTATCTCTATGATGCATCTGGAAACATGATCAGCACCTATGGATATACAGACAGTTTGATAAATCAGAAGCATTGGGACCTTGCGCAGAAAGAGGTATATTTATATGGGTCCTCAAGGGTGGGGGTAGATAAGGTTGAAAGGAGAACAGAGCTCTTTAAGGTAACTTCTTATAATGGAACTACTTCTACGTTTGTCTCGGAAGAGAAACCTGAGCTTTCTACAGACGATGAGACCTATCATGAGCGGCTCATTGGAATGAAGCAATATGAACTGAGTAATCATCTAGGCAATGTCTTGGCAACCGTTACTGATGGCAAGCGCGTTGAGGTAATTGAACCTATAGGGAAACCTGCATTCATTGCTGGGTATGAGGCCAATGTCATTTTCGCCTCGGATTATTATCCTTTTGGCATGCAGATGACAGGGAGAAATGTTTCGACAAGTGAGTATCGTTTCGCATTTAATGGAATGGAGAAAGATGACGAAGTTAAGG
>BQJT01000441.1 GCA_021604845.1 Cyclobacteriaceae bacterium
TGTATATTCATCTTCACCAGTGACCTGCTTTTGTAGCTTTCTACCCGCAGCATCATAGGTGATTTCAATGGTGCCTTCTGCACCAGTGAATTTTTTGGGCAAGTTAAGTTGATTGTAGTCAATTGTCAAGCCTTTGGCCCCATTCAGCGTCATATTCCCGGCTAGATCATAGTCGTAACTCCCTCCACTTAACTGTTTATATCCTCTGATTTTGTTGGATAATTCATCAATGCTGGTTAACTGATTTGGTTCGCTATCATAATGATATACCATAAGATCAATGCGACCATAGATGTATTTATTATTTTCACAAAGTCCTTTTAAGCCATTGCGGGTAAGGCCTTTGATATTGCCATCAGCATCATAACTAATGACTGGTACACCATACTGATTACCTGTTGTGCGTTGGCTTTCAGTATCAAATTCGGTAAATACACTCTTTTTTAAACGGTTGATCGGATCATAAGTACAGGCATACTCCATCTTGGTTCGATTGGCTACCTGCCACTGCATGGTATCAATATTGCCGTTTGGCTCATGACGAAATGCCATATGAAAAATGCCATTGCTTCCATAAATATCCTTTTGGTCGGGATCTGGACCCATTGGGATACTATCCGTTCTGCTACTTACAATGATGGTATCAGTCACCAAAATCGAGGTTTCCTCAAAATAGGCCATTTCTTCTTCCAAAATGTAAAATTGTTGCCCGTCACATAGCTCCAGTTCAAAAATAGTTACCGGATAGGCTTCTGGGTCGGGAATGACCAGAGGTGTATTTTGTTCAATCAAGGCCATGGTAGCTTCCTGAGCGGCCAATTCCGCCAATGTACATGGGATAAATGGATCACATTCGGGCTGACCACAGGGTACATAATTATCGATGATAATATCTGTTCCGGCCACCAACTCTGCCAGCAATTGCTCTAATTTGTATACAACAGTGGTTCCGTTAATCTGCACGTGGAAAACCTGACCGGCAGCAGCAATGCTTACTTCCTGCACAATTTCATAATCGCCCGGAATAAGGGAGAGGAGGGATGGGGTTAAATATCGCTCACTCAGATCACAAAAACGAACCCGGTACAGGGTAGTTGGAAATACCAGTTGATCCAGTTGGACAACATTGATGGTTTCGGTCGTTCCGTCGGCACAGGGGGTTTCTACCTGGGTAGTGACCTGATTTTCAAATTGATTGCTGATCACATTCAGGCTGGCCTGGATCTCGGCAGTGGTGCAGCTATCGCCGGGGGGTATGCAGTCAATAATCGGGCAGGGAGAATGAAATACTCACTACGGCAGGTCGTGCTTCTGCCATCCACTACCGGTACTACCCGGCCAACCTGATTGATGTAGGATTCGGTTTTGCCAAATGGCTTTTGCTACACAAATCTGGAGATTTGAGGACTTTTCATCTCATACCGGGTTATAATATTCCATATATACCCAGACATCTAACATTTCTAATTTGTTAACCTGTATATTTGGATTTGCTATAATTGCTTCCTCATTAAACTCAATAAATTCAGGTACATCGGCACTAACTTGGCCTGTAATATCCTTTAACAAATCTTTCTCTGCTTCACTTGGCTCATTTTCAAAATAAACTCTCAATGTATAAGAGGATTCTGTATAACCAATTGTAATGGCTTTCATATTCTTCGTAACTGAGCCTAACAAAGCTCGCTGCGTTGATAATATTATTAATGCCCTATTTGAGTTCATCTACTTTAGGTCTTGCAGGAACTATGTGAGCCCCTGATTTACTGTTAATAACTGTTCCAACTGTTGTAGGTATCTTTTCGCCAGTTTCTGGATTTACATAATTACCAATCTCTTTACCGAAGTCAACTCTTGTTTTATCATCGTTAATTTTTTGAATTGAATTAACTTTTTCTCCATGAAAGTCATCAAGTAAACTTTGCGCATCATTTGTAAGTTCACTTTTCCCTTTTTCAAAATTATTATGACCAGAGATATGTTTCCCCTGCTTACCTTCATGTATAGTTTTTGAAACACCCGATGTTAAATCTCCTATATTATCACCTGACTTAAATAGGCTCTTTAACCCATCAAATGCTTGTCCTAAAAGTTTACTAGCACCATTTACAACCTTACTTACTCCAGGTATCTTTGTTAATAGCCATCCGGCTGCAACAGTTTCATCAACCGGACTCATTGCCAATAATCCGGTACCTGCCACAACTGATGGTTTTGTTAGCTTACTGTATTCCCCTTTTGTTAATGTACTCCTTTTGTTTTTATTCAAGTAGGCTTGAACTGCTGGATCAGAGTAGGTGTTAATATCAACACGTTGTAATCCCCACAAATCAATTCCTGCAATCGGCTCATTCTCCGCATAATTATAAGTACTCACATGAGGGAACTGATCACTAATCGGATCAACCCCTGTAAACCTTCCTATAGCCGGATCATACCATCTGGCGCCATAATCCAACCAATCCAATTCCAAGTCCTCATTCAATTCCTTACCATTGTACTGGTAACCACTCTCTCTTGCCGGATGCACTGTCCAAGGCCCTTCAAACTCCATCCCAAATGGATAATAATGATGCTCCTGAATGATTTCATTCACTTCAGGATTGACCGAAACCCGAATACCTCCATCACCATTCAGATCAGAGAAAACCAGACGGGTATTA
>BQJT01000442.1 GCA_021604845.1 Cyclobacteriaceae bacterium
GCCTTTCGGAGTCTCGATGGTAATCATACTGTTTCAACACCAAAAAATGGTTATATCACTTACAATTTTTTTAATGAAAGCGGCGTAATTGCAAAGTGTAAAAATGTAACCGTCCAGTTGGATGCTTCCGGCCAGCAGACCTTCCTGCCATCTGAAGCAAACGACGGAAGCTACACCAGTGATGGAAGTACTATTATAGGTTATTCTGCCTCTGCCGTTGCTACCCCAGGCTTGTTGGCCTCTTTTGATTTCGATTGTACCGACCTGGGTGACCATGGATTTATCCTGGCAGTACTTCCAAATACTGGATCACCAGGATTCTGCTCTTTTAACCTATCCGTCGTGGATGCAAGCATGCCTGTCGCTCAATGCAAAAATGCAACAGTTTATTTGACTGGAAACGGAAGTGGCCTACTTTTCCCTTCTGACATCGATGACGGATCTTTTGATGGATGTTCCTCCTCTATACTTTTTTTGGATAAAGAAGAATTTGATTGCTCAGACATTGGGGGTAATACTGTAGAATTAACGGTTCAAGATGAAGAAGATAATACGGCCACCTGCACAGCTAATGTCACCGTACGGGATATTGGTGCCCCGGAGTTGTTTGGTTCATCCCTGATACCAACCATCTATTTAGACGCTTCCGGTATGGGTAGTATAACGCCTAACCAGGTCATCATACAGGCCGTTGATAATTGTGATAATCCATCCCTTTTGCTTAGCCAATCCAGTTTTGATTGTAATGATGTTGGGGAAAACACGGTAACGGTCACGGCAACCGATGCCAGTGGGAATTCCAGTAGCTTAGTAGCTATTGTTAGTGTTGAGGACAATGTTGCTCCTCAGGCAATTTGTCAAAACGCCTCGGTGATGCTGGATGATTCGGGTAACGGAAGCCTTTTAGCGACGGATGTGGATGGTGGTTCCAGTGATAATTGCAGTATTCAATCTTCACTAAGTCAATCCAGCTTTAGTTGTAATGATATTGGAACGGTATCGGTTCAGTTAACTGTCACAGACCAAAGTGGAAATGCCAACACTTGCACGGCCAATGTTTTGGTAGTGGAAAATAGCCTACCAATCGCCACTTGCAAGGATGCCACCATCTTTGTAGATGATCAGGGGCAGGCCAGCCTGCAAATTGCTGATGTAGACGGTGGTTCCAGCCAACTCTGCGATGAGGTAAGTCTTAGCCTTAGCCTCGCCGACTTTGATTGTTCGGACCTGGGCAGTCAGGAGGTGACTTTGACCGTAACGGCTCAAAATAACAACCAAAGCACTTGTACGGCTACTGTTACCGTGGAAGACAATATCCCCCCCGTTGCACTTTGCAAAGACTTAACAATTGATGTCGGCTCCACTGGTACTCAAGTTAGAAATCGATCAGCTTTTAGTGATGGTTCATACGATAATTGTGGTTCGGTAACCGTTTTGAACAACATACCCCCAATTACTTTCGGCTGTCAAGACATAGGAATGAGCACCATCACCGTAACCGTTAGTGACGGTAACCTAACCAGTTCCTGCACGGCTACCGCAACTATTGTAGACAATATAATACCGATAGCTGCCTGCAAAACAGCTACGGTCCAATTAGATGAAAATGGTACCGGTAACATTACACCGGGGGCGGTACTTTTTATCTCCAACGATCCATGTGGTATTCAGTCCCGTACCGTTAATCCGTCTAGTTTTGATTGTGATGACATCGGCACTCAGGAGGTAACTGTAACCGTTACGGACAACAATGGCAATTCAAATACCTGCTCAACAACCGTAACCATAACCGATGATTCACCTCCAGTAGCTCTTTGCCAGGATCGTACTATTAATGTCAATGCTATCGACGTTACTTTTCCAGGCGATCCACCGCCTCCTGTAGTGATTGATGATGGCTCTTACGATAATTGTGGTGACGTTTCCCTAAGTTTTACAACCGAAGACGGCAGTCCAATGTCGATTTTCGATGGGAAATTGAAATTTCTATGTAATTATGTTGGCGTCAATACCGTCATCTTAACCGCAAGTGACGGCAATTTATCCAGCACTTGTTCGGCCAGCTTGACGGTAGTAGATAACCAAGCTCCATATGTAAACTGCAAACCTGCCACCATTCAATTAGATGAAACGGGAAATGCCAATCTTTCCCGTTTCCAGGTGGTAGAAAGCTCAGGTGATCGATGTGGCGTTTCCCATACATTGAGTCAAAATCAGTTTGATTGTGATGATATCGGAACGAATACGGTGACCATTACCGTTACCGACCCTGCCGGTAATACCAGCTCTTGTATCGCTGAAGTTACCGTGGAAAACAATACTCATGTTACAGCACAATGTCAATCAACAACAATTGAATTGGATCAAAACGGTATGGCTAGTATTACAACTAGTGAAATCGACAATGGCTCTACCAATGTTTGTGGCACTGATATTTCCCTTAGCCTCGATCAAATGAATTTTAGCTGCGACGACCTGGGAACAAATACGGTTATACTCACTGCTACTGACATTGTGGGTAACACCAGTACTTGTTCGGCAATGGTGACGATAATAGATGTTCTTGACCCCAACATTGTTTGCCCGGATGATATCGAGCTTTTTAATGCCCCTGGACAATGCGGAGCAACGCACGCGGTTATTATA
>BQJT01000443.1 GCA_021604845.1 Cyclobacteriaceae bacterium
ACACCATTAAAATCGACGCTTTCTCCTTCGCATAATTGTAGCTCCACGGCATTACTGATGGGCTCACAATGAGGCGTCAACAACCAATCAACCATCACTTCGCTATCACAGCCGATCAACTGGGTGTCTATCTGCACTGTAGTAGCTATTAAGTTAGCGGGCAAAGCTGTTGTATCCAGGACCAAGCTATAGGCTGTTGCCAAAATATTGGAAAAAGCATAAGCGCCACTGGCATTGGAAATCGAAGTATCAATAGGCACATTATTTTCCAAAAGCTGGATCGGAATATTATGGATCAAAGTATCACCAGCATCAATCTGATTATTTTCATTGACGTCGACATAAACATTTCCTAATATAGTCCCAAAACCATCGTATAAATCCAGGTCAAGCGCACCCGAGGTTTGAACACAGCCATCGACGTCCGTAATTTCCAGATAATAACTGCCACTTTCATTGACTACCAGCTCCGGAATGGTCCCTTCAGGTCCAGCAATTGCCATTCCTTCAAAAAACCATTGATAACTAACGGCTCCGGGGATATTGGGCAAACATAGCGTATCAGGACGGCAACGAGCATGACACCCAGCTGGCACCAAATCGATATTGGGGCCACTCAAAATAGTAAGTTGATTACTTTCCATTTCACAGCCAAATTCATTGATGGCTCTTACGTAGTATTCGCCGCCATTACTTGTAGTCATGCTCGTCCCCATATCGCCTGTATTCCAAATATAGGTCAGGGAGGCATCGGGGTTTATCACACTAAAGGTTGTTGGGGTGTTGGCACAAACCGTACCAGATGGATTTGATTGGATTTGCACATCGATTGGCAAGGAGTGAATGGTTATGGTAAAGGGACCTACCACATTTTGGCAACCAGATGCATTATCTGTAACTGTCAAAAAGATATCATGCGACCCTGCGCTTAAAAGATTGCCACGATCATCAGAATATTCTACCGATGCACCATCTTCACCAGTTGACCAAGTATAGGTATAATCCGCATTTTCGTCCACTTCCAAAAAGACCTCCTCGCCTTCACAAGTTTCATAACTATCATAAAAAATTTCTATCGGCTGATTATACTCATCGTATTCAGTAGCTCGAATGGTGGCATCAGGTGTAGGAATTACATCAATGACCATAGGGTTGGGGGCGTAGGTACAACCTTCCATATCTGTTACAGTCACTTCATAGACCTCTGTCGAAGCAACTGCAATAGTTTCTGTTGTAGCTCCATTGGACCAAAGCCAGGACACGGCACCTGGAGAAGCCGTCAAAATAGTCGTATCTCCTTCACAAATCGGAGATGGAATAGAAGCAGTAATATCTCCGTTTAAACCATTAGGTTCAATAATGATCGTACGACTAAAGTCGTTTTTGCAACCATAAATGCTCGTGACGCTTAAGCTAACGGTATAAGTTCCAGGTTGGTCATAAGCATGATAGGTGTTATACAATTCAGAAAAATTGGCTTCGCCGCTGGTAGGGTCACCAAAATCCCATTCCACGTCTGTTACATTAGCTGGAACATCAGCGATAAAATTCGAAGCTGTTCTTTGGCAATTCACGGTAGGTTCTTCAAAGGAAACACTGGGCGGTGGATAAATTTCAATTGTTTTACTCACTTTTGATTGGCAACCACTCGTACTAATCACTCTTAGGAGAACCGTATAGGTTCCAACATTGGCAAAAATATGTACCGGGTTTTTATCACTCGAAATATTATCAGCGCCACTCCCAGGGTCGCCAAATTCCCAGGACCAAGAGGCGATGCCCGTAATAGGAAGAAAGGTAGACAAATCACTAAATTCCACCACCTGACCAGGACAGGCATTGTCAAATTCAAAATCAGCAGCCAAAGGAATGGTATCCACCTGATAACTGCCACAGCGCAATGGATTGGCCGGATCGGCTGCGTTTGGAAATTCGGCCGCCAACAATATCCGGTAAAAGCCAGCACTGGAAAATTCGTGAACCGGACTCTCTGCATTAGAGATGTTATTTCCGCTAGCGGGGTCATCAAAATTCCAAAATAAACTGCCAGGGTCATAACCAGTTGATTGGTTGAGATAAGAATGGATATTACATTCTGAAGCAGGAAGAATGGCAAAATCAGTTGTCAAGGGGCCACATCCGGTATTGGGGTTATTGCCACCGCTACAATCTTCTGACACATTGATCGAATTAGACACTGCTGTACAGCCATTTTCATCCACTATTTCCACGCGGTATACACCAAATTGAGTTGCGGTATACACAGGGTCATTAGTCCCTACAGGCAGGCCATCCCGCAGCCATTGGAAATCATAGCCACTATCAGAATTAGTCGCATACAACCTGGTAAATGGCGCAACATTGCAAAAGCCATTGGGATCAGGAGTAGAAATAGCCACTTTAGACTTTGGAAAAGCATCAATATGAAAAGTGGTATCCCCCAAACAGCCAAATTGATCGGCTACAATAACTTGGTAATATCCTGGACTCAAACTGGGGGTGGCATCAGTGGAAATAACAGCACCATTTTCATTTTTCCAGGAATAACTGGCATAGGTATTTACAGTTTGTACTAAAGCCGTCTCATTGGGGCATAAATCGCTGGGATGTACCACTACCGGTTCAGGGCGCGGCAAGACGTTGA
>BQJT01000444.1 GCA_021604845.1 Cyclobacteriaceae bacterium
CCCTGCTCATTACCTATGTATAAACTGCTGGCGTTAGTTTGAGGTGTTCTGTTTTCACTGTCAGTTTCGGTCTGGTTTCCATCGATATGAAATTCGAAATTGGTTTGATCGTAATCTAACTGATACACGCCATAAGTTGAGGTGGAGAAAACCTCGCCAGCTTCTGAGTCAATACCCCTTCCTCCACTGGTGAAAAGTACAGGGTAATGTATGTTACCAGTAGCTGGAAAATTCGTAAGAAACTCATAGTTCTCTGAAGCATCCGCACCTTTTACTAGAAAAGCATTATAGTTCTTATGGAGGTTAACTATGCCTACTATAACAATGGACCAATTGGTAAGGTCTAGACTGGAGGCATCTGGTGCGGTCAAAAAATCGTTCGAACCGTCAAAAGTAATTACAGGGTACCCGTTCACTGATGAGCCAACTAAAGTAGGCTGGTTCGAACTAGCGGGTGGCGTTGCGTGGTTACCGTAACCAGATTGGTCATTCCATTGTGTAACAGCTGACCCTGAGAGCGTTACAGTTTGGTTCGCATCGTACCACCCGGATAGAGTCCCACTACCAGAGGTACTGCCTACTCCGGCTGGTCCTGATTGGCCTCGTACATTTAATGAAAAATATGCAAATAATAACACTATCAGAAATCGCTTCAAATCTGATAGCAACAAAATAAGAATAAAACCATAGCTGTACTTCAATTATAACTTATCGAAGTAAGAATCGAGCTATTTGCTGAAAGTATTTTTCATAAATTGGAAATAAAAGTTGCCATGTACGGTTAAATCTTCACAAAGATCTTGTTCCGGTACATCAGGTAAAGGAAGAGCCATACCAGGGCAACTGCACCCACAGCTTGAAAAACACTATGCCAGATTTCAGGTGTTACAGCATACAATCCGCCAAAAATAAGTTCAGAAGTGTAGTTAAAATTAATGAATCGATAGAGGTAGTACACCAGCAATGAATTCATCCCAATTACTTTGAAGAAAAATGACCATTTACGATAGCCTTTTACATCTATTATCCAGTAAAATGCTGCTAAAAAAATAAAGGCCATTCCAGCAGTCAATAATATGAATGAGCTGGACCACAAATGCTTGTTTATTGGGAAGTACATACTCCAAAAGAGCCCCAACCCGAGGCACACCAGGCCTACTAACATTAGACTGAGGGTCTTACTTTTGATTTTCGAATCTCGTAATAATTCACCAGCCCATGCACCTAAAATGGTTAAGCACATTGCCGGAAGTTGGGTTAATAGACCCAATTCATCATAAATACCCTGCTTTAGTATTCCGGGTAGTATTGTGCGGTCAACCCATCCAACCAGATTTCCCTCGAAGGACAAGTCTCCTGCGCCAAATCCCGGAACCGGGATTAATAAAAGTGCGGCAAAATATACCAGCAGGATACCTGCCACCCAATAAAGTCTTTGCCTCCATGAAAAGTGAACCAATAAAAGTGTGGTGAAAAATGTAGCTATACCAATTCTGCCTAGAACGCTGCCATACCTGATTTGTGAAGGTTCCCAAACAGGGACCGGTGCATTCTTATAAACAATGCCCAATAAGATAAGAACTATCATGCGTTTGAATGCTTTTTGATAGATGCTGGAGTCAGCAATACCCAGACTCTTACTTTTACCTATCGAAAAACAAACTGATACTCCTGAAATAAACAGAAACAGGGGGAATATAAAATCATAAAAAGTAAAGCCATTCCAGGCCGGGTGCGTTAATTGACCACTTAACCAGTCAATCCATGCCAAACCGGTCTTGCCCTCGAGACGGACAATAAATTCCCCACCACCGGCGATCAACAGCATGTCAAAGCCGCGCAATGCATCAATCGAAAGTAGTCTCTGGTTAATTGACACGCATTTTTGTACAAGATAAAAAAACAATTAGAAGAATAACACAGCCCGGCATTTATTGTGATAAGCTTCCCCTTGCAGGGGTTCGAACCAGCATTATCCTTTTCACCCGGCACCCAGACTACCCCGATTTGATCCTGCCTCTCCGCTTCGCTGCTTAACCGGTACCAGTTTATATTCCGGGTAAAGTATATAGCCGTTCAAGTTTATATGGATGAGTAGTTCCAACGATTCCCTTCCCGCCAGTCCCATTAAGACACCTGGTAATTTTTCCACATTGTGTATAACTGTTTACCCAGTTGATCTATGAGGGTCTACAACACAAAATTTATAAATAATTGATTATTAGGTTTTTATCGATTCGTCCCGCCCTGGCATGATATTTCTACCAGTCAGGGAAATAAATTAGTTCAAACTTTAAACCACCAGAAAATGAACAAGGATAAATTGAAAGGAAATTGGAACACCATAAAAGGTCAATTGAAGCAGAAATATGGACAGTTAACGGATAATGATCTTGTTTATATTGAAGGCAAAGAGGACGAGTTACTGGGTACTATTCAAAAAAGAACCGGAGAATCGAAAGAAGCCATCAAAGACTATATCGATAGTTTGTAGTTGTAAGGTTCAAACATTTTCTAAAATTCAAAACATTTTCAATTATGGGTAACTTATTATATTTAATTGCTGTCATTCTGTTAATCGGTTGGTTGTTTGGGTTTTTCTACTTCAGCCTCACCGGTT
>BQJT01000445.1 GCA_021604845.1 Cyclobacteriaceae bacterium
GATCAGATGCCGTATTAACTGAAAGCAAGTCAATGGAACACCAGGAAGAATCCGGATCTCAAAACAATTTTGCCTACCGCGTTATGGGTATCACCCTCATCGCCACCGGCATTCTTATTGTGGTATTGGGAATCCTGGCTCCCTCTGCCCAGGCGTTGGTTATAATTACCGGGATGGTGGTAATTACTCCAGGATTCTGGCTCCTGAAAAAGTCGAGCGTGGTAAAATGATCAATGTTCAGCGCTCGAAGCGCCCACCGTTTTATTATTGATCAGGGGTTTAGCCCAAAATCCAATACTCAGTATATACAACAATGTTATATACAGAAAGAACATACCGGTCCTTAAGCCTACCTGGTCACCCAGCCATCCAACGATCAACGGAATCACAGCTCCCCCGGCAATGCCGGTTATCAGAATGCCCGAAAGCGATCCATGATGACTTTTTACGGAGTTAAGTGCCAGTGAAATTATTACCGACCACATGACCGAGGCAAAGAAGCCTACCATGGGAAAAGCCCTGATAGCCACAGGACCGGAAGCAAGCAGCGCCACGGTAAGAGAGACAATGGCGGCAGCACTGAATCCAATTAATACTTTTCTACTATCAACAAATTTCAGCAGTACCAACCCCAGCAAGGTTCCGGCGGTCATCAGCCCCCAAAACCAGGATACTGTACTGGCCCCTACAGTTTGCGGGTCGTATTGATGATATGTCAGCAAGAACTGAGATATCCAATTTGCAACTCCCTGTTCCGTGCCCACATAGGCAAATACGCTGAGGAAATATAATATGGTTATGGGGTTCTTCAAAAGGTCCAAATGCGTTTTCAAAGCCCCCACACGCTCATCCTCTTGCAGGGTAACCGTGGGAAATTTAGCGGTGCCTATGACTGCGGTCATGATAACAGCAATAAGACCGAATAACCAGTAAAGTGATATCCAGGGAAGTCCTTCAGGAAGCAAGGCGTAAAGTTTGTTCAGTAGATCGGGCGCATCTCCGTTAGCAGCGTTCCTCACCAGGTAAGAATAAACCAAAGGACTCAGAAATGACGCCAGCCCAAAAAATAATTGACCCAACACAGAATTGAATGCGAATTGTTCCTCTCCGCCGGTTACCCTCAGCAATGGGTTAATGGCAACCTGGAGCATGGCCATACAACATCCGATAATAAACAGGGAAAGCGCGTAAACTATATAGGTGGGTGATAAGGCGAACAGAAATGCACTGATTCCCGCAATGGTGAAAGCCACCATCATTACCGTTTTCTCTCCCCATTTTTCAACCAGGATCCCCGCAGGGATTGACATGATACCGTAGGCGATAAAGAATGAAGAGATCAGCATCCCAGCCAGAGTCTGACTGATTTCGAAATCGCTGATAATATCAGGGACCAGAGGGCCTATGATATTGGTAAGAAAAGAGATGACAAAGAATGTCATCAGAACCAAACCTACGATCAGATAGTTTTTTTTCAACTCCTCCGGTTTTAACAGTGCTGTTTATAAGTGTTCATTTATGCAATTTTTTTGGTCTGGACCGGTAAAACAGTATAATTAGTACCGGCAGCAAGGTGAGGTCGATAATAACCGCAAATAGCAAAGTGAGTCCCACGAACAGCCCAATATAAAAGGTCCCACCGAAAGAAGATAGTAAAAGCGTCATGAAACCGCTAATCAGCACTAAAGTAGTAATGATGATGGCCTTGCCAGTGGAAAAATAAACCCGCTTTATTGCATAAAGCCTGCTGCGGCCTTTGGACAGTTCCATTTTGAATTTACTGATAAAATGAATTGTATCATCAACCGCTATTCCAAAAGCAACGGTGAAAATGACGCTGGTGGTAAGTTTAAGGGTTATCCCCAGCGCGCCCATTATTCCCGCCACCAACAATAACGGAATAACATTCGGAATCAACGTTATAACTACCATTTTCCAGGAGCGGAACATAAGCCCGGCTATCAAAGCCACTACTGCAAAAGCTATGGCAAGCCCGGTAGTCATGTTCTTCACCAGGTATGCATTGTTCTTATCAATTAATAACGAGGTTCCGGTAACCCGGAAATTAACCAGGGAGGTGTCAATGGAAGCATTTATGAATTGGTACAATTCCACATTTTTTTTGGTGGTGATATTGCTGCCCATATCCGCCATTCTTCCACTGAACCTGGAAACTCGTTGGTTATCTGCCAGGAGACCGGAGAAGGATGGTTGTTTTACCAGCTTATTCAGGTCCCTGCCTAATTTTAGCATTTCGGAAGAGTCAGGCAGGCAGTAAAATTTGGACAATCCACCGTTAACCGCCTGGTTGGTGTATCTGACTAGCGTTAGGGGTGAGGTAAGAGCAGAAGTGCCATAAGAGTCCAACAGATGTTTCTCAACTTTCTCTATTTCCCTGAGAACAGGGTAGTCCAGAATCTTGTAATTACTGTCTGAGACTACTATCGATGCTTCAAATGGTCTTGATCCTCCAAAATACTTGTCGAAGAATATGAAATCCGACTTCATAGGATGGGAAACAGGAAGATCATCGATTAGGTAGGTATTTACTGTCAGGTTTTGTATACCGATGTAAGATGCAGCCACCAGCAACAGAGCGGTGATTATTATAATGGCCT
>BQJT01000446.1 GCA_021604845.1 Cyclobacteriaceae bacterium
CGTGGTCGGCGCACGCTCCGTAGGGCTGCAAATATCTTCCGTGATCTGGTGGTAACTTTTTCCACCCTGGATCAAGGGTTCACGTATCGATGCTACTACTGCACTCATGTTTTATGCTTCTTATAAAATGTGCAAAAAAGATTTTTTAATAGATTGCTAGATGCTAGACATTAGATATTAGACTCGCCGTTTTAAGGGGATAATCTAAGCGCTAATAGCTGCCTTTAGGCATCAAGTTCTTCACTTCTGTTCACCACCTTTGCGGTATACAAAACAGAAGAACGGGTATTAACTTCTTCCAAAACCAAGTAATTCAAAGGATTAGCCATCCGACTATGTAATTCTCCTTCTTGGTTGTTTTGGTCTCCAAAAACAATTGCACCAGTTGGGCAAGCAGTCTGACAGGCTGATTTCACATCCGTATCATGCAATTTGCGGCCTTCTTTTTTAGCTGTCAGCTTACCTTCCTGAATCCGTTGTACGCAGAAACTGCATTTTTCGATAACCCCGCGTGAACGAACCGTTACGTCTGGGTTAAGGACCATACGAGTCAAGTTATCTGCGCCATACGGAATATCTTCACCGTTTACATCTACTTCATTGTAGGCAAATAAATCGGCAGTGGTATAATCAAGCCAGTTGAATCGACGCACTTTGTAAGGGCAGTTGTTTGCGCAATAGCGCGTACCGATACAACGGTTATAGGTCATTTGGTTCAATCCTTCCGAACTATGGTTGGTCGCAGCCACCGGACAAACGTTCTCGCAAGGAGCATTATCACAATGCTGACACATCATTGGCTGATAAACTACATTGGGATTTTCATAATCACCGAAGTAGTACCGGTCAATGCGCAACCATGTCATTTCATGGTGCCGGAAAACTTCGTGTTTGCCAACAACCGGAACATTATTTTCCGCCACACAAGCTACCTGACAAGCACCGCAACCAATGCAAGCATTGAGGTCAACGTGCATACCCCAATGATGGCCCTGATCGTAGAATTCATCTTTATATTCCTGGTAAGGATAGATCGTATTAACGTTCAACTCCTCTGCATGATGCCGTTTGTGCTCGATATGATGCACCAGGTCTTCAACATCTTTGAGGTTAGCTTGATAGATGATGGAACGATCGGTTAGTGCGCCTTGAGAACCAGTTCCCAAAGTCATGATCGCCTTTTCATCAATATTAAATGGCTTGCCCGTTTTTGAATCTTTAACCACTTCCCCATTTTCATCTTTGGTCGTTACCCCCATCGTGTGGTGGTACTGCACACAGGCAAAATCCTCTTTTCCAGATTTGTCAGAAACCGCCACATCACTAGCATAATATTGGGTATTTCCGTTGGCATCAAGCGTCAACCAAGGGAAAACATTGATTCCAACATTATTGCCTAGCGCTTTTCCGGTTTTTCCGGTGGTTGTTCTACCATATCCCAAAGCAAGGGATACCGTACCGTTCATTTGACCAAACTGGCGAACCGCTGTACCTTTTAACTGAACACCATTAACGGTAATGTCCACTTTATCCGCCTCACTGTATCCTTCTCTATTATTCAGATTATTTAATGCTTTGAATCTTTTTTTACCATCCCAAACAACTGGAATCGCCAGGTAATTACCCCATACACATCTGGTAACCGGATCAGGCATTTCCATCAACCAAGGGTTGGCGGCATACTGACCTGCGCCCATATTTACCGTTTCGAAGAAGGAAATCTCCAACTCCGAACTGGCTGGTTTGCGTATTTTAGAAGCCGCGCTGTTGGTATCACCTGAAAAAGCAACCGCAATTGCTGCCTGAGGCACTTCAAAAACACCATCATGCAATACACTATCCCAAAACATTTGGAAAGTAGAAAAGCTACTTTGTTGAGAGAACATGGTTTGCTCCCAATGTGCCTTGAGGTAATCGTGATAAGGCATTTCGGAAGTTGCATCCAACTGGTCGCTATCGGCCCAACGCAATAAGCTTTCGCCAGCCTCTCTTGTTTTGAACAAAGGCGCGATGGTAGGCTGAATCAAACTGTAGTGGCCACGTTTTGGCTCGGCATCTCCCCAGCTTTCGAGGAAATGGTTAGTAGGAGTTATATACTCACAAAGGCTCGAAGTCTCAGAAGGCACGCCGGCAAAAGAAACTTTAAGACCAACTTTACTCATACCAGTTTGAAACTGACCTGCATTTGGTATATCAAAAGCGGGGTTAGCACCATCCATTACAAAAATGGCATCAACGCTACCGCTATTCATTTCTCTGATCAAAGTTTGAATGGGCGCATCTGTTCCCTGGCGTTGTAAGGAAGCATGGTTGAAGTCAAGCGTATTACCATAGTTGCCTAACATATTATTGATGGCATTGACCAATACTTGCTCTCCAACATTATTAGAACCAGAAACGACCAGAGAGGTACCCCGGTTGCCCAACAATTCTTTAGCTACTTTGGAAATTTTAGCTACTTTATCAGCATCCAAAGAAGGTCCACTTAATCTGGCTCCACCAGCAGCTGGTGCAATTTCATTATACAAAGCCAGGATAGCCGCGCCCTGCTCAGAAGGTTTAACCAAAATCCGGTTATCCGCATTTGACCCAGTCATACTCATGTGGCTCTCCACCTG
>BQJT01000447.1 GCA_021604845.1 Cyclobacteriaceae bacterium
ACCTGGGTGACCTGGGCAATGATCTCCCCGTCGCTACACAGCTGGCTTCCCAAATAGGCATGCGAATCGGAATTGCTATAGTAGTTGGGGTCGTAGCAGTCTTCAGCAGTTAGGGTGAAGGTATCCGTATTGGGATCATAACCAGCCTGGCTGCCGTCAGGGCAGTTGATGCCATCGGGTGGGCTGCTAAAACCACAAGGCAAACCGCCTACGGTAACGTTGGAAGTGCAGGAACTAGCGTTTCCATTGGGGTCTTCTACAGAAACGGTTACGGGTATGATAGTGCCTAACTGGCTGCAATCTACCTCATCGAGAGACATGCTGACAAAAGATACAATGCCACAGTTATCCGTAGAAGCCAAGGCGTCCAAAACGTCCGCTTGTTGCAACATAATAACTTGCTCTCCATTAAAATTAATAGTAGGATGTAGGCAAACCGGATTGGGCGGCTCGTTATCTTCTACCGTTATGGTCGCTGTACACTGGTCGGTTTTGCCTACGGCATCTTCTACGGTTAGTACCACATTGGTTGTACCTATGGAATAGGGTCCTTCTGGGTTGACAGAGAAGGTAAGCGGCTCCATGTCCGGATCGGAGGATCCATTATCGAATGCGTCGGCGTTGGCTTGTCCTTCGCAATTGGCATCGGCATCAACCGTGAGGTTTTTACACACTGCTGTTGGGGCCGGATTGTAATCCAAACAGCTAAAGCTATCGCCGGTGATATCCCAGCCATAAGTATTGATCAGGGTATTTCTGGCGTCTTCGCTTAGGCAATATTCCAGTCCAGATGCTCCAAGAAGCACATCATTTTGTACGGATTGGGCAGCCCAGCCGATCAAGGTTTTGTCGTAGTTGATGGCATCTAAGCCAGCCGCGTTTAACATTATATCCATATTCTCTACATTGGTCACATCCCAATTGGAGAGGTCCTGATTAAAGGCAGAAGCATTTTGAAACATGCCTCTCATGGTGGTTACCTTGCTTACATCCCAGCCAGAGAGGTCCCTATTGAAGGCCTGAGTAAGAGAGAACATGAAACTCATATCGGTTACATTGCCCACAATCCAATTAGAGATATCACCATTAAAGGCAAAAGCAAATTGGAACATCACACTCATATCAATTACACTGCTCACATTCCAGTTTGACAGGTCTCCGTTGAAAACCACTGCCAAGTTGAACATGAAATTCATATCGGTTACATTGCTTACATCCCAGGTAGAGATGTTGCCATTAAAAGCTTGAGCAATGCTGAAGAGGTGGCTCATATCGGTAACATTGCTCACATCCCAGTTGGACAGGTCTCCGTTGAAAACTTTGGCACTTGCGAACATGCTATGCATACTAGTTACATTAGATAGGTCCGGCGCATCTGTTGCGTTATAGGTCAAGTTTTCAGCTCCAGCAAAAGCATCTTCCATACTGGTCCAGGCAATATCCCCCCATTGGTCGATCGACAATATTTTTTCCTCGTCATTAAAATAGGCGACATAAATTCGCGGGAAATCCCCTTGAATGCGAATGGTGTAGGTGCCCGGAGCACCAAAATCATAGGTGACATCGCCTGTTATACCAAATTCATCAAAGATACCATCATTGTTCCAGTCTACATCGTAGTCATAGCCACTGCCAGTGGTCGGGATGGTAATGCAAGAATTGCAGGAAATACCAGGATTGTCTGTTTTCCAAGTGGTGATAAATGGTTGTTGAGCTACAGCGTAGCATGGTAATAAACCTAAAGTGAGGATTATAAATAAGGCTTTTTGTAAAGTCATTGCACAGTGTTTTTAAATGGATTAAAGTGTTTGCTTTTAAAAAATTACTGTTTATGGTTCCGAAGCCATCAGGTGTAAAGTGATGGCCAAAAGATGCTTTGGCACTTTCATCATTCTTGCCGGACCAGACGTTTAGTCACCACCTCGTCTTTTATTCGCACTTCAATCCAATACAACCCATTGTCCCAGTTTTGCACCGAAAGCTTTAATAATGATTCCTCAATAGCACTGGCCGGAATTTGTTGCACTAATTGTCCCAGATGATTGAATACAGCTATATTCGTTTGAGCATCATAACCACTCCCCAGATCGATCCAGGCTTCATTGGTGGCCGGATTGGGATAGACATTGATAGTAGGTTCCAGCTCATTCGCCATATCGACATTTGACGGGCTTGGAGCAGATAGTGGGGCAACGCCATTCAGCTGGACATTTTCAAAAGTAGCTGTCATACTGCCATTAGCAGTTTTGTTTTCCGCATAGAGGCCAATATCGATACAACTGTTCATTGAAATGTTGGTACTGATCACGATTCCCCAGTTAATGCCATCCAAAGAGTGATAAGCGGTGAAAGTGTTGCCGCTGCGCGTAAGGCGTAGCCAGTTTTTACCCTGGGTTTGAAAGAGATGGTTAAAGGCCACAGCGCCAGGGTTGCTTCGTAATTCTCTTTTGGTCAGAGAAACGCCATCAATGCCCAATTGCAACATTCGCGAACCGGCGCTGAGGTTTTCCCGCATCGCAATACCAGCATAGCCACTACCGGCAACCTGTGTGACCTGGGCAATGATCTCTCCATCGCCACACAGTTGAGTGCCCAGATAGGCATGAGAATCGG
>BQJT01000448.1 GCA_021604845.1 Cyclobacteriaceae bacterium
ACCCAGCCGCAGGTAGACCTTAATGTGAGCAGTGATGTTGGGGTTGAAATTACCTGGACTACGCCTTCGGGAACGGAGATGAACGTAAGCGACATTCAGGTGACTGAACCAGGAGCAGTATCCGTGTTGATAGAAAATCCATTGAATAACTGTACCAATGAAGCCACCATATTTATTGAGCAGGACACCCTCCAACCAGACCTGCAATTAACAACATCCGGCGAATTGGATTGCATCAATTCAAGTGTTTTGTTAACAGGAAATACTTCTGCAGAAAACATCGATTATCAATGGGAAAATGATAGTAATGAAGTTCTTTCTCAAATCGATTCTCTGTTGGTGAGCGATCCGGGGTACTACCTTTTGATAGCTACAAATCCCGATAATGGTTGCCAGAATTCTCAAGATACCACAATCAATCAGAACATCACTACTCCGGTTATCCAAATAAATGGGGATACGGAGATTAATTGTGAACAACAAAGTCTCGTGTTAGAAGGGGCGGTCAATACAGACAACAGTATTTTCCTATGGGAAAATGAGCAGGGAGATTCCCTCACCAATGTATCTATATTAAATGTAGATTCTGCTGGCATTTATTTGTTGATTGTTCAGGATAGCCTGAATGGTTGTGCAGACTCCCTTGCAGTGGAAATAACTTCCGAAGTAGATATTCCTACCGCTTCTTTGGCAGTGGATGGGGTACTGAATTGCCATACCGATTTGGTAAATCTATTAGCGACCTCCAATAGCTCAAATAGTGTGGTGGAGTGGTCGGATGGCAATCAGATTATCAATGGAATGGCAAGCACTCCTGGTTGGTATTTTGCTTTTATCACAGATACGCTAAATAATTGTACAGCAATTGATAGTATTCAGGTAATAGAAGACCGGGAAGAACCGACCCTTACTTTTTCCTTTCCGAATGACTCCATCCTTACTTGCGATATCAACTTCATAACGCTTAATATTGAAAGCGATGTTATGGTATCAACATCGTGGACCGCACCGGGTGGAAATTCGGGGAATACCAGTGACCTTAGCATAGATTTACCAGGAGTGGTGACTGCAACCGTCCAAAATCAGGATAATGGTTGTATTGTCACAGATTCTATTACCATTGAGGCAGATACAATAAGCCCTTCGCTCTCCCTAATTACCGATGATTTGCTGGACTGTAATTCAGATTCCCTTGTAATTTATTCTTTTTCAAATACAGCAAGCCTGGAGTACCAATGGATGGAGGCTGAGCATATGCCCGTAATCTTATCTATGGCGGATTCCTTAATCGTGCAAAATCCTGGCACTTATGTTCTGAGGGTTACCAATCCAGGGAATGGTTGTTCGGAGGCAGTTGATACCATGATACAACAGGATATAGATATTCCCGATTTGACAATTGAAGGAGACACGACACTTACTTGCCAAGCTGATATGCTTACCCTCACTGCTTCGGTCGGAATGCCTGGCCTTGCTTTTAAGTGGGTGAACATAGCAGGTGACACCATCGGTACGATGGCAGCGATTGAAGTGGAAGAGCCAGGAATTTATTATGCTTTGCTTACTGACCCTGAAAATGGTTGTACGGCTTTAGACAGCATTGAAATAGTGGCCAATCAAAGCCTGCCTGAAGTGGAAATTAATTTGGAGGAATCTTTCGATTGCTTATCGGAGGAAGCCATCTTATCCACGACGATTAACAGCAATTACCAATATCAATGGACTGGACCGGTTGCTAATGCAATTGCTTCGCCAGCCCAGGCATTAACCACTGTTTTTGAGCCAGGACTGTATACCGTTCAGGTGCTGGATACAGGCAACGGATGCTCCCAATTTGATTCTTTACTGATTGAAGACCATACGGGCATCCAGGCATTAAGCTTGGATGTTATTCAGCCTGGCTGTGGCAATCAAGGGCAAAGGGGCAGCCTTTCTATAATGGAGGTAGTAGGCGGATTGGCACCCTATGAATATTCTTTTAATAGCCAACCCTTTGTTAGTCAAAACCTATTTCCAGACCTGCCACCTGGCGAGTACCAAATCATCGCTCAGGATGCCAACGGATGTACCTATGACAGCCTTGTTACTATCGAAAATACCCAAGCCCACATTGTACAAATAGAAGTTCCAAAAAATCCGATTGATTTGGGAGAAACGATAAGCTTGTCTACTCTATTTGACATCCCGACCACTGAAATAAGCGATCTTTCCTGGTTTTCAGCAGATTCCTCGAACTGCCAAGGTTTGGATTGTTTTATCTTGGCCATAAAACCAATGCAAACGACAACTTATGAAGTCATATCTACCGATTTAAATGGCTGCACCAGCACGGCGAGTGTTGTAATTATTGTTTCCAAACGGGATCAACTCTTTATCCCGAATGTCTTTTCTCCCAATGGGGATGGAATTAATGACGCCCTAGAACTTTTTGCCGGACCAGCTGTTGAACGGATTCTGAAATTGATGATCTTCGATCGTTGGGGGGAAGAACTACTTTTCATAGATGATCTAAGCCCCGGTGACCCCCAAGCCATTTGGGATGGGAACTTTCGTGGACAAAAAATGCCACAGGGTGTCTACGTTTATTGGCTTCAAATGATGC
>BQJT01000449.1 GCA_021604845.1 Cyclobacteriaceae bacterium
TGCCAGGCTAATTTCATTGTTCCAGAACCCACTGCCAGCGATAATTGTGCAGTTACCGTATTGCGTTACCGTCATCGTCAGGTAGACGAGTCAGGCAACCACATTCCTGGCGCAGAATGGTCGAGTTGGAGTACCAACCCCTCCATTATCTTGGATGCAGGTTTTCACAAGATCCAATGGCAAGCGAAGGACGCCGCTAATAACCAGCGCAAATGCGCTTTTTTAGTGAGAATACAAGATCAGATGCAGCCTACACCGGTTTGTTTAGATGCTACTGTTACCTTCAATAGCGAACCCGAAATCCTATTAAATATCAACCAGGTTTGGGATGAGGTCGCTTCCATTGACAATTGTGGAGAGGTTTATTTTGTTGGTATGTCGCAGAATAAAGTAACCTGCGACCAACTTGGCACAATTAAACCAATCACTGTCACGGTAGAGGATGCCAGCGGCAATACAGCCGAATGTAACTCCAATGTAACTGTTTCCGGGCTTCCCTGCGACTTTAGTGCCCCTGCTGACGGTGTAAACTGTGCAGGCGGAAATCAGGCTGCTTACGATCCCGATGCTGATACCTACACCATTACCAGCGAAGGTTGCTACGATCCCAATTATTACAGTACTACCGACGCACTTGGCTATATTGGTACTACCTTGTGTGGCGACGGTGAGGTCATTGCGCAGGTTACCCAGGTAGTTGGTAACGGTTGGGCTGGGATCACCATGCGCGAAGGCAGTAGCTCCTCTGATAAAATGCTGCAACTGATGATCGACGGCGTTTCGATGAGCCGGCGAGAATTGCGCCAGAGTAGCGGAGGGACGGCCTTTGCCCACCAATTTCCTACTCAGGGTAAAAACTGGCTGCGACTAACCCGCTCCGGCAATACTTTCGGCGCTTATCACTCTGCCGACGGCACCAACTGGCATGCCGTACTAATTACCAACATCCCAATGACCAACTGCATCGAAATAGGCATGATCACTGCCAATAGCAGTCCTTCCGGATCGATGACCGCCACTTTTGAAAACTTTGAAGTTATCACACTGTCCTCCTTGCAAGCGCCAAATATACAGGGTGTTGATATCGCTTCCTCGCCCCAACCTACCTTGGAAGTATACCCCAATCCTGCCAAAAGTGAAGCCTGGATTCAGTTTAATCAACTCACTGACCTGTCGGAGAAACTCACTGGAAGGGAGATGACCGTTGAGGTATATAACAACATGGGCCAATTGGTATACGAAGTACCGAACGAAGCGCTGGAGGCACAGCGCATCCGGCTGGATGTAGCAAGCTGGCTCCCTGGTATGTACCTGGTACAGATAAAAGCAGATGGCCAACCCGTAATAAGCAAAAAACTGATCGTCTCGGATTAGCCCCTTTCCTACACAACCTTCGAGGTGACATCTTACCCTAGTCCAAGGGCTTCAAAAGGTGTCATCTCGAAGGTAGGTGCCATTTTCCAAACCAAAAATTCTAATAAAATGAACACTCAAATATTTAACTCAATAGCTCGTATTTTCTTCCTATTCATTTTTTTGCTCCTGCTCCAAGGCAATGCTACCCTCGAAGCACAAACCAGAACCTTTCGGGGCACCGAAAGCAACCTTTGGGACAACCCCTTTAACTGGGAACCCTTTGGCTTGTTACCTACAGCAGCAGAAGATGTTGTAATTGACCCTACCGGACCGCATACAAACGTCGAAATGAATATAGACGTAGATATCCAGTCATTAGAGGTGAAAAGCGGCACATTGACCGTCCCAGGAGGAAAAACGCTCACGATCAGCAATTCCGTAGAAGGACTAAATGGCATCAAGGTATTTACCAGCTTGACCAATGAAGGGACGATTTATGTTCAAAATACCGGAGGAGCAGGGGTTTTAGCGTCAGGAGCTTTTCACAATAAGACACAATTGTTAATTGGACAGGGCGGCGGAAGCATCGGAATGAACGGTTTTGATATACAGGGAGCTGGAGGCAGCCTAAACAACGATGGCGGGACTATTTACATTGACAATACTGGAACACAATCAGGAACACTAGAGAAACATGGCCTTAATAATGATGGCGGATCTCTGATAAATCAAAATTTAGGGGAATTTTACATTGGACAAAACGAAGGGATAGCCGGTAAAGGCATGGTCGGTAATGGTGGTGGAACCAGCTTTACAAACGATGCAAGTATTATTAGAATTGATAATACAGGTACAAACGACCCTTCATCATCCAGCTCTGCTATTTGGTTGGTGAACGCTGCTATGTTTGAAAATAAAGGTGGCGGGCATATCCTCATTGGTCAGATTAGCGGAAATATTGGGCGTGATGGTATCACCATGCTTGGCAGCTGCGCTTTTAAAAATACAAATGGTACGGTAACAATAGACAATACGGGGTTTAATGCAGGTCCATTTGGATTTGGGGTGTCCATGTCATCCAGTAGTTTCTTCCTCAATCAAGCAGCAGGGCAACTACTCATTGGGCAGAATGACGGGAATATTAAAGAATCAGGAATTTCCATGTTTAATGCCAATGCTGCTTTTATAAATAATGGTGGAATGGTAAGGATCGACAATACCGGAGTCAATAGTGTTAATAG
>BQJT01000450.1 GCA_021604845.1 Cyclobacteriaceae bacterium
GTAAACGGACTGAATTATAGCGGACAATATGGTGAAACCGTTACTGCAGGACCATTCCTGATTGCTAATGGTGATGCTAATATTAATGTTACAGATAATGATGGAAACTGTACCGCAGCTGATGTTGCAATTGCTCCAGAGCCTTGTTCACCAATCGAACCTGAATGTGCGATCTTGGTTACCTTTGACAATGTTGTTAACATCGAATGTGATAATCAAGGTACAAGTGATCCACTTGACGATACCTTTAGCTTTGAAGTGATGGTAACAGGTACCAACACTAGCGCGACCTGGACGGCTCAGGTGAATGGCCAAACCTTTAATGGCACTTACGGCACATCTACGCTAATTGGTGACTTCCCAATCAGCGGAGGAGATGTAACCATTACTTTTGTAGATGATGGAGATGCAGATTGCACCGCCACCTTGGTCGTACCTGCACCAGAGCCTTGTTCTACTCCAGAGCCTTGTGAAATCAATGCCACTATTGTGGATGTTGATTGTGATGATATGAATACGCCTGATGCTAGTGATGACACCTTCGTAGTGACAATCCTGGTGACTGGTGATAATACCGGAGGTACCTGGATTGGGGAAGATGGCACAGTAGGCACATACGGCGTACCTACTGAAGTTGGACCATTCCCTGCTAATGGAACCATCTTTGAATACACGGTCACTGATGTGGACGATGCAGAATGTATGGCGTCAGTTATGATCATGTCTCCAATTGATTGTAGCCCGGATTGTGATGTTTCCGCTCAAGTGTCTAACGTTATTTGTGATAATAACGGCACGCCAAATGATCCTGATGACGATACCTATACTTTTGACCTTCTAGTCAATGGTGAAAACTTAGGTAGCGGCTGGACGGCTAGCGATGGTACTATGGGTGAATATGGTACAGTAAGTACCTTTGGTCCATACTCGATTGCAGTAGATGGTGATGTTAACCTGACCATAATCGGAAACGCCAATGACAACTGTATCGTTGTCGTTTACGTAAGTGCACCAGAACCTTGTTCTGAACCACTATGCGACATTACGGTTGATATCGACAACATCATTTGTGATGATAACGGTACGCCGTTTGATAATAGTGACGATACCTTCACTTTTGAGGCAACCGTTACTGGTACAGGAACAAGTGTAGGTTGGTTTAGCCAAGACAACAATGGTAACCTGGAAACAGGAATGTACGGTATAACAGAAAGTTATGGCCCATTCCCAATTGTAGACGGAGACATCGTATTGACCTTCACAGACCTATTCAATGCTGATTGTATGGAAGAGGTTACAGTAGAGGCTCCAGCACCATGCTCCAACGCTTGCGATATTACCGCTATGCTGGCCGATGAATACGATGTGGCAGTTATCTGTGATGATAATGGAACCATATTCGATCCAAGTGATGATACCTTCACCTTTGAAGTGATTGTTACTGGCCAGGGCACTTCTCCAAATGGATGGAATGCCAGCGATGGAACGATGGGCGACTATGGTCAAGCCGTAGTCTTTGGACCATACCCAATCAGCGGAGGTGATGTAACCATTGATTTCACTGATAAGGATAATAGCGAATGTACTACTAGTATAACGATAACGCCACCAGCACCATGTTCAGATGGTGTGTGTGAAATTACCGCAAGCGCCGACAATGTCGTTTGTGACGATAATAACACACCAGATGATCCATCTGACGATACTTTCACCTTTGATTTGACCGTAACCGGAAACGGCGGCGAATCAGTTGGATGGAATGCAAATGATGGCAGCACTGGCAACTATGATGAGCCAACCAATGTAGGACCATATAATGTTGTAGACGGTGCCGTTACATTGATTATCGCTGATGATCTTGCTTTCGAATGCTCAACTACCATTACAGTAGAAGCACCGAGTATGGAAGTAGAATGTCCAGATGATGTGAGTGAAGTAACGGTGGATGGCATGACTTCTGATTTGATCTGCACTGATGTGGATGAAATCCTGAATAATCCAGCAAGTCTGGAATACACAGGTTCTCCAATTATGACCAATGGCTGTGGCTTTGATCGTATAGAGTTTGAAGATGAACTAACGGGCGGTGGCCAATGTGAAGACGCTATCATAAACCGGACCTTCACCATCTTTGCAGTAGATGGCTCTACCGTAGAGTGTACGCAGGAGATTACGATCCGTCCAGCTTTCTTAGCGGATGTTATCAGTCCGATGCCACTCGTCGAATTTGACTGTAGTGAAATGGTACCGGTGGATGACAATGGCTTCCCTGATCCAGCCGTAACTGGCTATCCTTGGGTATTAACAGCCTTCGGACAGTTTGATCTGAACGATAGCTATTGTAACCTGAGTGCAAGCTACAGTGATGAAATTTTGACCGATTGCGGTAAAGGCAAAGAAATCATCCGGACCTGGACGATTACGGATGCCTGTAATCCGGACGATGAAGCGATTTTCACACAACAGATCAATATTGGAGACATTGTAGGACCAATGGTAGAATGCCCATTGAGCAACCACTACTGTCCAATTTTGGAAGAAAACATCATGTTGTTCCCAGTTGATCCATTTGAATGTACGGC
>BQJT01000451.1 GCA_021604845.1 Cyclobacteriaceae bacterium
CAATAATGGTTCATAGAAAAACCGGCGATCCAGGCTATGTTTTTCTACCTGCGAATCAAAAGCTAATTCGATATGGTCCTTTTTTCTCGATTCAGAAGTAGGATCTTCTTTGCCTATTAGTTTATCCACTAGTAATACATCACTTTTTTCAGCCATAAAATTACGTAAACTTAAAGAAATGAAGATTTGAAAGTTCTCGTTCGCCAAACAAATACCACCAAAAATGGTTTATGTTTTCTTGTGAGAGATCAGGAGAGAAACCCAGGAATTACAGCTAATTCAGGCTAAATGATTTTTTTTTCTTCTTAGAGGAACCAATTATAAAAAATCCCGGTTAGTGAATTTGTAACTGGAAACAAAAATTACAACTCCCAAAAAAACAAAAAATAACCACCTGATTTACAACACCTTGCAAATCCAATTAACTAATTGGCGTCTGTAAAATACAGATTTGTCGTTTGCAGAAAATTTCTATCTTTATGGTCTTAATGGCAGAAAACACTGACATAAAAAAGCAACATGACCGGATTTTTGAAGAGGAATTCCTGCCTCAGATAGATGCGTTGTATACCTTCGCATATCATCTGACATATAATGAAGATGACGCCAATGATCTGGTACAGGAAACCTATTTAAAAGCTTACCGATTCATTGATTCCTATCATGAAGGAACCAATGCCAAGGCATGGCTTTTCCGGATTTTGAAGAATGCTTTCATCAACCAGTATCGTAAAAAGAGCAAGCAACCCACCAAGGTTGATTACGAGGAAATCATCAATTATCATGATGAAGAGGATTCTCAATACTCTAGCTACCTCGACCTCAGGGAGGAAATGTTCCAGGGGATGATGGGTGATGAAGTAACTACAGCTATCAATGCTTTACCGGTAGATTTCCGTGTAGTGATTCTCCTATGTGATATTGAAGGTTTCACATATGAAGAGATAGCTAAAATTATTGATATTCCTATTGGTACTGTCCGATCCAGGCTGCACCGAGCACGGAATATGTTGAAAGAGAAGTTAAAAACATATGCCCAATCATTGGGATATAAGGATAAGAGAAAATAATTCGTTAACCATTGCCTCATAACAAGGGCACCCCAAGAAACTTGCCTGTTACCTTAATCGCTAAAATTTCCATTGTAGGAATAGAATACTGCTTAATTTAAGTTGCAGTAAAGGTAGCGGGCAGGTTTCACTCGTTAAAATGCTGACAATTAAAATGATTCGACTAAGTTCATCCTGCCATTTATTAACGGGTATTAGTGCCTCCTGTTCGGATTGCTGCTATACAGCAGTGACACCGCTACGGGGACCACAAGCTCATGGGGGGGATGTCATATCAGCAGCTATACGAGATCATTTACCCTGTGTGAGGTAACAAAACGTCTTTATCATGAAAGATCAAAATTATCAGGAACTCGTACGTAAAATAACTATGTACCTGGACAATGAATTGAATGAAAGTGCCGAGCGAGAGTTACTGAAAGATATACAATCAAACCCCGCATACCTCAAAGTCCTTAGTCAGGAAAAATCCTTTAGAGAATTTATCAAAAGTAAAATACACAGACGTAAACCCTCCCCTGCCCTTATCCAATCTATCAAAGAGAAAATCCGGGTTGCTCCCCTCTAATACAACAATTACTCCTCAACTGACAGAAACTAGAATGCAAAAGCTGTTTTGGTTTTCTTACTGGAGCAGCTTCTCAAATCCCTGAACATATTATTTATTCATTTATTGGTAGCTATCTAACTCCCTTTGGAGTAATTTAGTCTTATTGTCATGTACTAACTATAAAGTTATCAATTGGGTATAAATTATTACCCCAATTAACTTTGTCTGTATAGTACCCTGGTGTACCTTTGTAATCAACCAAATTGCAAAGCCGTAACTGATGGAACCCATAAGTGTATTTGATATGCTCAAAGTAGGGATAGGCCCTTCTAGTTCGCATACACTTGGCCCCTGGCGAGCCGCAGAAAAATTTTGTAAAGAATTACAAACCAATGGATATACCGATAAGGTATTTTCCATACAGGTACATTTATATGGTTCTCTTGCACTTACCGGCATTGGCCATGGTACTGATATCGCCATATTATTAGGCCTTTGTGGCCATGATCCTGAGCTTATTCCAGTTGAGGAGGTGCAACTTACTCCAGAAAGGATTCACGCTACCCACCAGTTGAATTTAGCTTGTAGCCATCCTATTCATTTTGACCCTCAAAAGCACATCCAATTTCACTTTGACAAGAGACTGGATGCACATGCTAATGGTATGAGCATAGAAGCTTATGATCAGGAAGAAAAAGAACTGCTCAACTGTATCTATTATTCTGTAGGTGGTGGATTCATTGTGAAAGAAGGAGAGGTGGAAAAGGAAAGTATTGTTCAATTACCTTATCCTATTGCTCATGCTAGAGAATTAGCTAAATATTGTGCAGACCAGAATGCTTCCATTTGGGAAATTGTCCTTGAAAATGAAAAGGAGTGGCATTCAGAAAAAGAGATAAGGAACAAATTGCTGTACATATGGTCGGTAATGAAAGAGGCGATGTACAGAGGATGCC
>BQJT01000452.1 GCA_021604845.1 Cyclobacteriaceae bacterium
CTTTGCCTTCAATAATGTATTAGTAACAGTTGATGACTTTGGCGATCCGCTTTGGCGCATTACTTTGCCATTGCAGCCCAATCGGACTTATACCTTGATTACGACTACCTTTACAGCAGGAGATACTGGTGATTTCTTGTGGAGAGTTTACAGCGATGGCGATGGTGCCTTAGTCGGTGATTGTGTCACCGCAGTTCAAACAGCGCAAGAAGTTAAAGCCTTAATTTGCGATGATATCGATCACATTTTGATTGATAATTTAAACAATGCAATTCCAAGATGTTATCGTACAGATAGCGCTGGCAATGTAATCCTTCCAACTAACCTTGCGGAACGGCAACGTATTGAAACTTTGCTGGAGTGGTTAGACAGAACAGGCAGACCCATTGTATCAGATAACTGTGGAAACCTGGAGGTATGTATAGAAGATAATGTTACTGAAAATGGAGATTGTGGAGAGGTGACAATTACTCGTACTTTTACGGTAAAAGACAAACAAGGTAACTATATCTCAGACAGCCCTTGTGATGGTTTACCAAATGATGCGACTTGTGTACAAATCATTACCTTCCGTAAGCCGGTTTTGGCAGACGTAAACCTGCCTCCGTATACTGTATTCCTGGAGTGTGATGAAGGCTTTGAAGTAAATGATAATGGCAATCCACACCCAAGTGTGAGTGGTTACCCATTTGTGATTACTGCCTTTGGAATACATGATTTGGATCAAACCTACTGCAACTTAGGGGCATCTTATTCTGATTTTCCGAGAGTAGATGTATGTGATAATACCTACAAATTACGCCGGGAATGGAATGTATTTGACTGGTGTAATCCAGGTGGGAATTACACTTACAATCAGACCATCAAGGTAGGGGACTTCAGCGTCCCTGAATTAACTTGCCCCATTGTAGATTGGGATCAGGATGGAGCGCCCGACCATGTCTTGAAATTTTCTACAGGTCCATTTGATTGTACTGGGGCCTTTGCCGTGCCTGCACCAGGTATCACTGATAACTGTTCTCCAACGGTAACAGTATATCCATCAGTGATAAGCTATGTAACCAGTCCAGTTTTAGATATCTATGGTAACCCAATTCCTGGCCAAACCGTAACCGAAGAGGTTGTATTGGCAGAATTGGCAGGCGTAGAGTACGAGTTAACAAGTCCACCAAGTACAGTTGGTTACGTTAGTGGTATCCCATTAGGCTGTCACTACTTCCGCTACAGAGTGGTGGATGCTTGTGATAAAGAGGTGACAGAGGATTGCCTATTCTTTGTAGAAGACCAGGTGGAGCCAACAGCGATTTGTGATGATGATTTAAATGTCTCTATTGGTGGAGAAGGTCATGCCAGAGTTTATGCAACTGACATCGATGAAGGTAGTTCGGACAATTGTGGACCAATCCGTGTAGAAGTACGCAGGTTGTACACCGAAGATCCAAATACTTGTGCACCAGTACCACAATTCTATAGTCCATGGGGCGAGTATGTAGATTTCAACTGCTGTGATGTACATGATGAAATAACGATAGAATTGCGCGTTTGGGACGATCGCAATGGCGACGGTATTCCTGGCAACACCATTCCGGTGATAGGCTGTGATGGTACCACTCAATTGGTAACGGATAACAGTAATATCTGCTGGCTGCAAGTTTTGGTTGAAGATAAGGTCAACCCAACTTGCATTGCACCTCATAATGTGATAGTAAATTGCACAGATATACCATACGATTTTGATCCATTTGATACGGATCAATTGCAAGATTTGTTTGGTGAGGCAGAAGGAACGGATAATTGTCCCGCTATTACAATCGAAGAGTTAACTCCAATTGTGAACTTGCACGATTGTGGCTTTGGAAGCATCATCCGTCGTTTCCGCGCTTCTGATGAGTGGGGTAATGTATCGACCAACGAGTGCCAGCAAGTCGTTTCGATTAGAGAAGTCCATGAGTACGAAATTGGCTTCCCTAAGGATGCAGAAGCGATCTGCGGTGATGCTAATCCAGATACGATTATTACGAACGAAATCGCTTGTGATCTGTTGGCCGTAAGTGTGATTGATGAGGAGTTCTCTGCTTCCGGAGAGGAGTGTTACAAAATCTTCCGTACTTACCGGGTAATCAATTGGTGTGAGTATGATGGACAAGCTGCTCCAGTAGTAGTAGGCCGTGATGAGGATTGTGATGGCTTCCCAGGCGACGAGGCGATTTGGGTATTGGTGCGTCCAATTCCAAATTCGCAGGGCCAGACAAAAGTATACTACGATAGAGACCAACACGAGTCTAACCTTACGCCGATCCAGTTCACTAAGTCGCCAACTTGCGATGGGTTGACCAACCCAACTGGGCATTGGATTTCTACAGATATTGATCAGGATGCTACGCCACCAAGAGATATCAGCTCTGTTGGTTACTGGCAATACACACAGGTGATTAAAGTATACGACAACATCGATCCTATCATTACTCCAGGCGCGTTTGATCCATTCTGTTCTTTGGATAATGTAGATTGTGACGGACCTATTGATATTCCATTCAGTGTGAATGAAAACTGTACACCAGATGATTTGACGATC
>BQJT01000453.1 GCA_021604845.1 Cyclobacteriaceae bacterium
CAATCGCTCTATCGTCAACCCCTGCACAACGATAGAGAACACGACAATAATATAGGTAATACTGACAATCAGGTCTCTATTCATTTCCGGGCTTAGCGATAGGGCTAGTGCGATGGAGATACCTCCTCTTAAGCCTCCCCATGCCATAATGCGACTTGTCCCTTTTAGCAGTCCCAGTCGTTTACGCAATAGTTGTACGGGAAAGAATAAGGCCAGAAAACGAGCAGCTAAAACAATTCCGATACCAATCAAGCCCGCTATAAGGTAGGTGCTTTCAAATTTCAGGATGACAATTTCAAGTCCGATCAATACAAAGAGTACGGCATTTAGTAGTACGTCTAGCAACTCCCAAAATTTATCAACATACGATTCTGTTTGTTCGGACATGCTGCTGGTCCGAAAGCGTTCATGGCCAATCATAAGGCCTGCAACTACCATCGCCAGTGGCCCTGAAAAGTGCAGTGCACTGGCCAGCATATAGCCTCCCATTACCAGCGCAAGCGTTAGCATTACTTCAACCTCATAATTATCGATCGTACGCATCAGATAATAAGCAGCGCTTCCCAGAATGAATCCTAAAACCAGGCCACCACCTACTTCCTCTAAAAACAAAAAAGCTATTTCACCCATAGAAAAGTGTCCACTTCCCGCACTCGCTAATTGGAAAATAGAAATGAACACCACTACCCCGATACCATCATTAAACAAACTTTCACCAACTATTTTGGTCTCTAACGTTTTAGGGACACCTGCTTTTTTCAAAATCCCTAATACAGCAATAGGGTCTGTTGGAGAAATTAATGCTCCAAATAGTAAACAATGAATGAAGCTAACTTCCATGCCTAAGACCTGAAAAAGCATATACATCATGCCTGCTACCAAAAAGGTGGAAGTGATCACTCCAAGCGTTGCAAACAATATGATAGGAAGACGTTGTGCTTTTAGTGATGTAAAATCGACGTGTAAGGCGCCAGCAAACAATAAAAAACTTAGCATCCCTTCCATTAGTACTTTCGGAAAATCAATCTGCCGCACTAGATCCTCTTCCATTTCCAGTACAGTTGGGAAGTATTGCCCGACGATCAGTACCAGCAAGGAAAAAATAATAGAAACGACCATTAGGCCTATTGTCAAAGGGAGCTTCAAAAAGCGGATATTGATATAACCGAAAAGAGCGGAAAGCACAATCAAAATCGTAATAATCGTAAATAGGTCCATCGTATCTATTCTTTTCAGGGAGGTTTGGTAATTTCCCGAAAAGATAGTGATCATAAATGAAAGTAAGAAAGCTTTAAAGTATGAACAGCTCCCAGTAGTAATTCTCTACACTCAATTCACCTTAATATTACACGTCTGCAATTCGAACAACCCGCTTCGGCTATCGCTCCAGATCAACTGAAAGCTACCATCCATTTTAGCGGTAATCCCCAAATAATGCCCCCCTGCCGGAAACTTATTGGCCACATCTCCATTTGCCACTGTTTGGGGATTAGTGCTCAATTGGGTTACCCGCACCGGAGGTTGAAAGCTTTTTCCGCCATCAGCGGAAATGGTGAAATAAACATCGTGCTTTTCCTGTCCTTCATCATGCTGGCTATCTACCCAGGAGATACCAAGTATTCCATTCTGATTGACTGCTACGCTGGCAGCCATGGCTTTGCTGGGTAATCCATTGTCAAAATGATCCACTCGTATCTCCTTACTCCAGCTTTTTCCCTGATCGGTAGAATAATTCAACCAAACACCTTCATACTGCTGACGGCTACCCAGCGCACGAACGAAGTAGATACGATCTTTGAAAGGAGAGTGTTCATTAGCATCAGCAAGCATTCGCATATAACCTTTGGCTCCTCCAGGCTGTATAGAGATCAGATGTTTATCAGATAATTCAGATATTTTTGGGTCGTATGTTTGTACCCATACCTTTTCCAGAAAGTGAGAGGAAGGGACAATGACTGTTCCATTGCTTAGTATAGCAGGCTCACAAAAATTCAACCTCACTCCTTGTCCATTGATGGTAGCTACTTCTGAAAAAGGACCTGCTCTATGGCGATGATAAAGCACTACATCAGCACTCATATCGTGATTAAAGCGAACGGTTGTGAAGTAAAAATCATCACCCATTGCTGTGATCTTGGTACCATCGTGCCCATGTCCAGCAAGAACACTTTGTATTTCTTTAGACCAGCTAGTGCCTCCATCAGCACTACTAAAAAACTGTATTGGAAATTGATGCTTAAATGCTTTCGGAGTGCCTAGCCAACTCATCACTGTTTGTCCATCAGGCAGGATAGCTGCCCAGGGGTCGTATCCCCAATAATCGTGTGTTGTTTCTTCCCAATTTATCCCTCCATCAGTAGAAACAAAACTGGAAAGTCGACAACTCTGATAAGGCTGACTAATATCAGTAACGATCATTGCCGCTACTAGTAAATGATTATTATTGGCTGGATGCGCTGAAATATGTGGTTCTACTACTGGCAACCCCTCAAATTGGGATTTAATTGTGGTAACTGCTCCAAGCTTGATGGAGGGGCTCTGAGCATTGCAGGCAGTCATCAGG
>BQJT01000454.1 GCA_021604845.1 Cyclobacteriaceae bacterium
ACTGTGATGGGCAGGTAGATGAGAACGGCAATACCACCTATTACCGCGATAACGACAACGATGGTTATGGCAATCCGAATAATACGATCGAAGATTGCTCAGCGCCCAACGGCTACGTGTCTAATAGCAACGATTGCAATGACAACAATTCCAGCATTAACCCCGATGCTACGGAAATTCCCGACAATGGCATCGATGAAAACTGTGATGGCGTAGATGGCACTGCTGGACCAGTGGATGCCGATAACGATGGCTTCAACGCTGATAATGATTGCGATGATAATAATCCAAATATCAACCCAGATGCCACTGAGATATGCGATGGCTTGGACAATGACTGTGACGGACAAACGGACGAAGGGGTAGGCAATACCTACTATCGGGATAATGACAACGATGGCTATGGCAATCCGAATAATACGATCGAAGATTGCTCAGCGCCCAACGGCTACGTGTCTAATAGCAACGATTGCAATGACAATAATTCCAACATTAACCCCGATGCTACGGAAATTCCCGATAATGGAATTGATGAAAACTGTGATGGCGTAGATGGTTCTGGTGGCCCGGTTGATGCCGATAACGATGGCTTCAACGCTGATAATGATTGCGATGATAATAATCCCAATATCAACCCAGATGCCACTGAGATATGCGATGGCTTGGACAATGACTGTGACGGACAAACGGACGAAGGGGTAAGCAATACCTATTACCGCGATAACGACAACGATGGTTACGGCAATCCGAATAATACGATTGAAGATTGTTCATTGCCCAGTGGCTACGTGTCTAATAGCAATGATTGCAATGACAATAATGCCAACATTAACCCTGATGCCACAGAAATTCCTGACAATGGCATTGATGAAAACTGTGATGGCGTAGATGGTCCTGGTGGCTTGACAGACTTAGATAACGATGGCTACATTTCTCCGGTTGATTGTGATGACAATAACGCTGACATCAACCCCGGTGCTACGGAAATACCTGGTAACAATATCGATGAAAACTGCGATGGCTTAGATGCGCTGCCTAATCCCAATGATCTGACATTTTTTGCTGAAAGCAGGTCTGGTACTGCGGGAACAGTGGTTAGTGTGCCTATAAAAGTTTTAAACTTTAACCAAGTTAGAGGCTTCCAATTCACTTTAGCTATCCCAGATGCGGCAATTGCCACCATTATCGAGGTAGTGCCAACGAATGCCTTAATTGGATTGAATACATTTTCTATAGATCCACAAACGCAAACGGTGGCCTGGGATGATGCGACTTTATCATCTGTAACCTTAGATGATAACACGGTGATTATGAATGTAGAGATCGAATTGATAGGCGATCCGGATCAATGCACCATTTTAACTTTCCAAAATACACCAACTGAAATATTTGCTTTGACAGACATTGATGTATTACCGGTTACCCTTTCGGGAGAATTGTGCATTCAGTCCTTTTTTGCCATGACAGGTATTGTTACCAATGAAGAGGATGAACCGATTAATGAGGTTCTGGTTTCTTGTACCGGAGCTGAGGATTATATAACCGATGAGACAGGGACCTTTAGCTTCCCGGAACTAGCAGCAGGCGGTAGTTTTGAAATTACGCCTGTTAAAAATATCAATCCTAAAAATGGGGTTAATGTAGCGGATATCGTAAAAATCAGACAGCATATTCTGGGCAGCGAAACATTGGATTCCCCTTACAAAATTATTGCAGCTGATGCTAATAATTCAGGTGGCGTGAATGTCTCTGATATTGTAAACATTCGCCAATTAATCTTGGGGGCCATCATGGAATTCCCAAATAACACCTCCTGGCGGTTTGTTCCCAAAAACTATTTCTTTGAGGATGAACAACACCCACTTAATGAGGCCTTTGAAGAATCTTTGAGTATTGATGTATTGAGTGATGATGTTATTGACGCCGACTTTGTGGCTATTAAAACAGCAGATGTTAATAATAGTAGTAATGTTACCATGCTTACTTCCGAAACTGGGCTAAATTTAATAATGGAGGACCAATTTTTCAGTACTGGCCAAGAGGTTTTAGTACCTATCCGGGCTAAAGATTTTGAAACGACTTCTGGTCTGCAATTTGAACTGCTTTTTGATCCTGCTGCACTGGAGTACAGCGGCTTTTCCGGTGGTGCCCTATCCGGTTTTGATGCCAATCATATTGGAACCTATACATTGGAGGAAGGCAAGCTCCCTATTGTTTGGTACGACGAAGCTTTGCAGGATGGCGGCCTACAATTTGAGCCAGGCGAAGTTTTGTTTACTTTGAAATTTAAGGCAAAAGTAAGTAAGCAGCTGAGTGCAGTTTTGGATATAAGTGAAGCGGAAAAACTGTCTTCTAATCACCAGGGAGCAGAACGAGCACTCTCCATGAGCTATGTTACGCTAACGGAAGTTGACGATTCGAAATTTAAGCAAGGAACGCAGCTTATTTCAATTTCGCCAAATCCATTTGATGAAAATTGTGTGCTGACTCTATCGTGTGACCAGACTTTAGAAGGGCAATTAACAATTTTGGCGGTAACTGGCCAGCAGATTTGGCAAAAAA
>BQJT01000455.1 GCA_021604845.1 Cyclobacteriaceae bacterium
GGCCGGACTCGGAGCCACCGATCTCTGTTGATACCATGATAGCGCTTACTTCCAATGCGGAAGTTGATGGCGTGAAATTTGACGGATTCGATCTTTTTCTCTTTGATCCACATATGGATATCGATGCTTCCGATGATGGGATCAAAAAAATGGCGGATAAAGCTATGAACAACAACCTGGAAATTGGCAGTGTGGTAGCCCCGGTATGGACGCCTACCGGTGGTGGGTCAGCCATGGGTTCACGGGAAGAACGCGCTCAATTTGTGACTCAGGTCCGCAAGGCCTGCAATATCGCTAAAAAACTTCGGGAAATTGGAGTACGCCCACATGGCGTAGTTCGAATTGACTCTTCTGTAGATCCTACCAGTTGGGCCACTGATCCTGTTGCCAATACCAAACTGATCGCCGCCACCTTCCGCGAGGCATGTGATGTTGCAGCAGACTATGGTGAGTCATTAGCAGCGGAAGGCGAGATATGCTGGGGTGGGATGCATGGGTGGAAATCAATGGTAAATACCCTCGAAGCGGTGGACAGGCCCAATATTGGGTTCCAGGCGGATATGGCCCATACGTTGTTGTATCTGCTGGGATACAACAATCCAGATGAGAGAATATTGCCCGATGACTTCCAATGGGAGGACAGGGCCACTCTAACGGAGGGTCTTAAAAAGCTTACCGCTGCTTTGAGACCCTGGACTATAGATTTTCATGTGGCTCAAAATGACGGGACGGTGTTTGGATCTGGTTCACACGATAAAACCGGCAGGCACTGCCTGGCAAACGACCCTAATGGGAAGTTGGATATTGCAGTGGATGCTGGCCACTGGTTGAGAAATGAAGATGGCGCGCTTACCAAAGCTTTTAAGCACATCTGCTGGGATGGATGTATGTTTCCAAACCAGGTACTGATGCAGCCCCAGACCTGGAATGATATTTTGGCGGTAATGATTAAAGTGCGTGAATTACACGGCTGGCACGAAACTGAATGATATGAAAGACCTCAAAACATTAAGAATTGGCTTGATTGGTTATGGTCTTATGGGTAGAGCCCATTCCAATGCCTATAAAAGAGTGGGAGATTTCTTTCCAGAACTGAAGTATCGCCCGGTGCTGCAAGCTGTTTGCGCCCGCAATGAAGAAAGGGTAAAAGAATTTGCCCATCAATGGGGGTACCAGTCATTTGAAACCGATTGGAAAACTTTGATCGCACGTAATGATATCGATGCCATTGACATCTGTGTACCAAACGACGCGCACGCGGTAATCGCCATAGCCGCTGCTGAATCTGGGAAAATGGTACTTTGTGAAAAACCCCTGGCCCGCACTGTTGCGGAGGCCCGGCCTATGGTGGATGCAGTGGAAAAAGCTGGAGTTAATAATACTGTGTGGTACAACTACAGGCGGGTACCTGCAGTCACTCTGGCCAAGCAACTGGTTGATTCCGGTAAACTGGGTAAGATATTTCACTACCGGGCAAACTTCCTCCAGGATTGGACTATAAACCCGGAGCTTCCGCAGGGTGGAGAAGGGTTGTGGAGGCTGGATATCGATGCTGCCGGATCAGGAGTGACCGGAGATCTGTTGGCTCATTGTATAGATACTGCCATGTGGTTAAATGGGGGAATTCGAGATGTTTCTGCAGTTACCGAAACTTTTGTCAAGGAAAGGATTCACCAGTCCTCAGGAAAGGTACAAAAAGTAGGCATTGATGATGCCTGCATATTTCATTGTCACTTCGATAACGGTTCTTTGGGACTTTTTGAAGCCACGCGTTATGCCCGTGGGCACAAAGCCCTAAACACGTTTGAAATAAACGGCGAGCACGCCTCCATCCGTTGGGATTTACACGATATGACCCGCCTGGAGTACTTCGATCACAACGACGATTCGAAGGTGCGCGGGTGGCGTTCAATTCATGTATCCGACGGGGACCACCCCTATATGGATAAATGGTGGATACCAGGGACTTCCATCGGATATGAACACACATTTGTACACCAGGTGGCGGATTTTCTTAAAAGCCTGGAAACCGGTGAAGCTTGCTCGCCTACATTTGCTGAAGCCCTGGAGACACAAAAGGTTTGCGAAGCTGTTTTGCATTCAGCTGAGTCCAGAAGTTGGAAAGACACTGGTGTACAGTGGTGAATGGGTTGCCCTATTAGCATCTATATTATATGAAAACAATAAAAATTGGATTTCTGGGGGCCGGCGACGTGGCAGACCTGCATGCGGAAGCGGTCAACAGATTGCCTGGTGCGGAGCTAAAAGGGCTTTGGAATTGGGAACCTGAACAAGGTAAAGTCAAAGCTGCCCAATATGGTTGCCGGACCTACCAGACTGAAGAAGAATTATTGGCTGATCCTGATATTGATGCTGTTTTCGTTTTGACCAATATGGAAACCCATTGCGAGTTTACCGTCAAAGCTGCAAAGGCCGGCAAACATGTGTTGGTGGAAAAACCGGCTGCGTCAAGTATTGAAGAGCTGAAGAAAATGCAATCTGCGGTAGCGCAGGCAGGAGTACACTGCATGCCGGTACATAATTACATTTATGA
>BQJT01000456.1 GCA_021604845.1 Cyclobacteriaceae bacterium
CCGGACTTTTTAGTTCCATCACGATTCATACGCTGAAACTCTTCCCGGTTTCTTAAATAAGCACCCGGTGATAGTGCAGCATAGAAAGAAATTCCATTGGCTAAACCACGATCCAGTCCCGTTTGAATCTCTTTAACTTTCTCTTCTGTATCAGCGAGTGTCGGTTTTCCTGCCTTCAAAATCTTTGAATAATTCGCGCCGAAGCCCGTTGCATGCGTGAAACCAATTTTTTTCAGTCGTTCAATTTCATTCAATCCACCGCCCCACATAATAACAGGAAACTGATCTGGTAATTTCCGGGAAACGATCTGAATTGGAAAAGATTCTTCTGCAGCCGCCTGTAACGGGCCCTCTACTTTTAACTGAGCCGTTAGCAAATACTGATCAGGACGTAGCGCAGTATTCAACGGAAATAGAGCTTCTTCAGGTTCGCCCGGTTGCAAATTTTTGAGCGTCGAAGTCCCCTGCACTTCACCATTGAGCAGCCAGGTTACGGTCGCTTCAGGAATTATTTTCTGTTGTAAATTAGTAACCTGAAATGCCAGCACGCTCTCTTTTTCCATGCGAATGAAACAGGCACGCTGAGAAATTCTTTCTAAACGAACAGGACGAAACTCCAACTCTCCCTGGCTTATACGAACCTGATCAATGAGTCCAGGAAAACCGCCATAATTACTGCCGTTGCGATCCCCGATTGTCAGCGGCTTTTTACCTGCAGCAATAGAACCAATACCGCTGATTGTTTTTTCACCATGCGGTATTCCATTGATCAGAAAACGCCCGCGGCCCGCTCCATTATAAAGAAAGACGATGTGGTACCATGTACCGGGCTTCAACTGGAGTGGGTCGGAAAACCAGGTTTCTGAAGAGGCACCAAATCCAAGCAGCATTTTTAAAGTCCGCGTTCCAGAACGTCCCGCTCGATTAAACAGGAGTTGATAGTCCGTATGACTGACATATTTCTTATCTAATAAAAAGGCAGAGTGAGATTTTTCAAAGTCGTCACCCGGTTGAATCCACATTTCAATTGTAAAAGGCCCCGATGGTGAAAGCTTAGGGGAATCTTTCACCATCGCATAATGCCGTTTATCTTGCACAGGATAGCCTGGGTAAGACCGCAGTGCTGCACCAAACTTCCCTTTTGCTTCAACCGTAGCACCATCAAATTTCGCTGTCTGTCCGTTCCCGGAAAGATCTTCGCCAGGATCGGTTCCGTCAAAGGTCCATAAACCCAGCACATGTTTTCCAGTAGCATTGGCTTTCGTGTATTGTGATTTCCACGGTTCCTGTAACCCTGAAGTCTGTGGTTCTGCAGAATGAATTTTCGAACATACGCTAATCGTTAATAGAACCAGTAGCGCCATTTGTTTTTTTCTAAAACTAACCATCATTGGGTGCATCTCTACGATATAGAACATAATTGCATATTTAATTTTCTTTATTTAGTCTATCATTTACGCGAACCATTGGAAATCACTTGACTAAATAATTCGCTGTCTCGATCAATGAATTCCACTTTTGAGGAATCCATTATCATCAGATCCAACAAGCCTGGTGCTACTGGTGAACGCCGGTGGCTGCACTGGATTCGCAGCTTCTATCGCTATTGAACCGTCAATTGATCTGCGGATATCGCTGTTCGCTTCTCGCTCAGAAACCGTTCAACCTTTGCCGTGAATATCTCTCCGACTCCAGTTTCAGCGGTCCTTTTATTCCGAGCCTCAAGGCAATCGTTCTTTATCTTGTGATTTTTTGTGTAACATCACAACTTTTGGGGCCGCCTCGAATCTTTTCTTTCGCTCCCCGAACTCCAACGATGGGTTCTGTATATCCTGTCTTTCTTGGAGCTTGTGAACCACTCCCGATGTGTCATAAGACAACTTGTCATCGACATGCCTGACATGATTCATCGTGAAAAGTCAAAACCATTCTCATACGTCTAAAAAATGGTTACTAAACATTCGGACTTCCGCATACTTTCATGAATGATTTTGTCATTTGCTGTAGCAGGGACAGGTATCTCAGACAAATATTTCCAGCGTGTTCATGCAATTTTCATATGCTATCACTGCGCGGTTGATTTGCCTTTCGAGTATCATTGCTGAAGAAAGTCGACTATCAGACCTTCGCAGAACCCACTCCTGGAAAACACTAAAATTATCAATTTGTCCTGCCAGCATTAAAACAACCCACCCCCCGAAAGGAGTCCAACAAATGGACGTGTATCATATCAGGACACTGATTCTGTTAGTCGCCTGTGGAATCGTTAATCTTACAGATACTCTGGAAGCCGCCGAGAAGTCGATTGTGATTGATCGTGAGTCACACGCAATCAAAGGGAACGTCTCGTATAAAAAAACATTTTCTGCCTCGATCAATCCGACCGAGTTTGCCCTGCTCTTCGAGCAGAATCTGCCAAAACAAAGTTCGGGCGGATATTGGAACGTTCACCTCAATGAGAAACTTCTCGGACGTCTTGAAGCACACACTACCCAGATCGGTTCAGATAAAAAGTATGACGGGTTTCATCGCATCGGTTTCTCTGTGCCTGCC
>BQJT01000457.1 GCA_021604845.1 Cyclobacteriaceae bacterium
CTTCGTGCTTACCCCAATCTCCAACCAGTAAATCAAACGCTCTGGCTCTGGCAAACTCGGCAACCTCAACTTTATTATCATGATCATCGTAAAGTGACCTAAACATTTCGTAACTCTTCAGTATCTTGTCGGCCTGTGCGAATGGGGTTCTTACTTTTTTGGGATTCACCGGCCTGTCTTCCAGCATCCCTAGTAAACCCGAGTATTCCTGAAATGCACCCATATATTCATTACCTGGAAGTACATACAATCTTGGGCTTGCATGTAGGATCTCCAGGGTATCCAGCAATTTATCTACAACTAATGCTCCGTATGGCTGTTGTGCGGAGGTTTGATCCTTTACAACCTCTCCAATTATAGTACTGCGGTATTCGTAGTCCAGGGCCTTGGTGGGGTCCTTATTTACCGATCGAAATACATACTCATTTTCATTAGCGGATTTGAATTTTAAGGAAAGGGTTTGTCTGCCACCTCCTTTTTGATAGGGTGTCAACCCTCCAAATGTTGTATCCATATTAAGGTAAGGCACTGTTATCGGGGTGACCCAACTTTTCCGGTAATGCTTACCCAGCCATGCTTGTTTGGTTTTAGACGCTTGATATTCCTTTCCTGCCGCCAAGGTAACGGTATTCTGGAGATCCGATTTTGGTTTACTTTTATCCTGGTGCTCCTGGCACTGAATATTTCTAAGGTTAGCTGTAATCTGAACTGATCCAACCTCACAGTTGGAACGGTACAGGCCAATCTTTTGTAGCTCAAGAAATTTATTGTCATTAGAACTACGTATCACAGATTCTACCTGACCATTTTCATAGTATCTGAGTTCAATGAAACCCCTGGTGGATTCGGCATAGATTGCAAGTGGCCCACTACCAGAGTAATCCCGCTTAAATGGAGAACCACTGTTAATCAAATAGTGATCTTCAAACTTCAATACCTGCAAGTTGTGTTCATGGCCTGAAAGGTAAATTATTTGGTTATGTTCCAGAAAAATCTGTTTTAGCTCCTTGTTTAGTTCATCGATTCTATGGTTTACAATATCCTTAACAGTACCAATATTACTGCGAAACGAGTGAATCATTCCACTAACCACCGGTACGGGAAAAAGATATTTATGATATGGCCATTTTCCTCCATAGGGTCCATAAGATATAAAAGGATAATGGCCGGCAATCAGTATGTTCTTATGATCATTTTCATCAATTAAATCTTCCAATTCTTCTTTAAAATCCCCTTTATCTGCAATCTTACAATCCCCGTTTCCGGGAGTTGGCTTTTCGTAGGGATGATTCCACCATTGGGTCTGGATGGTAATTAATAAAACATGCTCTCCAATTGGAATTGCCTTCGGGCCCGGACAACCCTCCTTAATGGGCCAATATAAATTTGGAAGTTTAAAGCTTTCCACCAGCTGTTCCAGCTTTTGAACGTAATCCCAACCTTTTATCCCGGAATTAGCCCAGTCACGATCGCCCGGAATGAATATTAAACTTGCGTAGTCTAAATCCTCAATAGTGCTGATCAATTGTGTTACTCTTAATGAATCAGTGTAAAAATCCATAGATCCATCAGTGAAATCTCCATTTATAATTATGAAAGTGGGCGTCCTCAATTCACCTATGGTTGATCTCAAATTTTGGTAGAAATCGGTTTTTACAGGAAGATCGGCAGTATTGCCAAGGGCGATAATTCTTTCAGTTACCGGGCTTGGTTCACTGTGAATTACCTGCCAGGACAGCATCGAAAGTATAAAAGTCAGACTAACGCGCAAACATTTCCATAATTGAGTTTTCTGGTAAACAGAATCATAATATGAATCCTGAAAACGCATCTGAAATATGTTTAATAGTTGGTATTAAGATAGGAATAATTAGCAAGAATGATATGTAAAATATACCAGATTCTATCCTGACTTAAACGGAAGACAGAATAAAGAAATTAGTTTAAGGGTCCGGTGAATTCAATAATGAATTAGAAGGTTAATTCCTATTTCCGGAATTTAATGATGACCTCGGTGTTCAAATTTTTCAAGGTAAACGTTTTTACGGTAACAGGAAATGAGATCGATTCCTTCCCTAACGGGTCAAAACTGGAAACTGCAGGGAGGAACACCTCCTCTTCCTCCACAATTTTGATTTCTTTACCGGCTATATTCGCCGTCTTTATCTTACCGAATCCATGTAGACAGCACCTGATTTCAGTAAATTTACTGTTGAAAGTACCGGCCACTTCTGAGAGTCTTAATTCACCTGCCTGTAGATCATAACTGATTTCTCTTTGATAATAATCCCCATTTTCGTACTGATAGCTGCTACCATCGTCCTCGTAGTATATGAAAGAGCCGTCTTGCCCCTGATAAATATGGAGGTTCAGTACTGGTTCAGGACTTTGGAGAGTACTTTGAACCACAGATTGCATGGGAATGATCGCACCTGCCTTTATAAACAAAGGAAGGTGTGAGATTGGTGCATCGACATAGATCTGGGATTCACCCGGATAGACCTCCTCGGAGTGGAAACTATACCAACTTCCCGCGG
>BQJT01000458.1 GCA_021604845.1 Cyclobacteriaceae bacterium
AGCAGGAAGTATGGAAATTAACCGTTTGTATGACGGTCCCGCCCTGTTGATCAAGAATATGAATATAGGTATTACTTTTTAGCTTGTTTTCTCCCGCATTGGTCGCATCAATAACAAAGGTTCCATTTAGGGTTACAGTCCCACTGAACCAAACATTACCGTTGTCATTTGGATCGGAATCATCATTAGAAATTATATAAACCTCAACATCGGAAGCCGGATCGCCTGAGCAATTCCACTTATCGGAAGATTGCATAGTGGTTGTTGCCGAACAATCCTCGCCGGTATAACGCATGGTGAGCTTTTGTGGTTTGAATCCTGACTCACAGCAGCTTTCGCCAAAGTTATCACAACCCGTGTCAGATGCTTCCTGGATATTTTCAATTAAAGCTGGATTATAGGGTCCGCAATTGGCTTCATCAAAGCCTATTTCGCCACCATCAGCAATATTTGGATTAACCACAATATTTACCTGGCTTGTTGCCTGACATCCGTTTGCATCCGTAATGGTAACAATATAAATAATACTTGTTGAAGGGCTAACCACATGTGATTGACCGGCACCGAGGCCCTGATTCCAAACAAAGGAATAAGGAGGTGTTCCACCTGATCCTGTAGCTGAGATAGTCGTACTTTCGCCATTACAAATGTTTTCATCGCCACTGGTAGTAACGGTAGGTATGGGGTGAACTGTTTTAGTAACAACATTAGAAGGCACATCAGCACCACAGAGGCAATTTAAGGCCAGGCGACGATATTGCATGGTCTCAGCAATTGGATCTGGATTATAACTCTCACCGGTTGCGCCTGGAATATCGCTCCAGAAGCCACTGGTACCCACTCTGAATTGCCACTGGTAGTCAATACCGTCACCGGTACTTGAACCACAAGTACTACCATCCTCCAATTCCATATATACCAATTCAGCTGCTCCCCACTGGTTACCAACAATCAAATCTTGAGAGCAAGAAGTATGGAATTCTACGCTTTGCAATAAAGTCCCGCCTTGCTGATCAAAGATATGAACGTGGGTTTCATTGGTTAATTTATCTTGACCGGCATTGGCTGCATTGAGTTCAAAAACACCATTAAGGGATACGGTTCCAGAGAACCAGACATCCCCATTATTGGGATTGCTATCATCATTTGAAATAATATATACAGAAGCATCAAAGCCTGGATTGCCATTACAATTCCATTTACCAGCATCCTGTGTCGTCATGGTTGCTGTACAATCCTCCCCAGTATAGCGCATTCTAACGATCTTAGGTTTTCCGCTACCATCACAACAATCTTCTGCTACGGCACAACCGCTTGCTCCGGTTGCTAGGGTTATATTATTAATTGTTGCTGGATCATAGGGCCCGCAATTGGCTTCATCAGCTCCAATTTCACCACCATCACTAATACCTGGATTTACTGTTACTGTAAGCTGGTCTGTATCGGTACAACCATTAGCATCCGTCAAAGTAACACTGTAGGTAGTGGTGGTTGAAGGGCTAATGGTATGAGAAGCGCCATTGCCCAATCCCTGATCCCATGCAAAGGTATAAGGTGGCGTTCCACCAGAAGCAGTTGCCGTCAAAGTGAGGCTTTCTCCATCACAAATGGTTTGATTTGGGCCTGCATCTACCGTTGGTTGGGGATAAACGGTTTTGGTTACAACATTAGAAGGTACATCATTTCCACAAAGGCAATTCAAGGCCAGGCGGCGATATTGCATGGTTTGAGTAATAGTAGCTGGATCATAGCTCTCTCCTGTTGCGCCTGAAATATTCGTCCAGGCACCACTGGTACCCGTTCTGGATTGCCATTGGTATTCTACACCGCTTACGGTATTGGAGCCGCAAGTACTACCATTATCCAATTCCATATAAAGCAATTCGGCTGCTCCCCATTGGTTACCAACAATCAAATCCTGGGAACAAGAAGTATGGAATTCTACGCTTTGTAATAGCGTGCCACCTTGTTGATCAAAGATATGCACATGGGTCTCATTGGATAATTTATCTTGACCAGCGTTGGCTGCATTGAGTTCAAAAACACCATTTAGGGAGACAGTTCCGGAGAACCAAATATCTCCACTATTAGGATTACTATCATCGTTTGAAATTATATATACAGAAGCTGCCGAGGCCGGATCACCAGAACAAGACCATTTACCAGCATCTTGGGTAGTCATGGTGGCCGAACAATCTTCACCGGTATAGCGCATTCTGACAATTCTGGCCTTGCCACCACCATCACAACAATCTTCTGCTACCACGCAACCACTTTCGCCCGTTGCTGAAGTAATATTTTGAATTAATGCAGGATCATAAGAACCACATTGCACTTCGTCAGAACCAATTTCACCAGCATCAGTAACACCGGGGATAATTGTTACGGAAACGGAGGTACTAGCTGTACAGCCATTAGCATCCGTGACATTGACATTATAGTTACCAGAAACCACTCCATTAACTGCAAAAGAATTATCAGGTGAGGACCCTGTACCGGAAGTTGGGCCAGTCCAGGAATAGTCA
>BQJT01000459.1 GCA_021604845.1 Cyclobacteriaceae bacterium
TATAATACCTTAATTAAAGAACAGGTAATAACCAGTATTTTTGTGGTATGCCTCTAAAAATGTCCTTTGCAGTAAGAAAATTTAACCACATATTTGGGGTATGAAACAAATCAAGTAAGGGTTCCAGCGCATTAGCGGTCCCTTTCATTTTTGTCCCCTTTCCTGAAAATTAAACGGCATCCTTTTTTTATCATCCTGCTTGCCCAGGCCGATTCTCTGCATTTTATTGTAATACCGTCTGTTTTTAAAAATTCAATTACAATCGCACATGATAGTAATTCAAATACCTTATTTATCTAACTCATAAACACTATGCTTATGTTTTCATGTAGACATGCACTCTTTCTGATCTGCTTTTTGAGCCTCAATGGATCAAACGCACAGATTATTTTTGAAGAACAATTTGACGGCGGTATTCCCGCTGCCTGGGACATCGGCCCCGGTAACCCGGTCGGAGCGGTCTGGGGTTGGTCTGACGACGGATTTGGAGACAATGTATTTGCCAACGGTATGACCTTCAATTCTGGGTTTAGTGCCAATGACGAGATCAACTCTCCATCTAAAGCTAACGGTTGTGCGAGTTACAATGGCGATGCCTACGATAGCAACGGCATGGGGGCCGGTAATGGTCCATACCCAAATACGCATACCGGTAAACTAACCTCTCCTTCGGTGAATTGCACTGGCTTTTCCAACGTTACCCTCAAATTTCATCAGCATTTCCGCTTTTGTTGTTCTGGTTCAGGGGAGGATTTTACCAAGTTGGAGGTTAGTAATGACGGCGGATCGACCTGGACGGACTTTCCGATCAATGTCGGACAACTAGTAAATCAGGGTAATACTGGCGAGGTGGAAATCGATATTTCCGCCCTTGCGGACAATCAACCGGATGTGAGGGTCCGTTTTACATTCCTTGCCGATTACTACGTTTGGCATATCGATGATGTCATACTATCTGTACCCGCTCCTACTTCCTACACCACCGTACAGGGTGGAAATTGGTCAAATCCCAACAGTTGGGATAACGGTGTCCCACCCGAGCCTATACCTGCAGATGTTACTGTAAACGTCGAACATACTTTGTTTACCACGAGCACTGCGCAAATTACTAATAATGGCACGGTCAATGTAACGGCTGGTCAACTGCGAATTGTGAGCGGGACCAACTTTACCAACAATAGTCTGCTTCACGGTGATAACAATGCTCCAATTAGACTTGCTGGTGGTGACATGATCAATAGCAGCACTGGAATGATGGATCTGTTTCATACGCTTTTTGCCATTCAACACGCCAACTCAAAATTTACCAATGAAGTGGGGGGGGATGTCGATTTAGGCAGTAGTTCTTTCTTTACTATATTTTCCTTTACCACAACCGCAGTTGCTTTTAGCAACGCAGGTACGTTCGATGCATTTGGTGATGTGAGTATGTCAGCGGGTAGTGCTGAAAATTTAGCTACTGGTGTTATGAATATTCATGACTCATGGGGGCTCGGCAATGAAGGATTTACAAACGATGGTACGATTAATACCAGTTCGGCTACTGCCGTCGTTGATCTACTCAGTACCCTAAATTCCACTAATGGTACAATTAATCATGACAACAATTTCTTTAGAGGATCCGGCACCCTAATCATTCCTACATTCGTGAATAATGCCGTATTAATACCCCTTAAATATTTTATGTCACCCGATGCTGTACTTGACATTACCGGGAACTACAGTGGCATGGGAGAGTTCCGAACTATAATATCGGGAACGACAACTAGTGATTTTGGCAGTATCAATGTAACGGGTACGGCCAACATTACCCAGGAGATTTTGCGGGTTTTCCTTACCGGTGGATTTAATCCATCCATCGGTGATGCCTTTACTATCATCACTGCTGCCGGTGGCGTGACCGGTCCTTTTGCTTCTACTAGTCTTCCAAACCTCCCACCCGACCGAGAGTGGCAAGTCAATTATAATCCGACTACGGTGGTGCTCGAGGTAGTAGCGTCCTGCGCTCCTCCTATGGCCGTCTGTAGTAATCAAACGGTGCAATTGGATGCCAATGGCAACGCCTCGGTAGCTGCCAGTGCAGTAGGGGTTGGAAGTACAGCCGAGTGTGGTTTTGCCAGTGAAATGGTCACGCCCAATAGCTTCACTTGCAGCAATATCGGTCCGAATACAGTCACCTACACGATTACCGATACCAACGGGGCCTCTTCTCAGTGTACGGCGACCGTGACAGTGGAAGATAACATCGACCCAACCATTAGCTGCCCGATGGATATCGTTGTACCAAATGATCCGGAGACCTGTGAAGGCACCTTCACCGTGCCCACCCCTACGGCTGACGACAATTGCGAAGTGACTGTCTTGCGTTATCGCTGGCGGCCGGTGGATGCTATGGGCAATAATGCCGGTCCGTGGTCATCCTGGTCCACCGCAGCGATGCAGACCCTTGATGTAGGCAACTACAAATTCCAGTGGCAGGCCAAAGACGCAGCGAATAATCAGAATAAATGT
>BQJT01000460.1 GCA_021604845.1 Cyclobacteriaceae bacterium
AATCTAGTCATCCGATCAGCTGAATTGATCGGATGACTAGATAGTTGGCGGACGAGTAATTCGTCCGCCAACTAAAGAAAAAATCACCTATTTGCATTCAATATCACTCGCTCGATCTGCGTCTCTCCATCTGCCTTCTGGAAGTGGATGTAGTACATGCCGGAAGCCAAGCCGCTTAGGTCAACCTCCTCTCTGAAGGTTTCCGTTGGGTTCAAAGACAAGCTTTTTACAGATTGGCCAAGAGAATTGATCACCCGGATATCCACTACCTCATCGCGGGCACTGTTCACCTCAATAGTGATATTGCCACTTGTCGGATTTGGATAAACGGAGATACTTTCTTCGGTAACTTCAGTAACTTCGGTAACTTCTTCAAAGGCGATATCCAATTGTTCCGGTAAATCCGGTGTAATTAATGGCGCTGACGAGAAGAATACATTGTCAAATATCACGGTAGATGTAGAGTTGACCTGGTTGTAATTGGTAGAGACCAAACCAATGTGAATACAGTTGCCCATTGGTACAAATTGGTTCATCACAAAAGCCCAATTCACACCATTTTGGCTAATATAACCCTGGAAGTAATTGCCATTGCGTACTAAGCGTACCCAACTGTAACCGTAGGCAGGAAATTGCTGTGGGAATGCCGATCCACCAGGAGACATCCGAACTTCGCGGCGAGCTACCTGGCTTTGATTCATCATCAAGGACACTTTACGGCTACCTGGGGAGAGGTCTTCGCGCATCATTACACCGCCCCAGCCTTGGCCAACAAAGGAGGCCACGCGAGCTACGATTTCGCCATTACCACAAAGCTCCTGGAAGGCATAGCTGATTTCATCGGTAGCATAACCACCAACATAGTAGCAGCCATCTGCCGTTTGAGTATAGGTATCCTGAGCAGGGTTATAGATGGTATTGCCACCACAGCCAATGGCTCCGATATTGATATTGCAAGCGCTTTGGGCAGGTACGGCCCCTGCGGCATTAATCGTACCGCCGCCAACCACTGCATTGGGAGCGATGTTAAAGCCATTGGGCGCATTGATTTGCCCGAGGTTATTTAATGTACCTTGATTGTCGTGGGTGCCACTATATACTGTGGCGAGAACGCCTTCGTTTCTCAGGATTGCTCCGCCATCGATCTCGATGCGATGTTGGGTGGTCATATTGACAACACCACAAGCTTCATTTCTGAAACGGGAAGTAGAGGAATCCAAAAATATGGTATTAGCATTGGCATTCCCACTTATCGCGATATTCAGGATGTTGAAGTTACGGAATCTAGAGTTACTCTCCAGATCAACGCCGTCATCACCGCTACTATTTGCATTCATTTGAACGCTGATCACCCCATAATTGTCAAATTCTCCCTGGGATTCCACATTAAGACCACTCGACCGGATATCACTCGCGTTAATCGTACCACCATCTTCATTAGTGAAAATGCCATCATCTACTTCAATTGCGCTACTACCGGCATCGCTCAGGTCCATATTGCCAGAGTTTGTGAACACCGTCCCATTATCATCCAGGCAGACCAAGTCATTGTTGGCATCGTTGATACTTAGATAGCCAGTGTTGGTAAAGCTAGTATTATTACTCATTTCAATCCCTTCATCACTAAAATCATCCAGATATATTGATCCGTGATTAAAGAAATCGGATGAATTATTCAAGTCGATGCCGTCTCCTGCCCGATCTCCAAAAATAGTACCATTGCTATTATTGGTGAATTGAGCGTTGTTTGAAAGATTAATAACATCGCTTCCGGCGTTGATGATGTTTATAAAACCATTGTTGATCACTACAGAATTATTGTTACCGTCAATGGCATCGCCACCGCCTCCTTGTACAATGGTGATTGATCCGTTATTAATCAATCTGCCACTGTCGTTCAATCTAAGCATCGCACCATTGTTGGTAAATCGGTTGAGGGAAAGTACCCCAAATGGATTGACAACAGTCAATTGAGCCGTCATATTAATACGCAAGCTATTGGCAGGGACTACAGAGCTGATTGTCACACTACTGGCTCCGGTAATAATTACGTCATCAGCGGGTAGCGGAACAGTACCGCTATCCCAGTTGGCAGGGTCTTCCCAAGTGGTTCCATCACCGCCACCGGTAAAGGTAATCGTCGCTGCATTAAGGGCGCTAAAGCTAAAAAGCGCCAATGCAAATAAGAGTAAATTAAATTTTTGATTCATAATTCATGGATTATTAAGTTTAAAATTATGGTTATATAAGCTGTTTGGTTAACTTGTAAAGTCATCCGATCATTTGAATTGATCGGATGACTTGATAGTCGGCGGACGAGTAATTCGTCCGCCGACTAAAGAAAAAATCACTTATTTGCATTCAATACCACTCGCTCGATCTGCGTCTCGCCATCCGCTTTCTGGAAGTGGATGTAGTACATGCCAGAGGCTAATCCGCTAAGATCAACTTCTTCACGGAAGGTTTCGGCTGGATTTAAAGACAAGCTTTTAACTGGCTGTCCCAGCGC
>BQJT01000461.1 GCA_021604845.1 Cyclobacteriaceae bacterium
ACATCTGCCGCACCCGCATACAAAGGGAAGGGTAACCCGGTCGCCTATTTTCCATTGCCTTACTTCATTCCCCGTTTCAATTACGGTTCCCGCCAGCTCATGTCCGGGAATATGTGGTAGCAAAACCCCAGGATCATGACCCATCCAGGCATGCCAATCGCTTAAACATAACCCGGTACATCCCACTTCAAGTACCACTCCTCCAGCAGTAGGTGTTGGATCCGGAACGGAATCGATGGTCAATGGCTTTCCAAAATCATGGTAAAGGGCTGCTTTCATAGAATTGACATTTATTACCGTTCATATAATTATTTAAACCAGATGTTTTGATGTTCGTGATAAATGTATTAATCCACATTTGGTTCAGTATCAGGGCATTTGACTAGTGGCAATTAAAATAGCACAAAAAAAATTAACAATTTTGGAAACCCTTTTGATCCTTGGGTGTCCTTCATTTAGTAACAAACGGAAGATTGAAGTCTGAAGCGATTTCATTACATAAGTATCTGATTAACCGCAGTCAGGCTGGAGATCAAAAAGCACAGTATGAGCTCTACAACCTATATGCTGCGGCGATGTACAATATATGTAGAAGAATGATGGGCAATGATGATGATGCGAAAGATGTACTTCAAGACTCCTTTATTCAGGCTTTTACCAAACTTAATACCTTGAAAAAGGAAGAGCTGTTCCCCGCATGGATCAAACGGATTGTGGTAAATCGATGTCTCAATCAACTGCAAAAATCTAAAGTTTTTAAATTGATATCTGATGAAGAATTGGAGATCTCACCCGATGAATGTGAAACGGAAGAGGAGAAGGAATACCAGGTAGATCGAATTAAAAAAGCCATGGATCAGATCTCTGAGGGATGTCGCACAGTGTTGAATTTGTATGTTTTTGAGGGGTACGATCACAAGGAGATCTCAGAAATTCTCAGTATTTCGGAGTCCGCTTCCAAAGCACAATACAGTAAAGCAAAAAGTAAGATTAGATCAATTCTAAACCAAGTATAATCTAATGTCTGAAGACGCATTTAAACAATATGTTAATACTCATAGAGAAGAGTTCGAGACCAGCTCTCAGGATTTTGAGCACATGTGGAGGCATATTGAAAAAGGTCTGGATACTAATACAGGCAAGCCATGGACTGCTTGGATTAAAATTGCGGCTTCGTTGTTGATACTGGCGGCGGTGGGCTGGTATGTAGTCAGTACCGAAATAGAAGCACAAATGCCGGAAGAACTTGCTGAAACAGAGCAACACTATATAAGGCTAATTAACTTGAAAATGGCCGAGGTTGTGGCCCACCAAAATAATGTAGATGCCATGATATGGGAGGATCTTGAGATACTTGACGATGCATATCTGGAACTAAAAAGCGATTTGCGCGAGCGATTCGATCAGGAAGAAGTGGCCCAGGCGATGATTGAAAATCAAAGAGCAAAGCTTGAGATACTAGAACATATTCTAAACGAAATTGAAAGTAAAGTTGATGATGAAGCGGTTGAATCTCTGGATCTGTAATCTGCTGGTTTTAGTACTGGCGATTTTCAGTTGCCACTACAGTATGGCAACTGACAATGCTAAACTTACCAAGACTGTGGCTAAACAGTACCCAGTGAGTTCCCAGTCCTCACTGGGATTACATAACAAGTACGGCGATGTAATAGTAAAGAGCTGGGATAAAGATTCCATGAAGATCGCTATTACCATCACTGCATTTGGGAAAGATGATCTAGCCGCTGAGCGTTTACTTGATCGAACTGAAATAAAATTTACCAAGGTTGGGGCACAAGTACAGATAACCACTGAGTTGACCAAATCCGATGGCTGGTTAAGAGACTTCTGGAACGAGTTGAGCGGGTATTCACAAACCATAATCAGCAAGGATCAGCTAACCATTGATTATCAGGTATATGTTCCGCAGACACTTGATTTGGAAATAACGAACAAATATGGAAACGTGTTTTTATCCGATCGATCGGGAACTACCAGGATAGATCTGAGTAATGGAAATTTTAAAGCGGAGGAACTTCTTGGCGAAGCCCATCTTAGCATTCGGTTTGGAAATGCGGATATAAGTAAAATAGCAACTAGCGATATCCTTTTAAAATCCGCAGAACTGAATGTTGAACAGGCGTTGGAGGTTTACCTACAGAGTAATTCCTCAACCATTCAATTGGATGAGGTAGTGAATCTGAAAATGGATTCACGTACTGATAAGATTGATGTAAAGAATTCCCAGGTAGTGACCGGCAAAACCAGCTTTTCCAAGGTTCGAATAAGAGAACTTACCGGAAGCCTGGACTTAGATACAAATTACGGGTCCCTTGAACTTGAAAATACAGGTCAACAGATTTCAGAGATACTTATTCGGGGAAATAGCACGGATTTGGACCTGAGGTTTGATCACATGGCCTATTTCAATGCCAGAATTATCGCTAAAGAAGGAAAGTTCGAGTTGCCATCGGACCACGGGTTGAAGCAAGTTTATACCGACGGAAC
>BQJT01000462.1 GCA_021604845.1 Cyclobacteriaceae bacterium
CACCTATTCTATCAAAATCCCCACCGGTCTATCCGGTAAACAGAAGGAATTATTTACAGAACTATCCAGACTATGAAAACAGAGAATTTAATCGCAATAGAGGAGATCTGTACACATCACAATATCGAGTTCTCATTTATCCGTTCCCTGCAAGAAATGGGGTTGATCGAAGTATTTACCAAGGAAGAGTCATCTTTTGTGGAACATGACCAGCTTCCGGTACTGGAAAAATATATCGAATTCCATTACAGGTTAGACATCAACCTGGAGGGAATAGAGGTCATTAACCATTTATTGGGACAAATTAGTTCACTGCAAAAAGAAGTTAACTCACTAAAGAACAAGCTTCATTTTTATGAAACCTTATGATTTATTAAACTGAAACCATCATCTGTATAGGTATAGTAACTTGCTTTATTATCGGGTAGATGAAGTTTGTAGGTATGGTCTCCCCCTCCCCAGGGTAACCTTTTCTCCTCATGTGCAATCAATAGTCAAACACAAATAATTGCACTATGAAATCTTTAGCACAAACACATCGATTTATTATTCCTATAATAACCACTATAATGCTACTGGCAAACCAGCAAGCATCTGCCCAGCAAGAATATCCAATCAGCCGGTTTGGCATTCGAGCCGGTGGGAATGTCAACAGCTGGACCAATGAATTCCCGTCATTGGAATTCCAGGGAACTTTAGTTTATCCTGATGCCTGGAAAACACATTTTGGAGGGCATTTCGGTGTCTATGTCAATATCCGCCTTTCGCAACTGGTAGGGCTCGAACCGGGGATACTTTATACCCAGAAAGGCACTGGCACTACCCTTGATGCCGGGGGTTTTGTTGCCGAAGGCACTATTAACTCGAATTACCTGGACTTGCCGCTTTTACTGAGGTTATACGTATCCGATGGATTTAACATTTTTTTAGGCCCGCAATTCTCTTATCACCTAAGCAGCAATTATGATCTGGAAGTGGACGGCTCCAAAATCACCAGTGGAGAAGATACTACGGATACCATTAGTGAGCTCGACATTGCTCCGGTACTCGGTATTGGATATGAGTTCCCCAATGGTTTCAATGTTAACCTAAGCGGTGAACTTGGTATGTTGACAGTAGATGGTATAGGGAACCTTTCAACCTACAACAGAAACATTAGGCTCTCAGTGGGTTACACTTTTTAATCAATCAAACTCTCTTCAACAAAAGGGGTTGATGATTTCGAAATAGTTTCAGTGATATCTTTCGAACAGTTTATTATATTAAACTGTTCGAAATTTTCCACCTGCTGATGAACTATTTCCCGTATACGCCCAATGCCGCTTCACATGGACTGCTAACTATTATATTTTGTTTAAGCTGCCTTACCTGGGTTTCAGGGGTAAGCCAGCAGAAAAATAACCTTAAAGTTGGCCTGTCAAAGATCAATATCACCCCTACGGTACCCATTCCTATGAGCGGTTACGGTGGCAGAAAGGATGTCTATCAGGGCATTCATGATTCACTTTACGCCTCCACGGTAGTTTTTGCCGATAATCAAACCAAAGCCGCTTTAATTACCGCTGATCTGATTGGATTTAGCGATCAATTTTGTCGGGAGACTTCCCAACTGATTGAAGCATCAACCGGTATCCCTGCCGCCAACATTTTGCTTGTGGCCACCCATAATCACGGGGGACCACGGAACAACACCTATGGTGACAGCGACCATGGTGCGGTCACTGATTATGTAGCACTTTTACAGCAGAAAATCGTAGAGTCAGCCACCGAAGCTTCTGGCAATCTGGTACCGGCAAAAATTGGCGCTGGTAAGGGTAGCTGTAACATGAACATCAACCGGCGGGCACGGTTTGCCGACGGCAATGTGTGGTTGGGCAGAAATCCTGATGGCCCCTGTGATAAGGAAGTTTCGGTAGTTAGGATAGATGATACATCGGGTCAGCCAATGGCGGTGTTGACCAACTGGGCTACCCATGGCACCACCGGTGGACAGGATAACTACCAGATAACCGGTGACTGGCCGGGAGCTACTTCCAGGTTTGTAGAAGAGTTGATGGGTGGGCAGTTGATTGCTCCGGTTACCGCCGGGGCTTCCGGAGATATTAATCCCATCTATGGACCAAACGACCGTTTCCGTGACATTGATGCCATTGGGATGATACTTGCAAAAGAAGTGGTTAAGGTGACCGGGGCGGTCAAAACCTATGGCGGTGCTGCCGTATCTGCCAATCAAATAACCATTAACGCAGAAGGGAGAAAACCCACGGACAACTACCAGCCCAACCAGGCGCTGGAGCCTGCAGATCCAACAGCCATCACCTTGTCCGTACTAAAGGTAGGAGGCATTGTGTTTGCCGGGATATCCGGTGAAGTTATGACCGAAATTGGGATGACGATTAAAGACCATTCCCCATTCACTAATACTGTGGTGGTCACCCATTGTAATGGCAGCGCTGGATATCTGGTCACCGATGAGGCCTACCAGCAAGGCGGTTATGAAGC